>JAUNHC010000038.1 GCA_030524175.1 Eubacteriales bacterium
AGGAGTAGGAAACCAAGAGTAGAAAACCAGGAGTTCAATTTATCCCAGGTGCAGAAAATATGAAAAAGCCCCCATAGAATGAGAGCAGACAAATAATTCTCTTGACTTTTAATTCTTACCAATGTAATATTTAAACAATAAAACCTATACACAAAATTAGCAAACCTCGGAAAGGAAATTTTTTTGGGTTAAAATCTTACATATGTAATAAAAGGAGAGATATTCATTGAAAAATATAAAAAAGAATAAGAAACATAGAAAAAAGATAAATTGTTGCCTTAAAATTGCCGGGGCACTTTTGGGAATTGCTGCTATAGGCTGCGGCCTATATGCTGGTGTTTTGGGCCGGATACATGATACGTGGGATACACCGAAGGAACTTTTGGCGGCATATATGGCCTATATTCCAGATGCAGAGTATGAAAAAATGTATGAAATGCTGAATGTGGAAGCATCCGGATGTATTGAACAGGAGGATTTTATAAAGCGTAATTCGTCTATTTATGAAGGTATCGAAGTGCAGGATATGATTGTGAAAATCATGGAGTTTGATGAAGGAAATCTGAGTGTGAAATATCACACGTCTATGCATACGGTTGCCGGAATTATTAGTTTTGAAAGTGAAGCGTATTTTATAAAAGGAGAAAAAGGGTATGAGCTGGTGTGGGATGATTCCCTGATTTTCCCCCAGCTTCGTAGTACAGATAAGGTCAGAGTTTCTGTTTCAGAGGCAAGGAGAGGACAAATTTTGGATCGGAACGGCCGTGTACTTGCAGGTACAGGAGTGGCATCTTCAGTTGGAATTGTCTCCGGAAAATTTGCGGAAAAGGAAGAAGCATATCAGCAGGTGGCCGAATTATTGGAGATTGATTCCCAGGTGGTCAAGAATAAATTGTCGGCAAAATGGATAACAGAGGATTCATTTGTGCCGATTAAAACAATACCAAAGATAAAGGAAGTAGAATTGTTGTCGTTTAGCCCGGATGCGGAAGTCCTAAAAGAACAAGAGCGTCAGAAAAAATTATTAGAGATTCCGGGAGTTATGATCACTGATATAGAGGTGCGGGAGTATCCGTTGGGAAAGGCGGCTGCACATTTGACAGGATATGTTCAGGGTGTTACTGCAGAAGATTTGGAGGAGCGTGCCGGGGAAGGATACACAGCCAATAGTGTAATAGGCAGAAGCGGTATGGAGGGACTGTTTGAAAAGGTTTTAAAGGGACAGAATGGATGCAAAATTTATATTACGGATGAAGCCGGAAAGGAGAAGATCGTGCTTGCTTACCAATATATAGAGAATGGGCAGGATGTACAGTTAACCATTGATGCTAACCTCCAAACAGCAATCTATGAGCAGTTTCAAAAGGACAAAAGCTGTACCGTGGCAATGAATCCTTATACAGGTGAGGTGCTGGCATTAGTCAGCACTCCATCCTATGACAGCAATGATTTTATCCGGGGTCTGTCCGATGAGCAGTGGGCTGCCTTAAATGAATCAGAGGATAAACCAATGTATAACCGCTTTCGGCAAGTGTGGTGCCCTGGTTCTACTTTTAAGCCTATTACAGCTGCAGCCGGTCTTGAGTCAGGGGCGGTCGATCCAGCAGAGGATTACGGAAATACAGGATTAAGCTGGCAGAAGGATTCTTCCTGGGGATCTTATTATGTGACTACCCTTCATGAATATGAACCTGTTATCCTGGAGAATGCCTTGATATATTCCGACAATATTTACTTTGCAAAGGCCGGTTTAAAGATTGGTGCAGAAAAACTGGAAAGCTTTTTGACAGAGCTGGGATTTAATGAAGAATTGCCATTTGAGATTAAGATGGCACAGTCACAGTATTCCAATACGGAAAACATAGAAGGTGAGATACAATTGGCTGACAGCGGCTATGGACAGGGGCAGATTTTAATGAATCCGTTACATATGGCTTGCATATATTCTGCTTTTTGTAATGAAGGCAGTATCATTAATCCATATTTGGTCTATGAGAAAGAAGCAAATTCCGGATATTGGATTCCCAATGCATTTTCAACAGAAACTGCTGATCGAATATTGGAGGGAATGATTAAGATAGTAAACGATCCAAACGGGACTGGATATGCAGCACACAGGGATGACATGGTTCTGGGGGGAAAAACGGGAACAGCGGAAATCAAAACATCAATAGAGGATACATCGGGTACAGAACTTGGATGGTTTGCTGCCTTTACCACAGAGAGAACTGCAGAGCGGCCAATTTTATTGATCAGTATGACAGAGGATGTAAAAGAAAGGGGAGGCAGCGGTTATGTTGTGGAAAAAGACAGAGCGGTTTTGGAAAACTGGCTTAACAGAAAATAAGGACGGAGGTGTGGAGTATGTATCTAATGGGATTATACCTTCCGGGAATAATAGTAAAACAGGAATTCTGCTGATATTGTTTCTGCTTGTAAACAGCTCTGTTTCTGTCTGTGGAAAAGACATAAAAAGGGAAAATATTTCTTATGAAACAGGTACTGAAGATATGGATTTGGAGGAACATATAGTCAGCGAAGAAGAAAAAACAGCAGAACAGTTAGAAAAAGGATATAACCTTCCGGTAGATGAAGAAGCCGGAGAACAAGCTAAAAAAGACTGCAGAGAGGTCATGGGAATGATCGCAGACATTTATAAATCTGCAGACAAAGGAAGTGCTTCCAATGTGGTGATTTCCCATGAAGTTATGCTTCGGATGAAAGCCGTGATCAAGGAGACAGGCTACCCTGTGACCAGTTCAGAAACCTATGCCGTCATGGAAAATTACGAAAAAATGGATACCTTTTTGCAGTCCTGTTTAGACGGAAAGAAAGGAACGGCCTTAATGTATCAAGTATATTCCAACGGTGGAATCGGGAGAATGGAGTATGTTTTTGACGGAACAGATATGTATCTGTTGGCTGTTGGTGCTGCCTGGGATCAAAAGAATCAGCCGGAAATAACGTACCTTTCTTATACTCGGTTTAAGGAATGGAAATATACAGACAAGGGGTGGTTCTGCTATCAATTATGTATGCCGGAATACCCGGAAGTTACAGAAATGATGGACGGAAGCAGCATGGTGAGAGTAAAGCCCTTGACAGAGAGACAACGTGAATTATCAAAGCAGTGTGTGCTTCCGTTGGGGTATCAGGGGAACAATATCTTATGCTCCAATTGGAATACAGAAACCATGAGTGAGTTGGACTATAATGGAATGTATGAGTATCTGTATAAAATGAAATATGGAGAACGAATGGATGCTGAGGATTATCCCAACGGTATCCCGGCAGAAGAATTTGAGAGTTTGATCATGGAGTATTTTCCGGTTTCTGCTGAACAGATCAGGGAGTGGGCTGTGTTTGATAAAGAGTATGGAACTTATAGGTGGACAAGGTTAGGCTGCATGAATTATGCTCCCACATTTTTCAGCACCTCTTTGCCGGAAGTTATCGATGAAAAGAAAAATGCAGATGGAACAATCACATTAACAGTTGAGGCTGTACGCGATATGATCATCTGTGACGATGGGGTAATCACACATGAATTGAAGATTCAGTTTGCAGAAGATGGCAGTTTTCAGTATTTGGGCAATGAAATTTTAAACGGCGGGATTAATGACATACCCAAGTATCAGTATCGGTTTGTAGATAACTCTTACGGTAAGAAATAATCTGATCATGACTAAAGGAAAACGAAGAAGAAAGCCCTCCGGGGAATAGATACAATGGGCAGCAGAAAGCCCTCCGGGGAATAGACACAATGGGCAGCAGAAAGCTCTTCAGGAAATGCACACAATGTGCAGCGGAAGGCTGTTTTCCAGCTGCACATTGGAGCACAAAGTGTATAAGTCCCTTGTGAGTGAGGGGATCAAGGAGTTCAAGTGGACTTGCCCATTTTGTTTTGAAAGATATTCAGATCATTTAAGACAGACAAGGTGATTTCTGAAGCCTGCTTCCCGTCGGCATTGGCATTAGAGCGTATATTGGTGGCGAATATATACGTAGTATCTATACTTTCTACATAGCCAACAAACCATCCGTTCATGTTCCGGCCGTCTATACACCCTGTTCCTGTTTTCCCGTAAAGAGAGTCTGAGCCAGAAGCGGAAAGAAAGATGGCATCTTTGACTGCCTGTACGTTTTCAAGAGCAAAGGCAAAATTATTTTGGTACAGGTCAGTTAATAGTTTCACTTGCTCCACAGGAGAAATTTTCAGAGCCGATTCCATCCAGTAAGATGACAGATCATCGTTTATATTTTCGTTGCCATATCCGATTTCCTTGATATAGTCAGAAATAATACCAGTACCAAGCTGCTCATCAAGATGCTGAAAATACCAGTTTACAGAGGCCGGCATGGCAGTCTGCAAGGTCTGATCTCCATTCCATAATTCAATTGGAAAGGTTTCTCCGTTCCATTCCATGAATGTATTATCAGGGGTAATGACACCTTCCTCCAGTCCGAACAGGGCGTCATATATTTTGTAAGTAGAGTCCGGTGCCACTCTCAGGAGTGCATGCTCCTCATCATAAATTTTCCATGAATCCTTTTCTGTATCATATAAAACAAAGCTGCCTTCGTATTCTCTGAAATAAGAGGACAGATCTATATTTGTAATTTCCTCGGCAGAAGAATCCCACTGGTAGTGGAGATTATCTGCTGCGTATGTAGAGATAAAAGGAGCAAGTCCTATGAGAAGAATCGCTGTCAGGATAAAAATGGTGATGCTTTTTAGTCTTTTCATCAAGGATGGTTTCTCATAGGAGGCGATATTGATAATCCTTCGTTTCATCTGTTTCATGCTTCCTCCAAGGCCGGCGGAAAATGGGAAAGGAGTAAAGGATACCTTTTCTGCAAAATTAATCAGCGTATTTCCATAATCTTCATAAGCATTTTCGTCAAGCATATTCAGAACGGAAGTGTCGCAGGCAACTTCTCTGTCATTGCGCATTTCTCTCAGAGAGTACCACACGAGGGGATTGAACCAGTAAATAATTCCTGCCAGGTTCATAAGACAGCTGGCAAAGGGATCTTTATGCTTGTAGTGCTGTAGTTCGTGCAGCAGCATGTATTTCATCTCCGATTCTTTGTGATCGGAGATTAAGTGGATTGGCAGATAAATGCGTGGTTTCAGAAGTCCAACTATGATGGGGGATTTCAAAAATACTGTGCTGTAAACTTGTATTTCTCTTACAATACCAATCTCTTTCAGACATTGCTCATATAATCTGCGGACGTTAGGATTTTGAACGGGGAGTGCAGATTGTTTAAGATTATGCAGCCGCAAATAGGACTTGATCACTAGCAAAATCATTGCCAGAATTCCTGCTAACCATATTCCTGCTAAAAGATATCCGGTAACACCAGGTGCTCTGCTGTTTACAGAAAGTGTAAAATCATTTATCCAGTTTGTATTTCCGGTTAGAGTTTCTACAGTTGTTTCACTCATAACAGCTCCCGCATCTGACAGAGAAAACCCACCCAAGGACTGGAACCACAGTAATATTTGAGGTAATCCGGTGAAGTGGAAGGGCAGAAATGGAACTGCCAGCAATCCAAGCAGGACAAACCACAGATTATAGTGCAGCCGGCCGGACAGATTATTTTTAAATAGCCGTTTGACTATTAAGAGAAGTCCGATGATACCGCAGATAAAAATATTACATATCAAAAAGCATATCATAAAATTTCCCATGTCAATTACCGCCCTTCTCTGACCTCTTGGAAAGAAGGGCGCGGAGCGTATCTATTTCTGTTTCAGACAGTCTGTCATTTTCTATATAGGAAGACAGCATAGCAGTAATGTCTCCATCGTAATAACGGCCCAGAAAGGAATTACTTTCCTGGTTGATATATTCACTTTCCTTTACTAACGGCGTATAAACAAACACCCTGCTCTGTTTTTCGTAGGCAAGAACACCCTTGGTCACTAAGCGTTTAATTAGAGTTTGTATTGTCTTAGGGCGCCATGAGGTGGTTTGCACTAATCGCTCTGTGATCTCATTTGTGTTAATAGGAGCATATTTCCATACAATTTTCATCACTTCAAATTCTGCTTCTGAAATTTGCGGCAGTTTTGTCATTACAAATCCCTCCTGATATCTTACAAATGTAATATAAATATTATAACATTTGTGGTATAAATGTCAAATGATTGTCAGTATGACTTTGATGAAAGGAAGTGCTTTTTTATAAATATTAGGCTATAATAAAAGCATCCGATTTAAGCAAATAAGTCCCGCACAAAAATAAAGAGTGGATCATAACTCAATTTCACCAAATGAAAGGTGGTGCAGTTCATCTATGTATGCAATAATACGCCTGGGCGGCGGTAAGTATTATACATCAGCCGTCTTTGCCCATTACAATAACATTAGCGCAGCAGACGATTATGGGAAATATACGGAAGAGATTTACAGCCGTTTTTATATTGTACTTAATCAGGAGAAAACGGCTTTAATAAAGCAATATGTGTTTGACAGGAAAAATGAATATCTGGAGCCCTTGATCCTCATAACAGATTACAGTCATGATGATTGGAATATGGATGAGGATTCTGGATTTGGAGAAGTGAATACTGTAAGCAAAGAAGAGATTCTTTCTATGGCGGAAAATGGAACTGTCCCGGAGAAGTTTCTGGAGATGGACGCTGCCTGCCGTTTTGAAGAATATAATAGTATTTCCACAGAAAAGGATATAGAGAATCTAATGTGTGTGTCCGGCGGTTTTCATGACGCATATATACAGGAGCAGAACGAAGAAAACGGAACTTTGAGGATTCTTTTTGAGGGCACTTGGGGATGTAAGATTGAAATGTTGTTTTCCGGAGAACTTACATATGATACCGCTTCACGCAATCCAATGGAAAGAGATCCCTATTGGTTTGGAGCAACATTGCTGATCAATAATGGATATATCTGTTTTGCAGATAAAGAAGACGTGAGTGTTGAGGATATTAAAGAAGGCTGCTGCTGGTTTAAGGCCCGAAATCTTATATACCGGGTTATACCGGAATGAATAATAATTTGGTCATCACAGGCACTGGTTTTCTGCCTGTAAAAGGAGGGCATATGCTTAAGAAAGCTGTTCTGGCAGATATTATAGCTGCTTATAAAGAATATTTTCCATCCCACTGGAACGATGAAAAATATAAGTGGGAGGCTGTAAAGCATTTCCAGGATTACTGGGACATCAATACCCCGGATTTTCTGAGAATGTTTATGTCTGCTACAGACAAAACCTTAAATCTGCTGGCAAATATGAATAACTATCCCCGGGGAATGATCAAATCCTTTGCTGAAGCAGATGCAGAAGCTGTCCGTGCCATGTTTATTTCCCTGTATGATGAGGGCAAAAGCCTTGGGGAACGTATTGAAAAGTTCCAGTCAGATGCTGAGGAATTAAGACTTAAGTATGACGACGGAACATGGCGGCAGCATTATCAGACACCCAATGCTGTTACTACATATTTGTGGCTGAGATATCCGGATAAATATTATATCTATAAATATTCGGAATGCAGGGCAGCAGCCCAATTATTACAAAGTGATTTCATCCCTAAGAAGGGGGCATCTGTCTTCAATGTAGAGGGAGGAATGAAGCTTTATGACGAAATCTGCAAAGAATTGTCAAGGGATGAGGAGTTAATTCAGATGTTCCAAAGCGCTAGAACACCTGAATGTTATCCTGATGAAAACTATAAAACAATGACAATTGATGTTTGTTTTTTTATAAGCCGTTATTATGGAAAGGCAAATAATAATATAGAATGGTTTCCTGTGGATTATTCTCCCGAGCTGGAAGTAGCAGACTGGCTAGGTCTGCTCAATGATAAAGGAGTATTTACACAAAGCAGTCTTGAGATCATGAAACGGATGAAAGACTATGGCGGCGCGGCAACCTGTACACAGTTGTCAGTGAAATACGGAGAAACAATGAATTTTTATAATTCCGGTTCCTCCTCGCTGGCAAAGCGTGTGGCTGAAAAGACCGGCTGTCCGGTTATGACACAGCAGGATTCCCAGCGCTCTAAATGGTGGCCGGTTTTGTACCTGGGACATGAGGCTGGTAAGGGTGAAAAGGGAAACTTTATATGGAAATTACGGGACGAGTTAAGTGAAGCTCTGGACCAGATAGATATGACAGATATAAGGCTTTATGCTAATGAAGTGCTGGACAGAAACTCCTCTAATTACTGGTGGCTGAATGCAAATCCAAATATATGGAGCTTTGCAGATATGAAAATCGGTGATGAACAAAGCTATACTCTTTACAATAACAATGGCAACAAACGACGTGTGTTCCAGAATTTTTTGGATGCAAAAGCAGGTGATCTTGTAATAGGATATGAGTCTTATCCTGTAAAACAGGTGGTGGCTCTTGCTAAGATTTCCAAGGAGAATGACGGGAAGAATCTGTACTTTGAAAAGACAGAAGGACTGGCAGTTCCGGTAGATTACTTGGTGTTAAAAGGATTTCCGGAGCTTGCACATATGGAATATTTCGTTTCGCCACAGGGCAGTTTGTTTAAGCTGACGAAAGGAGAATATGATTTTATCATGGATGTTATCCGTGAATTAAATCCAATCATACAGCAGACAGAATCGGCAGACTTATATTCAAAAAAGAATTTTCTCAATGAGGTTTACATGGCGGAAGACAGTTACAATGTCCTGGTATCCTTATTGAAAAATAAAAAGAATCTTATTCTGCAGGGTGCCCCTGGTGTGGGCAAGACCTATGCGGCAAGGCGTCTCGCATATTCTATTATGGGGCAGAAAGATGATTCAAGGATTGAATTTATACAGTTTCATCAGAATTATTCCTATGAAGATTTTATTATGGGATATAAGCCTAAAGAAGATGGATTTAAGCTAACTAAGGGTGTTTTTTATCAGTTTTGTATGAAGGCGGAAAACCATCCGAATCAAGATTACTTTTTCATTATCGATGAGATTAATCGGGGCAATATGAGTAAAATTTTCGGAGAGCTGCTTATGCTGATAGAAAAAGATTACCGTGGTACAAAAGCAACATTAGCTTACAGCGGTACTGCCTTCAGTGTACCTGAAAATCTGTATATTATAGGAATGATGAATACAGCGGACAGGAGTCTGGCTATGATAGATTATGCGCTCAGACGGCGTTTTAGTTTTTTTGAAATGAAACCTGGCTTCAGCTCTGAAGGGTTCAGGAAATATCAGTCAGATTTTCATAATGAAACCTTTGATGCCTTGATTGAGAGAATAGCCCAACTCAACCGGGAGATAAAAAATGACGATTCCCTTGGGGAAGGCTTTTGCATCGGCCACAGTTATTTTTGCGGTCAGAGCACTTGTTCTGAGGAATGGATGAAGGAAGTGGTTTATTACGATATTATTCCCATGCTGCAGGAATATTGGTTTGATGATAAACAGAAAGTGCAGCACTGGGAAAATTCATTAAGTGGTGTGTTCAATGACTAATGACAAAGGCATTTTTATTAAAAATATTTACTACATGCTCACCTACGCTTTTCAGGTATTAAAGCACACAAACTATGAAAAAATTGCCTCTGAAGAGTTTGATAAGGTACAGGATTTGTTTGCGGCGATACTTGCAAAAGGGATTTCGCAGCAGTTAAAGCAGGGATTGCATAAGGAATATATCACAAAGAATGAGAATTTGTCTGTGCTGCGGGGCAAGCTTGACATACAGGGAACCATCAAAAATAAAATACAGCATAAGCCGATCCTGGACTGTGAATATGATGAGCTTTCACAGAACAATATATTCAATCAGATTTTGAAAACAACAGCATTGGTGCTTATAAAAGATACATCTGTGAAAGCAAAATGCAGAGCTGAATTAAAAAAAACAATGCTGTTTTTTGATACAGTAGATGCAGTGGATCCGACAACAATCAGATGGAATATGCTGAAATTCCAAAGAAATAATAAGAATTATGAGATGCTGTTGAATATTTGTTTTTTTGTACTGGACAATCTGCTCCAGACAACCGGGAAGGGAAACTACAGGATGGAAGGTTTTTCAGACCGCCATATGGCCCGGCTGTTTGAACGTTTTGTTCTGGAATATTACAAGCAGCACCATACATATTTGAATGAGGTGAAACCTGCACAGGTAAAGTGGAATGTGGACGGAGAGACGGATGAAAGTATGCTTAAATTCCTTCCGGTTATGCAGACAGACATTATGCTCCGGCTAAAGGAAGATATCCTTATCATTGACACAAAATATTACAGCCATTCTATGCAGAACAGATATGACAACTTTACTCTGCATTCAAATAATCTGTATCAGATTTTTACGTATGTAAAGAACCAGGATACCTATAATACCGGAAAGGTATCAGGTATGCTGCTATACGCAAAAACACAAGAAACCATCACACCGGATTGTGAGTTCCGGATAAGCGGCAACAGAATCAGTGTAAAAACCTTGGACTTGAATCAAGATTTTAAGCTTATAGCAAGGCAGTTGGATGAGATAGCAAAACATCAATTTGCAGCATGATCCGGAAAAGCTGAAATGGTGGTATTGGAAAGATAAAGAATACCCGACGGAGGAGTAGAAAGACACAAAAGCACAGACTAACTTTGGTGCCCAAGCGCAAGGCATATTATTTCCAAACCAGGAATGAAAAACAAAAGACAATATAGAATTGTGGAGGAATACGTTTATGAAGAGAGAAATGGGAATTGCAAGATGTGGGCTTGCCTGCTGCTTATGTGCCCCAAATGACACTTGTGCAGGATGTAATTCCGGGGAATGTCCGGATATTAATAGATTTTGAAAATAGATTTTCTAAAATGTAATTGACATAATAGAAATAAATCATTTATTACCGTAATGAGCCGGGGTGCAACAATACACCCCGGCCCGTTATGCCAATATACAGTATTTCTCAGATGTATCTAAAATCTACAGTCAATCTTTCTTTTTAAACCATATGTTTACCCAGATGAATATTGTGATTGCTGTGGCAATCAAAAACTCAGCAAGAATGACAGACGGATTCCAGATTTCGAAGTAAAAGTGACCAATCATATATACTACAAAAAACAACAGATATATTCCTAAAGAATACAAGCTGCATCGAATGAGCTTGTTCCGTTTTTGTTCTCTGTTTAGGAGTTGCTGCTGTTGTTTCTCCAAAATTTCTGTTTTCACAGACAGTTCATCAATTTCTGAAGGCTTTAAAAGATAGTCTATAGTAACATCAAATATCTGACTCATAGCAACCACTTTTTCTAATTCCGGTACGGCCTGTCCTGATTCCCATTTTGATATAGACTGCCTTGAAACATTGAGCTGTTCAGCTAACTGTTCCTGTGTTAAATTTCTGCTTTTCCGCAGAGCGAAAATTTTTTCTGCAAAATTCATTTGTTTTCCTCCTTAGGTTTTATGTATAAACAGTACCAGATTTTCCTCTTGTATACCATATAACGGGCTGTATCTTTGTGCAACCAGCGGTTGCCATATACTATCAAATCAAAAAAAACGTTAAGATGACCTTCCAATTCTAATTTCACAGCCTAAAAGTCCATGAAAATACTGCTTGAATCTAAGTGAGGGAATCCGGGACACCAAGTCTGTCCGGAGAGGACTGCGCCTGCCCGGCTCCCTTTTGACCCTGACATCCTATGTATAAAAATATCACGATTCTGATATAAATCAAGCCGGCATTTAAATATAGTAATAATTTTATACGAATTGGTAAAACGTTTCCATGTACAATTCCGCCTTTTTTTGGTATATTTCAACAAAATGGAAAAGTTTGAGAAAGGAAAGGCGGAGGTATCATATGATGAAAAAGTTGTCCGGGCTTATAGGGGTAATAATTATAATATGTATTTTATTTTCAGAGACAACTGTATTTGCCGGTAATGAAGCAGATGATAAAATCACCATCAGGATTCTTCATTATTATGGTGATACGGACACAGACGCATCTGCACGGTTCTTGAAGGAGATTTTAAAAAATGATTTCCCAAAAGCATTTCCAAATGTGGAATTAGTCCAGGAAGTGTATGACAATCAGACATATAAAAGTAAAATCAGAGTGTTAATGGCGTCTGATGAATTGCCGGATATTATGTTTGGATATGGGGCGGGATTTTCAGAGCCTTTTGTAAAAGCAGGTAAGCTGCTGGCTTTAGACGACTATCTGGAGGATTCTTATTTTGATCATATGAATATGGAAATGCAGGAAAACTTTATTTTTGATAAGCATCTATATGGAATTTGTTTTACCTATTGGACTGGAGTTTTGTACTGTAACAAAGAATTGTTCGATCAGGCCGGTGTGAAGATTCCCGATACATATGAGGAATTGATCGAGGTAAGCCGGCGTTTCCGCAAAGCCGGCATTGAGCCTGTTGCTTGTGGAATGCTGAATAAATGGCATGGGCAGCAATGGATCAATAATTTCACCATACAGCTTGGAGGGGCTTCCCTGTATAACGATATGGCGAAAGGAAAGCAAAGTCTGGATAATCATATATTGGCCCAGGCCGCACAGCTCACATCAGATCTTGTCTCTGCAGATGTGTTTTGCTCTAATATGTATCAGCTTGCATCCAGCGAAGCAGAGGAAATGTTTTTAAACGGAGATGCAGCCATGATTTATATAGGAAGCTGGTATACCAGTGCTGCGGAAGAACGGCTGGGTGATAAACTGGAGGTGGCTAAAATGCCTGCAGTGCCCGGAGCACGTGAGTCAGGGGATTATCATGGCGGTGCCATTAATGGGTGGATGGTATCATCGGAAACGAAATATCCTGAGACAGCTGCAAATATTGCCGCCTGGCTGGGGTATGAGTTAAGCTGCTGTCAGCCTCAGAATGCAACCTTTAACCTTGATAAGGGCGACGAGAGAGCAGAGATCAGTGCGGCGGATCAAAAGATACTCGATCTATACAGTGACAAAACAAAGGGCGGTGTTGCCTGGGACACGCTTATGTGGCCGGATAAGGCGGAGATATGGCTGAATACCTGCTCGCAGCTGTTTGAAGGTAAGCTGAACGGACAGGAATTTGCAAAGTTTCTGGGAAGTCATATTGATCAGGAGGGATATCATTGAAAAAGAGATTTAATAAAATGACTTTTTCAGAACAGATAAAATATTATTATGTGCTGCTCTTTCTGGTCATATTTATTTTATGCACAGTGTTTTATATAGCGACAGCCCGCAGGCTGATATCCACTTCTGAAAATAATACGCTGGAATATGGACTTCAGGTGGTAGAGAGCAATATGGAATCACTGATTAAAAATGTGAATGATTATTCCAAGGCAATAGCTTTTAACGATGTGATACAAGAAGCACTTCAGATGGATACGCCTGTGGGATATGAAGATAAAATGGCCCTTCAGGAATCAGTCATCCAGATGGCTGCCTGCTGTGACGGGGTATCATCCATTTATCTGTTTGACAACGAAGGGGAATCTTATATAGCCGGAAATATATATGAGATAGAGGCGATCCGTACACATCTGGAGGATACTTCTCTGTACCAGTCTGCCTTGAAAAAACAAGAATCCAGTTCATCCGGACCTGTTATTTTTTCCTACCAGACGTATCTGGATGAGTATCAGCAGATTATATCCTTTGTAAGGCTGATCCGGAATCTGGACAATCTGGATGCCATGGGGGTACTGGCCATGAACATTTCAGCGGGACGGATCATGGAGACTTTTGATTCTGTGTCTGCCCAGACCGGGATGGAAGTGGCAATTCTGGATAAAGAGGGAAGACCTATTGTATCCTCTTCCCAGGGGGCTTGGCTGGAGGAACTTGTCACAGAAGAAGCAATGAAGTCAGGAGAAGAATCATATAAGGTGGTCAGCAAAGAAGGGAAGAAATACAAAGCAGGAGTAATGATACCTGAAAATGAAGCCTGGAGTATTGTAGGCGCTGTCCCAAGAAGTAAAACCCTTTCCCTAATGCAGCAATATACGGTATTTACGGTATTGCTTATGATGTTCGGCATGGCTATGTGCGTGTTCGGCGCATCTTTTATCACCCAGAGGATCACCAATCCTCTTCTGAACATTTTAAACTCTATGGAACATGTAAAAGAAGGAAAGATGGAAAGAGTACCTGTCATTGAGACAAATCAGGAAATGGATAATCTTCAGCAGCATTATAATCAAATGCTGGAGGAGACTGAAGAATTGATGTCCCAGAAGGTAGAAGAGCAGAGGACACGCAGAAAATATGAATTGGCACTGCTTCAGGCACAGATAAAACCACATTTTCTCTATAATACATTTGATTCCGTCTGTGCACTGGCCATGATGGGAAGGACTGACGATGTCTATACTATGATGCAGGCATTAGGACAATATTACCGCAACAGTCTTCATAAAGGACAAGAGATCATTACAGTAATGGAGGAACTGAATATTGTGGAAAATTATCTCATCATTCAGTCCTTCCGCTATGATGACGTATTTGATGTTGTTTATGATGTGGATGAAAGTGTGAAACCATATAAAATGATCAAGCTTATTTTGCAGCCGCTGGTTGAAAACGCCATTTACCACGGATTCCGGGAGCATGAGCTTCAGGGTACGATCACTGTCCGGGCAAAGGATGACGGAGATTATGTGAGACTGGAGGTGGAAGATGACGGTGTAGGCATGGAACCGGAAAAACTAAACGAGATTTTGAACAAGACATCAGAGAATCCAGGCAGACGTTTTGGACTGTTTGGTACAATTCAGCGCGTCAGTCTTTACTATCAGCATGAAAATCAGGAGCTGGTAAACATAAAAAGCCAGGCAGGGAAGGGGACAGTGATAACTGTACGGATACCAAAGAAGGAAGGTGAGGAGCAATGCTGAAGGTTTTGGTGATTGATGATGAGAAACTGGTAAGGCAGATGGTCATCAGGTGTATTGACTGGGAGGAGATTGGCCTTCATATTGTGGGTGAAGCCAGTTCTGCAAGAATGGGGCGTGAAATGATCGATGAACTTCAGCCGGATATTGTATTTATGGATGTGAGGATGCCCAGTATGGACGGCCTGGCATGCAGCCGTTTGGTTTTAAAAAAGTATCCTCAGATTAAAATACTGATACTCTCCGGCCACGATGAATTTGAATACGCCAGTGAAGGGATCCGTATCGGTGTATTTGACTATCTTTTGAAACCTGTGAATGCGTCAGAACTGCGCAGTGCGGCGATCAAGGCCAGAGATGCTGTTCTTGAGGAACAGGATCATCGAAAAGAGTTTGAACGGTTCAAGGAAGAACTGGAGAAACATTCCAGCTATATTAAGGACAGGCAGCTAAGTGCACTGGTGCGCAGCAGAACCCCTCAGCAATATCTGGAATCTCTTTCATACTTCGGTATTGAGATTAAAGATAGGGTTTTTCAGGCAGCATTGGTGGAGATTAAGCCAAAGATAAGCAGCATTTATGAAGAAGAAAAAATCCTCATGAAAATGCATGCCGCTAAAATAGTTGAAGATTATTATGGGGATATGCCGGGAGTATTTGTGTTTGACAGCGGGGCTGACTGGCTCATATTGCTGAACAATGAATCGGAGACGGCCGTCTATGCTCACGGCGAAGACTTAAAGAAATATTTGGAAAACAATACGGAGTCTCAGGTTTGTATAGGGGTAGGGAATGTATATACAGAAATTGATAAAATCCGTGAATCATACAGGGAGGCAAAGGATGCATTAAAACATCGATTTGTCTCGGGCGAGGAAGCGGTGATCTGTTTTCGTGATATCTATCCTTATTATGATACAGAAAGTGCTGCTGAGATGAACGAAGAGGTAATACATGAATTGGGCAATGCTATCCGTATCAGTGATGCAGATAAGGCAGAGGAAGTATTGGATGAAACATTAGATCATCTTAAAAAAGCAGGCGGTGAGCGTGATAAAGTCATGATTTTTGCAGTGGAAATTTTTGCGGAAATCATGAAAATATTATCTGAACTGAAGGTAGATATGCAAAGAGATTTGTTGAATTATCCTACTGTCATTGAAGGCGTTTTTTCCCTGAATACATTCGGGGAAGTGAGAGAATATATTAAAAAAATAGTGCGGAAAGCCTGTGTCACTATCAGTTCAGAGGTCTCAGATAAAGAGAAAAATCTGGTACATAAAGTGAAAGACTACATTACAAATCATTATTTTGAGGAGGATATATCTTTAAACTCTCTGGCACAGATATACTATGTGAATTCCAGCTATTTGAGCAGGGTATTTAAAGAAAAAACAGGCACAACCTTTACCGGATATCTTTTTGAAATCCGAATGAAGGAGGCGGAAAATCTGGTTATGACCACAGATTTAAAGGCATATGAAATTGCAGAAAGAGTAGGGATATCAGATTCACATTATTTTAGTTCCTGTTTTAAAAAGCATACAGGAATGTCAGTAGGTGAATATAAAAAAAGTAAAAAATAAGAACAAAATAGTAAAAAAAAGCCATTGTATAACAGGAAAAAGAAGCCTGTATACAATGGCTTTTATATTTTTATTGTTTGATTTAAGGGAATAAGAGTAATGATTTTATACCTTTTGGTAATCTGTCTCCATGTGATTTACAAAGATTATATGGTACCTTTAATACATCAAAACAAGCAAAGAAATTACTAAGATCAAGGAGGAAACAAGATGTTTAAGAAGAGAGTTATGGCAGGAATGTGTGCGGCAATTATGGCGGTAACACCAGTTGTGGCAAACGCAGCAGTTGTAAAGGCAGAGGCATCTTCCCAGGAGGCAGAAAAGTCCAGAGAAGACCTTAAGATCGGTGTGTCATGGAAAACCATGCAAGAGGAACGCTGGGTTACAGAGCTGGCTGAAATCGAGGCAGTATGTAAGGAACAGGGGATTGAAATGCTGTACCAGTGTTCAGAGAATGACAGCCAGAAACAAGTTGGGCAGATTGAGAATCTCATTTCCCAGGATATTGACATGTTAATTGTAATGGCACCGGAAAAAGGCGCTATGGATAATGTTCTTAAGGAAGCGCACGATGCAGGTGTTTTTGTGTGCTACTACGAGCAGGTAGGGGGCGAGACATACTTCGACATGTCCGGCGGCAATGACTATTATGAAGTGGGACAGGCGATCACTAAGACAATTGCAGATATGGATATTACCGGTGATATCTGCTATCTTCTGGGTGATTCAGCAGGAGGCTCAGGCGTTATCAATTTCAAGGACGGAATGCAGGACAGCATGAAGGATTGCGATGTAAATGTGGTTGGGGAGCAGTTTGTGACAAACTGGGATCCGGCAACAGGTATGGGATATGTAGAGAATTGGCTTTCCGAGTATGCAGATACTCTTTCAGCAGTCCTGTGTATGAATGATGGCCTTGCAGGCGGTGCAGTCCAGGCTCTTGAAAACGAAGGACTTGAGGGAAAGGTTCTTGTGTGCGGCCAGGACTGCGACCTTGCAGCCTGCCAGAGAATTGTAGCGGGAACTCAGGTATCTACCATCCGTAAGGGCGGAGCTGATTATGCAAGACAGTTTACTGAAACAGCAATCAAATATTATCTTGGAGAGATGACGGAAGATGATTTTGAGATGACAGATACCAATAGTCTTGGTGAAGAGAAACCATTTATGTCTTACCCGGCAATCATCGTTACGAAGGATAATATTGATGAGACAGTTATAGATGCAGGCGTTTACACTCACGAGGATGTTTACGGCGAATAATGAATAAAATTACGGGGCTGCTGTACGGCGCCTGTGCCTGATCAATGGGCATTAGGCCCGTACAGCAGCGGCCTGGTATTAAAAACAGAAAGAGAGGGGCCTTGTTTATGGAAGATTTTATCCTGCAGATGAATGATATAACAAAGGAATTCCCGGGAGTGAAAGCTCTGGATCAAGTCAATCTGAAGCTTCGCCGGGGAGAGGTACACGCACTGGTGGGAGAAAACGGCGCGGGTAAATCTACCCTTATGAAGGTTTTAAGCGGTGAACATACGGATTATACCGGTGAGCTCCTGCTGGAAGGAAAAAAAGTTAACTTTAAAGGTATCAAGGAAAGCGAAGCAGCAGGAATCGCCATTATCCATCAGGAACTTGGCCTGATCGAAACTTTAAATGTATGTGAGAATATTTTCCTGGGAGATGAGATTTGCCAGAACGGTGTTATCAACTGGGATGAGGAATACAACAGAACAAGAGCATTGCTGGAGGAACTGAAGCTTAAGGTGAATCCCAAGACAAGAGTCGGAAACCTTGGCATCGGACAGCAGCAGCTCATAGAAATCGCAAAAGCTCTGAATAAAGATTGTAAGATTTTGATCCTTGACGAACCCACAGCACCCCTTCCGGAAGATGATTCTGAAAACCTCCTGCAGCTTATGAGAGAGCTCAGGGACAAAGGGATGAGTATTGTATTTATCTCTCATAAACTGGGAGAGGTTTTGAGTATTGCGGATTCTATCACGATCCTTCGAGACGGTCATACCATCAGTACAAAACCGGCAAAGGAATACACGCAGGAAACCTTGATCAACGGTATGGTGGGACGGCAGCTGGATGCCCGGTTCGAGTCCCGCAATTGCGCCATTGGTAAGGTGGCATTAAGAGTGACGGACTGGTCTGCATACGATGGCATCAATGATAAGTGGATCGTGAAAAATATTAATCTTGAAGTGCATGAGGGCGAGGTTATCGGCATTGCCGGAATGATCGGTGCAGGCCGTACAGAACTGGCAATGAGTATCTTCGGCTCTCTGGAAGGCGCTGTCACCGGAAAACTGGAATATCAGGGAAAAGAAAGACCTCATTTCAGAAATTCGGCAGAAGCCATTGCAGAGGGCGTGTTCTATTCAACAGAAGACAGAAAAAAATACGGATTGATCCTTTCTTCAGATATTGCATACAATACCTCACTTTCCAGTCTTGACAAATTCACCGACGGCGGAATCTTTATCAATAAAGACAGGGAACTGGGCACAGTAAAGGAAATGGTGAAAAAGCTTACTGTAAAGACGCCTTCTATTTTACAGAAGGTGGGAAATCTGTCGGGAGGAAACCAGCAGAAAGTTTGCCTGGCTAAAGCGATCATGACACAGCCCCGGGTGCTGATTCTTGATGAGCCTACCCGAGGGATTGATATAGGTGCGAAAACAGAGATTTACCAGCTGATCAACCAAATGGCACAAGAGGGGATAGCAGTCATTATGATTTCCTCCGAGCTTCCGGAGATTCTGGGGATGAGTGACAGAGTTTATGTAATGCGGGAAGGTATCATCAGCGGAGAATTTGACAATAGAGAAAGAAAGCTTACGCAGGAGGATATTGCGCTGGCGGCAACAGGAGGTATCACAGTATGACCGACAAAATAAAAAAGAAAGTTGATTTGTTCAGCCTGTTTTACAAAAACAGTCTGGCTGTAGAAACGATTATTATATTTCTGGTTTTTCAGATTCTGACAAAGGGCATGTTCATGTCATTCCGAAATTTGTCAAATCTGCTGATGCAAGGGGCGATCTGTTCCATTATTGCGATCACAATGTGCCTTGTCATTGTCACATGTAATGCGGATCTTTCCGCAGGGCGTTTCCTGGGGATGCTTGGAATGGTGGCGGCTCTTCTGCAGGTAAATACAAAGCTTCCGTCTATTGTGGTAGTCATCATCATTTATGTCATTGCACTGGCAGCAGGACTGGGACATGGTTTTCTGATAGGTTACATGAAACTGCCGGCGTTTATTATCACTTTGACTACCCAGCTGGTGTTCCTTGGAATTAATCAGCTAGTCAGCGGCGGTAAGATCATTGGTCCGGCTACAGGGATCATTGACCAGATGGGAAACGGATATATTCCCTCCATCAGTGGTAAATACAACGATACCACTATCATGATCGGAGCAGCACTCATTGCCGTATATATTGCAATGACAATTTTCAAAGAGAATAAAAGCATAAAACAGGGGCTTACAGAGCCGCGCTGGGAGAAAATCATTCCAAAGACCATTGTTATCTGCGTACTTGCAGCAGCCGTCACATTTGTGTTGTATATGCATAAAGGATTTTCATATGCAATGCTCATATTGTTCGTACTTACCCTGGTGGTGTCTTACATAAGCAATAATACAAAGTTCGGCAGATACGTGTATGCCATCGGAGGGAACGCAAGTGCGGCATCACTCTCAGGCATCAATGTGTCAAAGGAAGTGCTGAAGCTATACACACTTCACGCAGTCATGGTTGCAACAGCAGCCCTTGTATATCTGGGGCGCCTGGGCTCCGCCACAACGGCAAGCGGCAATGGGTATGAGTTTACAGCGATCACCGGATGTGTAGTGGGAGGTACTGCCATCACAGGCGGACGAGGGACCGTTGCCGGTGCTGTCGTAGGTACTATTTTTATGGCTGCCATTGACAATGGCATGAGTCTTATGAATGTAGACGCATCCCTTCAGTATATTGTCCGCGGTATCGTTCTTCTGTTTGCCATTATGCTGGATGCATATGCAAACAACAGAAAAGCTAAGACAGTACATGCCGCATAAGAAAGTACGCCGCAGAAACAGGCGGCAGAATGGAGATCAGTGATATGAAAAATTATAAAATCAAGGATATAAAAGTTCATCTTGTGTCACAGCCCGTCACAGGCGGTTTTGCAGATGCCACAAGAAAAGTAGAATGCATCGGGTTTACCATTGTCCGGCTGACAACGGAGGATGGGATGGAAGGCTTTGGTGTTACATACCATGAGGTTGGCGGAGAGGCAACCAAGATGCTCATCGAAAAAAACATTGCGCCGAAACTCATAGGGAGAGACCCTTTTGAGACTGAAAAAATATGGAATGAAATGTTTGGATACCTCAGGGGTGTGGGGCGTAAGGGTCTGATGTTCTGCGCGCTCTCAGCCGTGGATATTGCCCTGTGGGATTTAAAGGGGAAAATCCTTGGAATGCCCCTTTATCAAATGTTTGGCGGTACTGAGACAAAAGTCCCGGTATATGGGAGCGGCGGCTGGACTTCCTACTCGGATGAGGAGCTGACAGAGGAAATGGTAAATCTGGTAAAGAAAGATGGGTATACCAACATTAAATTCAAGGTAGGAGTAGAAGGCGGGATGAATGTGAACCGGGATCTGGAACGTGTGCGGAAAGTGCGGGAAGCAGTAGGCCCGGAAATCGGTATCATGCTGGATGCCAATAACTGCTGGGATGCAGCCACAGGTGCCAGATTTGCCAATAGGGTAAAGGATTATGACATTATGTTTCTGGAGGAGCCTATATTTGCCGATGACATGCCCGGCCTGAAGAAATACAAGAATACAACGGACCTTCCCCTTGCTACCGGAGAGCATGAGTATACAAAATACGGTGCAAGAGACCTTCTTCTCCATTCAGATGCGGACTATATCCAATGTGACGGAACCCGGGCAGGAGGGTTTACAGAGATGCTTAAAATTGCTGCCCTGACCCAGGCATTTAATGTGAAATTCGCACCTCATGCTATGGAAAATATTCATATCCATCTGGTCAGCGCTTATGGAAACGCACCGTTTTTAGAGAGGCTGAAATTGTTTGAAGGCATTACTGCAAATACATTTCTGGATGCTCCCAAACCGGTGAATGGCTTTATGACAATTCCAGATCTGCCCGGTCTTGGATTGAAGCTTAATATGGATTTTATTGAGGCGTATGACGAGAAATTTTAAGAAAACCTGAGCAGCAAGGAGGAAATGCGAATATGAAAGCAGTTATCAAAAAAGATTATGGTCCTTTTCAGATTGAATACACGGACATTCCGAAACCAAGGGCTGAGGAGTATGACGTGGTGATCAAGGTAAAGGCGGCAGCTATCTGCGGTTCTGACCTTGGCCTTCAGTTTGACACTGTTGAGGGGAAAACAGTACCATATCCCATCGTGATCGGACATGAGTTTGCCGGCGAAATCTGCGAGGTAGGTTCCAAGGTGACACGGTGGAAGATTGGGGACCGTGTTGTATCTGACAACACAGGATATGTGTGCGGCGTGTGCCATGCCTGCAGCAGAGGAGAGTATCTGTTCTGCGCGGAACGCAAGGGTATGGGAAACGATATGGACGGCGGGTTTGCCGATTATGTCAGGATTCCCGGAGATGTTCTTATGACTTTTCCTAATTGCCTGTACAGGATACCGGACAGTGTATCTTATGAGGCCGCATCTATGATGGATCCTCTGTGTAATGGCTATAAAGCTGTGATCCAGGAAGGAAATCTTCTTCCCGGGCAGAACGTAGTTGTATTCGGATGCGGTGCAATGGGTCTGTTTGCAATGAATGCAGCCCGTCTTGGCAGTGCCGGAAAAATTATTGCGGTAGGAATGGAAGAGGACAAAGCGGTCCGCTTTCCTCTGGCAAAGAAACTAGGTGCTACAGATTTTGTGGTGGCAGACAAAGAAGATGTTGTTTCCAGGGTAAAAGAAATTGCAGGCCCGGAGGGAGTAGCTGTCATTATTGACGCAGCAGGTGCGCCTGTTGTATTGAAGCAGTCCATTGATATTGTAAGAAACGGTGGAAAGATTGTGAAAATCGGCTACAGTAAGAATCCGGTAGGATTCTCCCTGGACACTATGGCATTGAAAGGGATTGTACTTATCGGTCATATGGGCTATGACAGCACATCCTGGAAAAACTGCCTGACGTTGCTGGAAAAAGGTGAGATAGATATGGAGACATTTATCTCTCACCGTCTTCCCCTCTCTAAATGGGAGGAAGGGTTAGAGCTGGTAAAAAACAGACAGGCTACAAAGGTGATCCTGCTTCCTGAAGCAGATCAGCAATAAATCAGCAGTAAGGTCAGCGGCCCCGGTGAGGGGGCTGGGTGAGCGCTAAGATGAAAGGGCAGCTATGGGAAGATTTCAATATGGTGTATGTGAATGGTCAGTGAGAGCAAGGGGAAAGGAACTATGTAAACTGGCAGCTGATCTGAAATTGGATTGTATACAGCTTGGAGCCGGGGAAGAAATATTTGCAGGAAGAGGGCTTGGCAGCGGTAATATGTTGGAAGAGTATCTGGCTGCCAGTGAAAAATATGGTGTGAAGATTGAATCTCTGTCTCCGCAGTTTGTGGATCAGTACAGTTTTACAATGCCGAAGAACATTTCAGAAGAACAAATTGCAGTGGAGCTGGTTAACAAAACTATAGAGCTCTGCACGGTTTTGGGGTGTCATTACTTTCTGCTGCCTATACTTTGTAAAAATGATATTTGTGACGGCCAGTCTTTTCACAAGGCAGTGGAATATATTAAGCGATTCAGTGACAAGGCAGGGGGTAAAGGAATTGAGACATATCTTGAACTGAATCAGAATGCATCTCAGATACATGATCTTCTTGATGCAGTAGATGATCCGGCAGTGAAAATATTTTTTGATTCCCAAAACCTGTATGCTCATAACGGAACATCAATGGCACGGCATTTTTCAGAGCTGGCAGAATTTATCGGGGGAATTCATTTGAAGGACGGCGCAGGCAGTGTGCTATCAGGTTCTCTTCTTGGAGAAGGGACATCAGGATTCTTCAAAACAGCTCAGGCTATTATAAACAGTGACTATTCCGGGAGTCTCATTATTGAAAATGTTTACGGAAAACCAACTGTCTGCTGTATGGGATCTGAAAAAGAACTGCTTGCGAAAGACGTGGAAACATTACATAGAGTTTTTGACTGATGTCAGGACAGGATATGGCAGGTACTACACACTGTCCATGTGAAGAACACGGAAAGAAGGAACAATATTATGGTGAATAAAGCAGCATTATTAATGGAAAACAGGAAAATAAAGATTGCCGATTCTCCTATGCCGGAAATGAAATCCGGATATGTCAAGGTAAAAGTGGAATATTGCGGTGTCTGTGGTTCGGATGTGCATTTTTATTCCTTTGGCGAACCGGAATTCCCGGATGTTTATCCCTTTATTCTGGGACATGAATTTGCCGGAACTGTTGTTGAGACAGCTGACGATGTCACAGAGTTAAAGGTTGGAGACAGAGTTTGTGTAGAGCCTGGCACCTACTGCGGGAAATGTGAGTGGTGCAGAAAGGGAAAATATAATCTCTGCAAAAACATGGAATTCCTGTCTGCGCCAAGAACCTTAGGCGCCATGAGAGAGTATATCACACATCCGGCGGAGCTTTGTTTTAAGCTGCCTGAAAATGTATCCACACTGGAGGGAGCTTTGGTAGAGCCTCTGGCAGTAGGTATGAGCTCTGTGATCCGTTCAGGGATCCATGTTGGGGATTCGGCAGTGGTGCTGGGAACAGGCTGTATCGGGCTTGTCACCGTCATGGCATTGAAGGCGGCAGGTGTCACAGACATTACGGCGGTGGATCTTTTTGACATCAGGCTGGACAAGGCGCTTCAACTGGGGGCATCCAGAGTGATCAACACAAAGGATAAGGATTCTGTTTCGGAAATACTGAAATATTACGGCGGCATTGGCCCTGATTATGTCTTCGAGACAGCAGGAAGCCGTTATACAGCCGAGTCAGCCGTGTATATCTGCAAAAAGGGCGGAATTATCATGCAGGTAGGGAATATAACAGGGGAAACCTCTCTTAATCTTCAGAGAATGTGCGACAAGGAGCTGACCCTTATGACGAACTTCCGCTACCGCAATGTTTACCCGGTTTGTATTGAAGCCATTTCCGCAGGAAGGATCCATGTGAAAGATATCATTTCAGAGATTTATCCATTGGAAAATGCAATGCAGGCCTTCGAGGATTGTATTAACAACAAGCAGTCCATGGTAAAGGCAGTGCTGAGGATCAGTGAGGATTGAGAAAATGAATAAAATGATATGCGTAGGCAATGCAGTAGTTGATATCATTGTCAAAAATGGGACGGAGCGGACACCTGACGGAATGACACAGTTTTCAGAGACAATTGATATGTATCCGGGGGGTGATGCGGTAAACGAAGCCGTAGGTATGTGGGCCATGGGGAATGAGGTAAAGCTTTACACGGTCATTGGTGACGATGCTCTGGGCAATGCCTTCACCAGTATGGTGAAAGAGTACGGCATAGACACGGAGGGAATCATCAAGGACAAGGAGCATGGGACAACAGCCACGGTTGTGACAGTTGGCGCCGGTGGAGAGCATGGCTGTATGACCTTAAGGGATGGAGCCGCCGGAAATATGCATTACAGTACGGATATGTTTGACATTGATTTTACTCATGCAAAGCTGGTGTCAGTGGCAAGTCTGTTCTGGAGCAAGGGACAAAGGGATGAAGAGCTGACAAGGCTTTTGGCAGCTGCCAAAAAGGCAGGAGCACTTACTGCGGCAGATATGGTGCTGGATCAGTGGCAGATGACTTTGGATGATATTTCGGGAGCATTGAGATACATAGATTACCTTGTGCCAAGCTTCCATGAAGCTTCTTATTTCACAGGAAAGGATACGCCGGAGGAAATCGCAGAGGAATTCCATAAAAGGGGAGTGAAAACCGTTGTCCTTAAGATGGGAGCAGAAGGTGTTTTTGCCAGCGAAAAGGGAAAAACCTACCGTGTGGGTACGATAGCTGACAGGGTGGTAGATACCCTGGGAGCAGGTGATAATTTTGTGGCCGGATTTCTCACCGCAATTGCAGACGGGCTTGGCCTGGAGGAGGCGTTATACTTTGGTTCAGCCGCATCGGCTATCGCCATCAGCCACTATGGTGCCAATGGAGCCATAAAGAGTAAACAGCAGGTTTTGGAATATCTGGATGCACATAGAAAATAAAAAGGAGTAGAGAAATATGAAAATGATAATTAATGGCCGGAAGACCAGCTCTTCTGACGGTAAGACCCAAAATATAGTTAACCCTGCCACACTTGAAGTGATCGACAATGTTCCCTGTACAACAGCAGAAGATGTCACAAAAGCAATCGACGGAGCCGTCTGCGCACAGGAAGGATGGGCTGCTCTTCCTGTCAGGGAACGCTGTGCCATTCTCCGCAGATTTGCAGATATGGTTATGGAAAGACGCCTGGAACTGGGGGAGATCCTTACTAAAGAAGCAGGAAAGCCATATATGAAGGAAGCAGTGTGGGAGCTGGATTCTGTTGCGTATGTATATCGGGGAGCTTGTGACGTTGCCCTTCATTACTATGGGGCAACCATGCCAGTGGGAACAGAACCGGGATATGATGATGATCTGCAGCTCACCATCCATGAGCCACTTGGGACCTTGGCCTGTATTATCCCATATAATTTTCCTCCTGCAATCTGGGCATTTAAAACAGCAGCAGCTCTGGCAGCAGGCAACACGATTGTGGTGAAGGCACCTTCTTTTGACCCCATGACCTTACTTGTGCTTCATGAAATGCTTCATGAGGCAGGACTTCCGGCAGGTGTGGCGCAATGCCTTACC
This sequence comes from Eubacteriales bacterium, assembly GCA_030524175.1. GTDB lineage: Bacteria > Bacillota > Clostridia > Lachnospirales > Lachnospiraceae > Blautia_A. Next base: position 26,354 of record JAUNHC010000038.1, read on the forward strand.
GGCAAGGGTGCTCTGGTAGGTGATCTTTTAGTGGATGATCCCAGAATAGCTTGTGTAAACTTTACAGGAAGTACGGAGGCAGGACTTAGCATTGCACAGACAGCAGCCAAACACTTGACGGATTATAAATTCGAACTGGGCGGAAATGATCCCTTTATTGTATTTGAAGATGCTGATATGGAGCTGGTGATCAAGGAAGCAGAGGATCAGGCCAGAAACAACCGGCAATGCTGTACCGGCTCTAAAAGATTTATCGTTCATAATTCCCTAAAAGATGAATTTATAAAGAGACTGAGTGTAGAGCTTGATAAGCTGGTGATCGGTGACCCAATGGACCCTAATGTAAATATGGGACCAATGATTGCGGAACGTGCAGCAAAAAAGGTGGAGGAGCAGGTAAACCTTACTGTATCCCAGGGGGCTAAGATTGTCAGGGGCGGTAAGAGAAAGGGCGCGTTTTACGAGCCTACGATTCTGTCTGATGTGACCCCGTCTATGGATATTGCACAGAATATGGAAGTATTCGGACCGGTTTGGCCCGTTATTGGTTTTGATACGGAGGACGAAGCGGTTGCCATTGCCAACAATTCACATTACGGTCTGGGAGGGGGACTATTTTCAAAAAATATTTATACCTGTCTTCAGACGGCAAAGAGATTAAAAACAGGTCATGTGGCCATTAATGGCTCTGGTAATTTCAGAGCAGCAGAGCTTCCCTTCGGAGGCGGAAAGAAGATGAGCGGCAACAGCCGGGAATCACTGTCCAAGGTAATGGACGAAGTGACTCAGATTAAATCAATTGTATTCAGATATGCTTTTGACGAACGGAAATAAAGAAGCGTTGATATGCTGCAGCAGTCTGTTATATGGGATTCAGGACAGCCGGGATAATTTTGCTGTCCGAAATATGGCATATGAAACACAATTATTAGAGAGAAGGATATAAAATCATGTTAATGAATATGAAGGACCTCCTGGAGGTTGCCAACAGAAATTATTTCGCAGTTCCGGCCTTTAATGTCAGTGACTATTCCATGTTTATGGGAATCATGGAGTCCTGTGAAAGGACCGGATCACCTGTGATCATTGAAATCCATCCTCTGGAGCTTGATTTTACGGGAACAGATTTTACGGAAGCTATTGTAAAACGAGCATATAAATCACCTGTTCCGGTTTGTTTACACCTTGATCACTGCGGAGATTTCGGAAAATTTATCTGTGCGATCCAGGCAGGTTTTACCTCGGTAATGTTTGACGGCTCAGGTCTTCCTTTTGAGGAGAATATGGCAGGTGCAAAAAAGATTGTGGAAATTGCACATCCGGCAAATGTTTCTGTGGAGGCAGAACTTGGCACCATCGGCTCTGCCGATGATCAGGCAGAGACGGGGGCAGAGCAGATCATTTATACAAATCCAGAGGATGCCGTGAAATTTGTGCAGGAGACAGGGGTGGATACACTGGCTGTGGCGATCGGTACCTCGCACGGTCTTTATCCTGGAGGTATGACACCAAAACTAAGACTGGACATCCTTAAGGATATTAAAGCCAAGGTCAGTATTCCGTTGGTCCTCCATGGCGGCTCCAATAATTCAGATGAAGAAATCAAGGAATCTGTGAAACTTGGTATTAATAAGATTAATATCTCCAGTGATATCAAGGCTGCTTACTACGATAAAATGCGGGAGGTATTAGAGGACCGGAGCCTCAGGGAGCCTAATATCATTCAGCCCTTCTGCATGGAAGCAATGCAGAAGGTGGTGGAACATAAGCTGGAGCTGTTCCGGACTATGGGCAAGGCAGCATTATATAAGTGAAACCATGTAACTATTCAGAAGATTTGATGTGTGCACTGGGGCACAGTGACGGTCAAGGCTATGAATCGTTATTAAACAATTATCTTTACAGGCAGGAGAAAAACAGTATGAAAATGTTGATCAGTGGTAATTGGGTGGATTCGTCCAATAACGAAACAATCGAAGTAACAAATCCATATGACGGCAGCTTCCTGGATTCTGTTCCCAATGGGGCAAAGGCTGACGTGGACAGAGCCATTGCAGATGCGGTTCAGGCACAGAAGGAATGGAATAAAATAATTGTCCGTGAACGTGCCGTGATTCTGCGCAGGTATCTGGGCCTTCTGGAACAACACCGTGAAGAACTGGCAAAGACGCTCACTCTTGAAACAGGAAAGCCGATTTTTGATTCCTATGGAGAAATTGATTCTGTGTATATGACGTTTGAAAGCTCCATTGAGATTGTGAAGCATCATTACGGAAAATCTATGCCAATGGGCATCGAAGGCGGCTATGACAACGACCTGCAGGTGACGATCCATGAGCCTCTGGGAGTGATCGCCTGTGTGGTTCCCTTTAATTTTCCTGCTGCATTGTGGGCATTTAAGGCCGGTCCGGCTCTTATGGCCGGAAATGCAATTGTTGTGAAGCCAGCAACATCTAATCCCTTGACAGTTCTTAAACTGATGGGGCTGCTGGTGGAGGCCGGCGTCACCAAAGGGGCAGTACAGTGTCTTACCGGACATGGAGCTACAGTGGGAAACTGGATTTCCGATAATCCTGCAATTGCGCAGGTAAATCTTACCGGTGGTGTAGAGGCCGGAAAAGAAATTGCAAGACATGCAGCAGAAAACCTTACGGCTTATAAATTTGAGCTTGGGGGAAATGATCCTCTCATTATCTGTGCAGACTGTGACATGGATCTGGCAGTGAACGAGGCAGGGGATAAAACCCGTAATGCAGGCCAGTGCTGCTCCGGTGCCAAGAGATTTATAATCCATGAGTCTATTAAGGATGAATTTGTGAAAAGACTGATCGAAGAACGTCTCAAGACAGTGAAAGAGGGGAATCTGATGGATATCAATACGGATTTCGGTGTCTTGATCAGCGAAAAGGCTGCAAAAGAGGTGGAGAGTCAGGTTCAGCATACTGTTGACCAGGGGGCTGAATTGGTGTACGGAGGGATAAGAAGAGGGGCGTATTACATGCCCACCGTTCTGGTCAACTGTACAAAGGATATGGATATCTGCAGGAATATGGAAGTGTTCGGGCCTGTTTTTCCTATCTTTACCTTCAAAACCCTTGATGAGGCCATCGAGATTGCCGAAACCTCCGATTATGGGCTGAGTTCCGGTGTGATCACCAATAATCTGCAGGATGCTATGAAGGTGGCAGCCAGCCTTCGTACCGGTATGGTGGCAGTAAACGGTTCCGGAGGATTCCGAGCACAGGAACTGCCCTTTGGCGGCGGAAAGAAGATGAGCGGAAACAGCCGTGAGTGCATGTCTTCTGTACTTGAAGAAGTAACACAGGAAAAATCCATTATTTTCAGATATGCTATGAAAAAATACAACGAAGAATAAACAGTTGCAGTAAGGAGAAAAGAATGAAAAAATTCACAGGGATCTACCCGGCCTTGATCACTCCCTTTGATGAAAAAGGGAGAATCAATCCGGAAATGGTGAAAGCGGTGGTTGACAGCTGTCTGGCAAAGGGTGTGAGCGGATTTTATGTAGGTGGAAGTACAGGGGAATCCTATCTGCTGTCTGCTGATGAACGAAGGTTTATGCTGGAGCAGGTTGTGAAAGCCGTGGACGGACGGGGAGCAGTTATTGCAAACATAGGTGTTTTTGCCACCTCACAGGGTATTGAACTGGCAAAGCATGCAGAATCTTTGGGTGTATCGGCAGTTTCCTCTGTCCCTCCCTTTTATTTTCCCTTTAACATGGAGGAATATGTGCAGTATTACAATGACCTTGCCGGCAGTGTGTCTGTGCCGGTGATCATTTACAATATTCCCGCTATGTCAGGCATCACCTTCAAGACCAGCGATATTCAGCGGTTTTTTGCCAATGATAAGATTATCGGTATGAAGCACACCAGCTATGATTTGTTTCAGCTTCAAAGAGTTCTGAAAGAATATCCGCAGAAAAGTATTTTCTGTGGTCATGATGAACTGTTCTTAAGCGCAGCGGCAGTAGGAGTACAGGCAGGAATCGGCTCCACCTTTAATTTTATGGCAGAGAAGTTTGTAAAAATACAGAAACTTGTGTCCGAAAACAAATGGACAGAGGCTGCAGATATCCAGGATGAAGCAAATGCCGTGATAGAAGCTCTTTGTAAGGTCGGTGTATTCAAGGGAATTAAAGCAGCCTTGAAGCTTCAGGGATTCGATTGCGGTGAGTGCAGAAAGCCCTTTCAGCCATTGAAGAAAGAACAGATAAGTATGCTTGAGAAAGTTCTTGATGAGAATTGTTGTCTGTAAAAATAAGATATTGTAATAACAAGGCGTGGGACTTTAGAGTTCTGCGCCTTGTTTTGGTAGGAATCATTCTTTGAAATAGTCGGATATATACCAGCGAATTTGGATAAATTAGCCAAACTATAAAGCTAAAACAAAGCACTTTCACCAAATAATAGGAAATATGCGTAAATATATTGACAATTTAAAAATGCCAGTATATTATATAAGCAAGATGAGTAAACGTTTACTCAAAGTTATGAAATAAAAGTCGAAATAACATATTTAGATACATTTTTTAACTGGAAATTACTGGAAATATGCTGATTTTAATAGAGGGTAATAAAGAGAGAAAAAAGTAAGCGTTAACATATATATTTAAAAATCACCCTGGCCATGGGAGTTTTATATAATGCTAAATTTGAAAAAGAAGGAGGTAACAAGATGAAATTTGATTTGAGTAAGGTAAAAACTATTGATCTTTCGCATAGGGTAATCCCTTTGAAGGATCCGGTGTCTCCCGACGACATCGCAGAGGCAGTGGCAACAGAAGGGCTGGTGTGGCCGTTGTTTGAATACGGCTCCTATGTAGATAATTCAATCGCTCAGGTTGTTAAGCTGAAAACGCATGTGAAAACGCATATTGAATCACCATGGCATTTGAACCATGCCGGAAAATGTATGAGTGATTATACTCCGGACCGCTTTTTTGGAAGAGCTGTAAATATGTATTTTGATGTGGAACCGGGAACACTGATCACCAGAGAGATGGCAGAAAAAGTTGATAATGGCCGATTGAGAAAAGGTGACATAGTGATTGTTCACACCAGCTGCGATGAAAGCCTGCATGAATCTGAATTCAGTTCTAAAATTGATTTTCCTATGATTTCTAACGGATTTGCGGAATATGTAATTGAGAAGGGTATAAAGCTTTGGGGGCAGGATAATTCAATAAATGTAGGATATTGGGAGGATTATAATGGACGGAGATGCAGGGCTCATGATCTTATGCTTGAAAATGATATTCCGCTGCTTGAAATGATGACAAATCTTGATGCTTTAACCCAGGACACTGTCTTACTGCTGGCAATTCCAGGACTTATGAAATTCGAAGGCATTGATGCTTCTCCATGCGTGGCGGTTGCACTGGAAGGATTTGAATTACTTTAAATGATCGTATAGGATAGCAGTTTGAAAAGGAGGAATTTACATATGAAAAAACAAATAGGTAAGATGCTAACAGCCCTTCTGACAATTACTGTAATGGGTTCAATGGCGATTGTGCCTGCAAGTGCAGAGGAATCCGGGAAGGTGATCGCGTATATTACAAGAGAGATGGGGGACGATGCCGGACAGATCATTGTAGAGAAAGGTGTGCGCGAGGGAGTTGAGGATGCAGGCTGTACATATCAGCTGATGACAGTAAATTCCATAAATGAGGTCTCTGAACAGGCTGATTTAATAGAACAGGCTATTGCGATGAAAGTAGACGGTATCATAGTTAATCCAAATGATGGGACAACTTGCCTGGAAGCCATTAAGGCTGCTACAGATGCCGGAATTCCGGTGGCAACAGTAGATGGCAGTCTGGATTCAGGATATGAAGACTATTATGTGACCCAGGTAGCTAACGATAATGCAAAGGCCGGGAAACAGGCGGCTGAAATCCTGACAACGCTGTGCCCTGAGGGCGGAAAATATATTTGTGTCAGAGGGGTCAATGGTTCAGTGGTACTAGACACCAGGACAGACTGTTTCAAAGAGGGACTGGAAGGCTCGAAATGGGAATGCGTGGGCGATATGAACAATGAGAGTTCAGACAATGATGGCGCTATGACAGTAGTGGAGAATATGCTTGCAGCTGCCGCATACGATGTAGATGTTATTTTTGTATCAGCTGACAGCTGGTTTCCAGGTATTGCACAAGCATTAGAAGATGCGGATATGACAGAACAGATAAAGCTGGTAGGAATAGATGCCTCCAAGGTCGGTCTTAGCTATATGGAGTCTGGATTATGTATCGGGGAAGCGCAGGTAAATCTTGGCGCATGCGGCGGTATGGCGGCTGAAATTGTATGCAGTATCGCAAAGGGTGACACAACAGCCGAGGATTATGAGCCAGTGACGATTGTAGACACGTCTATTGTATATGAAGAAGATATTGAAACAGCATATGAAATTGCATTCTAAATATCGGTGCAAGGAATACACAATGCAGCAAGGAATGGGGACTTTTGCAGGATGACAAAAGTCCCTTATATAAAATATAGGTGAGCTTATGAAAAAAGAGGGAAAAAATAAAGCTATTATGGAAGCGGCACTTCTGCTTGCTCTATTTGCTGTCATATGTATTTTTGTGCCTGGATTTCTGTCAAAAGCTAATCTTTTGAACGTACTGCGACAGGCGTCTTATACAGTGATTCCAGCAGTTGCTCTCACCATGGTGATCATCACTTCCGGTATCAATTTGTCCTTGGGAGGAATTATGTCTTTGGCAGGTGTTCTTGGGGCAATTTTAATAAACAAGAATCTTTCGCCAGTTGTGGTCTTTATTATAGTAGGTGTGATGGGAATTGCCTGCGGCATACTTAATGGTTATCTGATCGCCCAGATGCGTCTTCCTGCTTTTATCTGTACATATACGGTTGGTCAGATTGCCGCGGGATTGGCGTTGCTGATATGTAATGCCAAGGCGGTCAGAGTGTCAGATCCGGATTTTATTGCGTTTGGAAATGCAAGGGTGTTCGGAGTACAGCTGATTATTTTTATTGCTGCTATTTTTGCATTGGGTGCTTGGTTTTTGCTTCACCGAACTCCATTTGGAATCCGGGTATATGCGTTAGGCAATAATGAAACTATTTTAAGACAGGAAGGCATCAGTATTGTCAAACTCCAGATTATCATTTATTCGCTTAGCTGTTTATTTTCTGCTCTTTGCGGAGTACTTTTGATGGCAAGGCTGGGTTCAGGATCTCCTGTGCAGGGAGAGGATTATACACTTACTTGTATTGCAGCATGTGTGATTGGCGGAGTGGATATGGCGGGTGGTTATGGACGGATTCCTAATACAGTGGTGGGATCAATTATTATCTGTATTATTAATAATATATTAAATTTACTGGCAATAAACAACAATCTTCAGCAAATCATATTAGGGAGCTTAATTATAATCCTTGTGGGAATGAGTGCTTTTTCCGCACAGGGGAGGCTGAAGCTGCAGGCAAAATATTAGTGTCTGGGATAGGAGCAGTTTATGAGAAAAGTCAAAAAGAACATTATTGGATTTTTTTATAATAACATGGCAGTTCTGTATTTCCTGATCATTGTTGTATTTGCAGTTTGTTTTTTGCCTAATTTTTTAAATGTGAACAATATTAATGCTCTGATCAGGCAGGCACCGGTACCGATCATTCGTGCACTCGCTGTGGCATTTATTCTGGTATTGGGAAATGTGGATTTGTCTCTTGGATATATAGTTGGTTTTGTCAGTATAAGTACAGGAATGATGCTGAATGCAGGAATGCCTCCCGCAGCAGTTATATTAGCAGCAATACTAATTGGAGTAGCATTTGGAATGTTTAACGGAATATTGGTTGCGGCGATGAATGTTCCATCTTTTATTGTGACGCTGGGGAGCGGCTATATTACATATGGGCTGGGGCTCATTATCAGCGGGGGAAAGCAATATTCAAATCTTGGCAAAGATTTTCAAGCATTTGGAAAAACAAAGATTTTGGGCTATCCGTTGGCTGTTTACTATGGCTTGATTTTGGTGGTGATTGTGTGGATTGTATTCAGAAAAACCAGGTATGGAAGGACATTGCTTGCAATGGGACAAAATAAAGAGGCAGCAAGACTTGCCGGACTAAATACCAAGGCGGCACTGTTAACCTCATTTATGATTGCAGCAGGACTGGCTGCGTTCTCAGGTGTGCTTCTGACTATTAGGGCTAATGTAGCACAGCAGTCCCTTGGCGGAGTAGGTGAATATACATTTGAAGGAGTCACTGCCTGTGTGCTGGGAGGGACCAGCCTGGCTGGAGGCAAACTACATGTGTCAGGAACTTTTTTTGCAGCACTTACGATTCTTATTATTGAGAATGTTATTACAATTTTAGGTATCAACCGGTATTTTTACCAGCCTGTTTTGGGAATTATTATTTTGATTGCAGTTCTGATTGACAGTGCAAAGGAGAAAAGGAGTCATTGATCTATGGAACATACTCTATTAAAAATGACAGGTATTAAAAAATACATTTTTGATCTCAGTGGAAAACCTGTAAGAGGTACTGATGTCCTTATTTTAAATGACGTACACTTTGATTTGAGAGCAGGTGAGGTTAATGTACTTCTGGGTGAAAATGGTGCAGGCAAATCCACCTTGATGAAAATATTGGCTGGTGAAATTCCTCATGATGAGGGCAGCGTGGTTTTGGACGGCGAAGAAGTGGAATTTAATAATCCAAAGCAAGCCCGAGCTAAAGGTGTGACCTTTATCCATCAGGAATTGAATTTGTGCACCAACCTTAATGTGGCTCAAAATATATTTATGGGCAGAGAATTTACAAAAGGCAGGATGGTGATTGACTGGAAACGGATGTACGAGGAAAGCCGGAAGCTGATTCGTTCGCTGGGGTTTGAAATTGATGTACAGAAAAGTCTGGGAAGTCTGTCAACGGCACAGCAGCAGGTAGTAGAGATTGCCAAAGCATTTTCTTATCATTCTAAGATACTTATTATGGATGAGCCTACAGCGAGCCTGACCAGTCAGGAAATCAAGCAGCTTTTTCGTCTTGTGAAGAAAATGAGGGATGCAGGTCTTGGTATTATCTTTATTTCACACCGAATGGACGAGGTAGAGGAAATTGCAGACAGGGTTACAGTTATGAAGGATGGTACTTCGGTTGGTATATTACAGAAAAGTGAATTTACTGTAGACAAAGCAATTCAAATGATGACAGGGAGAACCCTGGAAAATATTTATACTAACACTCATGTTGTCCAGAATGAAAAAATTCTAGAGGTGAAAAATTTTAAAATTGGTGACAAAACAGAACCATTTAATCTGTATGTTAAAAAGGGGGAAATTGTTGGTATTGGTGGTTTGGTGGGAGCTGGAAGAACAGAGTTTGCGAAAGCAGTCTTCGGCGCCAGGGAATATGGCGGAGGAGAGGTCTTTCTGGCAGGAAAAGTTTTGAAAAAAAGGTCTCCAAAATGCTGTATCGAAAAAGGAATCATTTATTTATCCGAGGACCGCAAAAGAGAAGGGCTGGTCCTGTCTATGCCTATTTCTGAAAATATATCCCTGGCCTCCCTCAAAAAAATCCTGGTGGGCGGATTGATCTCGAAAACTAAGGAAAAAAATTCGGCTATAGAAATGATCGACCGGTTTCGGATTTTGTGCAGAGATACAAATCAGAGGATAAATACCCTAAGCGGAGGAAACCAGCAGAAGGTCTGTTTTGCAAAATGGTATGTCACAAATCCTGAAGTATTGATTCTTGACGAACCAACAAGGGGAGTAGATGTGAATGCAAAGGCGCAGATTTATCAGCTTATGGATGAACTTTCCAGAATGGGGAAAGCGATTCTGATGATAACCTCAGAAATGAACGAGCTTTTAGGAATGAGTGACAGGATTTATATTATGCGAGAAGGAAATGTAGTCAAAGAACTTAAAGAACGTTCTGAAATGACAGATGAGACAATATTGCAATATACCATTGGAATCAAATAAAAAAATAAGAGCTGTTATAAAATGCTTATGGAGTGTGTTCTGTATGGCTGGATTATAACAGCTCTTCGTTTTGTATTATTTAGTTTTTCCGAGGAATTCGGCATGTAGCTTTGCAGGAATAATATACTCGCGGGATATGAATAAATCATTATTGATCCGTTCAAGCAGCATTTCAGCAGCAAGCTGTCCCATTTCTATCTCAGAACGATCCACATAATTAAAATTAATCTTCATATAATCAAGCAATTCCAGCTTATCGAATCCCACGCAGACAATGTCCTCCCCGAGGATTAAGGGAGTTTCCCATAAAGCCTTTAGGAATCCTTTTGATACAGTGCCATTACTAAGTAGAACGCCGCTGCCTTTAGGAAGTTTTTTTAAAAGTTTCTTTGATAGTTGATAGGCATCATTGATTGAAAGAGAATAATCAACCGTGAGTGTATAATCTGAAGGATTTGATGGATGATGCTGTGCGATAGCGTCAGAGTAGCCCCGGTATCGTTGGATGCCAAGCTGGAGTTTCTGATCAGGGATGATAGCCCCGATATTCTTACATCCAGACTGTATCAATGCCTCAGTTGCAATAAAAGCTCCCTGATAATTATTGAAAAGCACCGCATCCCCTGCTGCATTGTTCAATTTTCGGTCCACAAAAACAACTGGGATACGAAGCTCTTCTAGGGCTTCCAACAGGGCAGTATTTTCACTTTGGTGCTCCTGATCAATTGCTGGTGTGATGATCAGTCCAGCTACGTGCTGGTTTGCGAGCATTTGGATTGCGTTTAATTCCTTGGCTGGAGAGTTTTCTGTATTACAGAAAATAAGGACATAATTATTTTTATCGGCCACAGAACTGACTCCATCTAAAATCCTTGAGAAGAAATAGGCCGTAGGATTAGGAATCAGGACGCCTATCGCCCTGGAGTGCTGGGAAGAAAGGGCTCTTGCAGCCACAGAGGGCACATAGCCGCGTTTTTTTATAATATCTAAGATACGTTTTTTAGTCTTATCACTGACACGGCCATTGTTATTTAAAACTCTGGAAACAGTGGCGATAGACACATTTGCCTCTTTTGCAATATCTACAATTGTTACATTGGACATTTTCTCAAACCATCCTTATTTTTATGATAAAAACCTGTGTAAAATACGATGTTTTGGGTGCGATAACGTTTACACAATCATAGCACAAAATTGTCTTTTAAGCAAATGAAATAATGAGGATATATAATGTTTTATGTAGTTTCTGGTGACGGTACAGATAGGTCTGTGCATTTACTGCGTTGATTGTACGAAAACTTGGTGGCCGCAGGCATTCTGCCCTTCATCGCAGACGAATTTCAATGGTTGGAACACAACAGGGCAGACTTGTGTGAACTGTTACACTTTCTATTTTCAGTTATGATATACTGAAAAACAGAAAGTATGCTGTAAGTGCAAATACAGCAGATATGGACAGTATAAACAAAGAAAATACCGCACAAGAGGAAAATAAATTATGATATTAAGCGTCAGCAGAAGAACGGATATACCAAATTATTATTCCGACTGGTTTTATAATCGTATAAAGGAAGGGTTTCTATATGTAAGAAATCCAATGAATATCCATCAGATCAGCCGGATCGATTTATCGCCCCAGGTGGTAGACTGTATTGTATTCTGGACGAAAAATCCGGAGCCCATGATGGAACGTCTTGAGGAATTGGGGGAGTATGATTACTATTTCCAGTTTACCCTTACCGGGTATGGAAGAGATATAGAACCGGGAATTCCCCGGAAAAGAACTGAGGTAATTGAAACATTCCAGAGATTGTCCGAAAAAACAGGAAAGTCCCGGATCATATGGCGTTATGATCCTATTTTGTTCAATGACAGATACACGGAAGAATATCACATAAGAGCTTTTGAGGAAATTGCGGGCAGACTGAAAAATTATACAGATAAAGTGGTCATCAGCTTTATGGATATGTATGTAAATACACAGAATAACGCCGGTATCTTAAAGCCTCAGAAGCTAAACCAGGAACAGACGCTTGCTTTTGCACAAAATATTGCCGATGCTGCGAGGAAAAACGGAATGTCAGTGGAAACGTGTGCGGAGCAAATAGATTTGAGTCGTGTGGGAATCAGGCACGGCGCATGTATTGACAAGAATCTCATCGAAAAAATTCTGGGATGCAGATTAAAAATAGGAAAAGATAAAAATCAGCGGGGAGAGTGCGGATGTTTTGAAAGTATTGATGTTGGAACTTATAATACTTGCAGAAATGGCTGTAAATATTGTTATGCTGATTTTGACCATAAAACTGCAAAAGAAAATATCCGTTGTTATGATCCCGATTCACCTCTGCTGTGCCAGACGGTAGGTCCGGGTGATCAAATATCACACAGGAAAGTCAGATCCTTAAAAGACGGACAGATTCATCTTTTTGACTCCAATTTCCCCTGATACAGAATACTACAGTGCTATTCTGTATATTGAGGTGTGCTCAGGCAGATGCTATGATGAAACCATATGAAAACAGAGGGACAGGCAGCAGATCTGTACCGGAATGAAGCCGGAAAAAATACGGCTAAGGAGGAAATTATGGAATTTAATATAGGATATGCCGAGGCAGATATTACACCGGACAGACCGGCAGAGTTAATAGGATTTTTAAGGCTGGACAATACTTCAAAAGGTATCCTGCACCCGCTGAAAGCGCAGGTTATGGTTATAAAAACCTTCAGGGAGATGTGTTGTTTGATTGCTATAGACAGCTTGGGATTTACCGTTGAGCTGTCTGACCAGCTGCGAAGAAAGGCCGCAGAAACTCTTGGAACAGATCATAAGAAAATTATGATCTGTTTTTCCCATACCCATTCTGCCCCTAATGCAGGTAACCATGACGGATATTACGAATTTGTCTGCAAACGTATATTAGGCGCTGTTTCCGAAGCTGCATCAAGACTATTTCCGGCTAAGGCAGTCTGGGGACTTGCCAGCAGTGAAATTGGTATCAACCGCCGGGGGAATGATGAACTGACCGACAGGCGTATCGGTATTCTCAAAATAGCAGACAGCATATCTGGGAAGGTGAAGCTTTTATTGCTGCGGGTGACAGCTCATGCAAATGTTCTTACAAGTGACAATTATCTTATATCCTCAGATTATTTCGGTGTTACCAGGGATTTGCTGAAGGATAAGTATGGATGCGGGGTAATGCTGGTACAAGGTGCCTCAGGGGATGTGCGGCCTAAATATCAGCAGGAAAATGCAGAGGTTCTGGAAATTCATTCCAATGAAGAAGAATTCAGGAACTATACAGAGGCAGACAAGGAAAAGTATTTCAGTCAAAGCATGGCAGCGTTGGAAAAAATGGCTTATGAAATTTACGAATCCGTTAAAGGGGTGCTGGATGATTTAGTTCCCAGATCGGTGGACAAGTTCGGAATGTTTTCTGTGACAAAACGGTTTGCTGCAGATGTACCCTCTGTGGAAAAAGCATGTAAGATTGCAGAAGAGGCAAAGGCTATGGCGCAGATAGACGGTACGGGCTGGCTGGATGAGGTCAAGCGTCTCAACCGACAGCATGTCACCCAACAGTTTGCTGACATAGAAATACAGTATCTGGCTGTAAATGACGGCTGCATCTGCGGAATCCCAAATGAAGTGATGTGCGGAACTGCACTTGATGTTACGGAGAAATCAGGGAACAGTCTTTTATTGTTTGGCGGCTATACAAACGGCTGCAGCAGTTATCTTCCTACGTCAGATGAGTATGATAAGGGAGGATATGAGGTATTATGGTCCAATTTAATATATTATCAATACCATGGCAGGGTAATGCCGTTAAACCGGGAAACAGCGGATGAACTGGCAGATGAAGCGGTAAAGAATTGGCTCGACTTTTTCAGGTATCCACGTTCCGGAGACAACCAGACGATTTATCTGAAATATGCAGTCACAAATCCGAATATCACAGTGGGCGAGTATACGATGTATAACGATTTTGTCAATGATCCATGCTTATTTGAGAAAAACAACGTTTTATATCACTATCCTGTCAATCACGATAAACTTATTATAGGGAAATTCTGTTCCATTGCCTGCGGCGCCCGGTTTCTTTTTAACAGTGCAAACCATTCCATGAGCTCATTGTCCACATATCCTTTTCCCCTCTTTTTTGAAGAATGGGAGCTTGACAGGAAAGATGTGGCTGCGTCCTGGGATAATAAAGGCAATATTGTTATTGGGAATGATGTATGGATTGGATATGAAGCAGTCATAATGGCCGGCGTCACTATCGGCGACGGCGCTGTCATAGGGGCACGTGCCGTCGTGACAAAAGATGTACCGCCATATACTATTGTGGGAGGTGTACCAGCCAGGCCAATAAGAAAGCGTTTTTCAGATGATAAGATTTCTTCTCTGCTTGAGATAAAGTGGTGGGACTGGTCAAAGGAGAAAATAAAACAAAACGTGGAAGCAATCCAATCCGGATGTATTGAAAAATTAAGATTATCCAATCTCCACGATTGATTAATTCTCTTAAATTGCTTATAATGATGTTGGGGTCAGAAGGTATTTTGACCCTGGCATTTTATAAAGATGCCATCAGCAATACAAGAGGACTGAGAGGAATTTTAATGGAAAATAACGAACCGAAGCATAAAAGGCGTGTGCGGTACAGTGGGACTCATCCCAAGAGCTATAAAGAAAAATATAAGGAGCTGCAGCCGGAGAAATACCCGGAGACTGTGGCCAAGGTAATTACGAAAGGGAGCACCCCTGCAGGTATGCACATTTCTATCTGTGTCAGGGAAATCCTGGATTTTTTGCAGATAAAGCCCGGGCAGAAGGGGCTGGATGCAACTCTGGGGTATGGAGGGCATACACAGGAGATGCTGAAATGCCTGGAAGGGAAAGGGCATCTCTATGCCCTGGATGTGGATTCTGTTGAGATCGTTAAGACAAGGGCACGTCTGGAACGGCTGGGTTATGGTCCTGAGATTTTGACTATCCGGCAGTTGAATTTTGCTAATATTGACAAGGCGGCAGAGGAAGGCGGGCCATTCGATTTTGTGCTGGCTGATCTGGGGGTATCGTCTATGCAGATTGACAATCCGGACAGAGGATTTTCTTATAAAAAAGAAGGCCCCCTGGATTTGCGGCTGGACCCGGCAAAAGGGATATCAGCGGCGGAACGTCTGCGTGATATCACCCGTGAAGAACTGACGGGGATGTTGTTTGAAAATTCTGATGAGCCTTACGCAGAGGAAATTGCCCGGGCTGTGGTTTCCAGGATAAAAAAAGGTGAGGTTGTTGATACAACCACAAAACTGCGGCAGATCATTGAGGATACCCTGAAGTTTTTGCCGGCAGATAAGCAGAAGGAGGCTGTGAAAAAATCCTGTCAGAGGACGTTCCAGGCTCTTCGTATTGATGTGAATAATGAGTATGAGGTCCTTTATGAGTTTATGGAGAAGCTTCCCGATGCCCTTCTTAGCGGAGGCAGGGCAGCAATTCTTACCTTCCATTCCGGTGAGGACCGCATCGTGAAGAAGGCGCTAAAACAAATGTACCGGGATGGTGTGTACAGTGAGATTTCCACAGAAGTGATCAGGCCCTCCGAGGAGGAATGCAGGCTGAACAGCCGTGCCCGTTCCACTAAGATGCGCTGGGCTGTAAAAGCATAAGGCGGTGATGATATGTGCAGGAATAAGAAAAGATCCAACGATGTTTGGCTCCATGCAAAGCCAGTATGACAAGCGACGATTGCATGGAGATAATATAAATTAGTCGCTGATATAACATAGCTGGTTTTGCTGCTTGACTTTATTTGATCAAGGAGGAAGCCCGCATGAAATATATAAACGCAAATGAGATTCTCCCTGATAGTCTGATCCAGGAACTGCAGAAATATGTCCAGGCAGGATATATCTATATTCCGGCTAAAGATCAGCAGCATAAATCCTGGGGAGAGCTGACAGGCTATCGTAAAGAACTGGAGAAGCGTAATCAGGCAATAAAGACTAAGTACAGAAAGGGATGCTCTGTGGAATCCCTGGCAGAGCATTATAATCTTTCTTTATCAGCAATAAAAAAAATAATATATGCTTATTGAAGTGTGAATACGGGGCTGCTGAAAAGCAGTCCCTTTTTGCGGTTAAAAAGGGAAAAACAGTGCTTTAGGAGGAATTTTCCAGTGTACTGACCAGTCTGCTTTTAGTCATATTCAGTATTTCTATCATAAGGTGAAATATAAACAGGACTAAATTTGTGCAATATTATAGCTGGAAACGATTGACTTTGATTACTGTTACGGATATAATAACAGTTATAACAGAAGGAAACAGAAGAAATGTTGCATGGAGGTTGCAGAGCATGGAGAATATCAAAGCGGGAAAGAATAATTTGCAGCCGGATTTCACTGACGGTTATATAGGGACTTATTTTTCAGAAGGAAGCCGGGGCATTTATCATTTTGCTTTTAATGAGGCGAATGGAGAGATGACTCAGCCGGAATTATTTTTCGAAGCCCGGGATGCCAAATGGGTCTCTTTGTACGGCAACTGGATGACATTTCCCATACAGGAGGGGGATTCTGCCGGAATCTGCTTTGCCCGGCTTTTGAATGGCAGGATAGTGCAAACTCATAAGATACTGGAAGAACGGTATACTCCCTGTTTTGTTGCCCAGGAGGATGAACTTGTGTTTACAGCTAACTATCATGAGGGCACAGTGATGATATACCGGGTGGAAACAGGGAAGCCTTCCGTTGCGGGCAGAATAGAGAATGGAGAGAAGGCCGGGTGTCATCAGATTTTGTTCCATAAATCTTATTTCCTGGTACCTTGTCTGGAACAGAACAGAATCCGGATTTTTCATAAAAGTAACGGATTCAGGCCGGCGGGAGAAATTTCATTTCCCAAGGGAACGGGGCCAAGACATGGAGTGTTTAATGGTGCCCACACGAAATTTTATGTTGTGAGCGAGTGGAGTAATGAACTTTTTATCTATGATGTAAACGGTCTGGATTTCCGGCTGGTGCAGTCTGTGTATCTTCTGCCGGAGAGGAACAGCAATGCAGCAGCTGCCGCAGTCCGGCTTACGGAAGACGAGCGTTTTCTATATGTGTCTGTACGGGGAGTGGATTTACTGGTAACAGTGGATGTGAGCAGTGACAGGGCGTCAGTGACAGGGCGTGTATCAAGCGGGGGGATACATCCTCGTGATTTTATCCTCAGCAGGAATGAACGGTTTCTTCTTACAGTGAACAGAAAAGAAGGGGGAATCGTGTGTATGGAAAGGAACCGGGAAAACGGTGAAATAGAGAAAATCATCAGTCATGTCCAGTTACCGGAGGGAGTGTCCCTTTTACTGGCATAGGAGAGCAAGGAATCTAATACAGGAGGTATATTCAGATGGAGAGAACAGAAATAGGAGTTATCGGATTGGCAGTTATGGGAAGAAGTCTGGCGCTTAATATGGCGGACCACGGCTTTAAAGTGGGAGCGTACAACAGAAGCAGGGAGGTTACTGATACATTGATGAGAGAGCATCCCCACCGGAATCTCAAAGCTTTTTATGATTTGAAGGAGTTGGTAGAATCCCAGGCCAGGCCCAGGAAATTTCTCATAATGGTGAAGGCGGGCAAACCTGTGGATATGGTGATCGAGCAGCTTGTTCCTCTTTTGGAAGAAGGAGATATGATTCTGGACGGAGGAAATTCCTTTTTCCAGGACACGGTACAGAGGGAAAAGCGCTTGAAAGAAAAAGGTATTTATTATTTTGGAACAGGGGTTTCCGGGGGTGAAAAGGGTGCCCGCTTCGGCCCGTCGATCATGCCGGGAGGAGACAGAAAAGCATATGAACATATTGCCCCTGTTCTGGAGGCCATTGCCGCCAGGGCAAAGGGTGAGCCGTGCTGTGCATATATAGGGCCTGACGGAGCCGGTCATTATGTGAAGATGGTCCACAATGGAATCGAATATGCGGACATGCAGCTCATCGCGGAGGCGTATCTCCTTCTTAAATACGCAGGAGGCTTTACCAACAGGGAGCTTGCAGAGGTTTTTGAACAGTGGGATCAGGGAGAACTGAAGAGCTATCTTATTGAGATTACAGCCGGAATTTTCAGGGAGAAGGATGACTTCAGCCATGGTGAGCTGGTAGATCATATCCTGGACAGTGCAGGGCAGAAGGGGACCGGAAGGTGGACAAGCCTGGAATCACTTAAGCAGGGTGTCAATGTATCCATGATCACCGCGGCCTGTAATGCCAGGATCATGTCAAACCGTGTAGAGGGAAGAAAAGCCGGAGAAAAGATGTTCCAGTCACCCCAGAGAAAGCAGGTTGCTGATAAAGAAAAGTTTATGAATCAAGTGAAGGAAGGTCTGTACACAGCGAAAATAGCAGCATATGCCCAGGGCTTTGATCTTCTGGCCCATGCTTCCGGGGAATATGGATGGAATCTTGACTTCGGCAAAATTGCCGCTATTTTCCGGGCTGGATGTATCATACAGGCTGAATTCCTGGACGATATCACAAAGGCATTTGAGAATAACAAGGATCTTGCCAATCTGATGATGGATAATTTCTTCCTGGAGAGGATCAACAGGGGACAGGACAGTCTGCGAAGTATTTTATGTATGGGAATCCAAAACGGAATCCCGGTGCCTGCAATGAGCCAGGCCGCTGCCTATATCGATGCATTCCGCGGGGCACCGGTGGGAGCTAATTTAATCCAGGCACAGAGAGACTGCTTTGGGGCTCATACTTATGAGAGAACTGACAGAGAAGGAATCTTTCACCACGACTGGAGGGTTGAGAATGAGTAGACAGCAGGTTTTTACAATTTTCGGAGGAACTGGAGATCTCACATTCCGTAAGCTGCTTCCGGCACTGTATAATTTAGAGATGACCGGAACCCAGGAATTCTGTACACAGGTGGTTGTCATTGGAAGAAGAGATTACACAAGTGAGGAATACAGAGAGCTGGCCCGGGAATGGGTGGAAAAGTTTGCCCGGCTTCACTATAAGGAAGAAACGTACCAAAAGCTTTCACAGAGGATCATTTATTATCACATGGATTTTACCGATGAGGCGGCCTATGAGGGATTGGATAGCTTTTACCGTGACATGGAGGCGGAAAACCATATATTCTATTTTGCAGTTGCACCCCGTTTTTTCCCAGTGATCGTCAATGGCCTTAAGAAGGTTGCAGGGGCGGAGAATGGGAAGGTGGTACTGGAGAAGCCTTTTGGGGAGAATCTGAGAGCAGCGGCCAGTCTGAACGAAACCATGGAAAAATTTTTCCTGCCCGGACATGTATACAGGATAGACCATTATCTTGGAAAAGAAATGGTGCGCAACATTCAGACGATCCGTTATGCAAATCCTATCTTCAGCAATCTGTGGGATGCAGAACATATTGAATGTATCCAGATTTCTGCACTAGAGGAAGTAGGAGTGGAGACAAGAGGCGGCTATTATGATCAAAGCGGTGCCTTGAAGGATATGATGCAGAACCATTTGTTCCAGATATTGACTATTGTGGCAATGGAGCAGCCGGGAAGCCTCACTGTAGAGGAGATGCACCGGGAGCAGATGAAGGTTCTTTCAGCCCTGCGTATGCCGGAAGATATTTCTGCAAACATGGTATTGGGTCAGTATCAGGGATACCGTGAGGAAAAATCTGTGAGAAAAGATTCTGATACAGAGACTTATGCTGCAGTCCGGCTTTTTGTTGACAATGACAGGTGGAGAGGGATGCCTTTCTATATCCGTACAGGAAAGAAAATGGAAAAAAGGGAGATGCAGGTGGCTGTGGTGTTTAAGAGTCCTCTGCCTGGGGTTGAGAATAATATCCTGAACATTAAGATACAGCCGACAGAAGGTGTATACTTGCAGTTTAATATTAAAAGGCCGGGGGAAGCAGAAGACATTATCCAGGCAAAGATGGACTTCTGCCAGAGCTGTTCCATTG
This sequence comes from Eubacteriales bacterium, assembly GCA_030524175.1. GTDB lineage: Bacteria > Bacillota > Clostridia > Lachnospirales > Lachnospiraceae > Blautia_A. The sequence continues at coordinate 46,316 of JAUNHC010000038.1, forward strand.
TCCACCAGACTAATACGCCGGAGGCTTATGAGCGGCTTTTAGGTGCTTGTTTCCGGGGAGAACGTTCCTGGTTTTCACAATGGGACCAGATTGAAGCAAGCTGGAAATATGTAGATGATATACGAGAGAAATACCGCCGCGGACAACTTCCTGTTTATGAATATGAGCCGGGAAGTACAGGCCCTGAGGCAGCATCAGAGCTTCTGAGCCTTAACGGGCATAGTTGGTTTGACTAAAATACAGCCAGGGAGCAGTATGATGCTGCTTCCTGGCTGTGTGGGTATTTAGGGAAAATCCCATATTTATTTAAAGTTTCAGATGTTTTTTTATTTCCCTCATCATGGCAGGAATATCCAGAGGCTTAGCAAGATGAGCGTCCATACCTGCATTTTTTGCCTCTTGGATATCTTCTGTAAAAGCATCGGCCGTCATGGCAAAGATAGGGATGGAGGAGGCATCCGGACGTTCCATCTTTCTGATTTTTTCAGTTGCCTCATAGCCATTCATCACAGGCATGTGGATATCCATCAGGATCAGGTCAAAATGCCCGGGTGCTGACTGCCGGAAAGCTTGTGTACACTTATAACCGTTGTCAACAACTTCAACATAAGCACCAAGATTTGAAAGCAATTCACAGGCGATCTCCTGGTTAAGCTTGTTATCCTCAGCCAGCAAGATACATTTGCCGGAAAGATCAAGGACCTCATTCTTATCCTGGAGGGCACATTCTTCATGATACACGATTTGCCGGATGCAGTGATAAAGAGTAGATTTGAAAATGGGCTTTTGTATGAAACCGGCCACGCCTGCTTCTACAGCCTGTTTCTCAATGCTGTCCCAGTCATATGCGGAAGCGATAATAACCGGAATATCGTAACCCGTGTGCCTGCGGATCGTCTGTGCAGCCTGAAGACCGCTTATATCAGGCATTTTCCAGTCAAGAAGAACCAGACTGTAATCATTTCCGTCGGAATGCGACCGGATCACTTTTTCTACAGCCATACTGCCGCTGTCTGCAATATCTGCCTTAACACCTAACTCGGTGAGGAATTTCCATACGGAATCCCGGGTGTCAGGATCATCATCAGCAAAGAGAACACGGATAGGGGGCAGAGACATATCCGCCTCCTGAATTTCCACATCAGCGGGCAGGAGGAGATCAAGTTCCACAGTAAACACGGAGCCTCTATCCGGCGTACTCTCCACAACCACAGTCCCTTCCATGATATCAACGATCATTTTGGTGATAGCCATTCCCAGGCCGCTTCCTTCAATCTTACTGATCCTGTTATCCTGTTCCCTTGTAAAGGAATCAAAGATATGATTGAGAAATTCAGGCTGCATGCCAATGCCTGTATCCGCTACGCGAAAAGTAAAATGTGCGCAGCCTTCCTTCTGGGAGGGGCTTTCCGTCACATCTACACTGACAGAACCTCCGTCGGGAGTGAACTTGACAGCGTTGGACAAAAGATTAAGCATAACCTGGTTCAGCCGCAGTGAATCAAAGCAGAGAGTTTCATGCTCAATACTATGGAGACGGATGTTAAAATTCTGTTTTTTATTGGCCACTGTGGGCTGAATAATGTTTACAAGCCCGGTCATCAGCTCTTCCAGTGAGGCAGTGGCATTATTTAAAGTCATTTTACCGCTTTCGATTTTTGATAAATCGAGAATATCATTTATGAGACTGACCAGAAGCTGACCGGAAAGGCTGATATTCTTTAGGTATTCGCGCACCTTTTCCGGTTCCTCCACATGGTCGGAGGCAAGGCGTGTCATTCCGATAATGGCATTCATTGGGGTGCGGATATCGTGGGACATATTGGAAAGGAAACGGCTTTTGGCAATGTTTGCGCTTTCCGCTGCTTTCCGGGCATTTTCTTCCGCCAGAAGTATCTGCTGCGTAGAATTCCTGTACAGGATGAGGAATGCTGTCATTATTAAAACAGCGCCCAGAATAACAATAAAGAAGCCTTTTGAGTTCCGCACAATTTTGTTTGCCTGTTCCATGATAACACGGTTGGGGACGATGGATACTACATACCAGTCAGCAGTGTTTTCCATAGGTACATAGCAGAATATATAATTTTCTTTCTGATATTCAAAACGGGCAACCCCTTTCTGCCCTTTTTTCAAAGCTGTCTGGAAAGATTGTATTTCGTCAGTATCGTTTCCCTGGAGATCAATAATGTCAAAAAGATTCTGGAAGGTGCGGTTGCTGTTGCGGTGAAGGGAACGTATCAGGATATTGCCCTCCCGGTTTACAACATAGGAGAAACCTGTGTTGTCATAAAAGGAAAGGGAAAAGCGGTCAGCTATTTCCAAACGGGGCAATGTTTTCTGTACAAGGCCTTCCGTACCGTCTGTCCAAGAAAAACGCTCATAATACCCAAGGGTCCATATACCGGTACGGCCGTCCAGAAAAGGTTCACGGATCCCGCGGCCCTGAAGGGAACGAAATACCTCAAGCTGATCAGGATCAGTGATCTGTCCGCTTTCGTTTTGATTGTCGTATACAGCACCGGTATCTAAATTCACACAAATATAATCAGAAGCAGAGGTACCGGACAGATTCATTTTATCCATGATCGTATTCTCATCACGGGAATCCGCCAGAGACAATTCTTCGGTAAGCCAGTGCAGCATTTCCAATTCTTTTTCAGTATATGTATCAAGAGCATGACGGCCTTGGGCAGTTACCTCCAGAATGTCCGTCACTGTTTCGGTCCATAAGGAATCCTGTACACTTGTGATATAGTAAAACCCACCTGCAAGAATAGCTGCCGCTGATAAAAGGACAAGAAGAAACACATTTATTTTTTGCTTGGATTTCATAGAAGATTACCTCTGTTCTTCAATGTTGAATTCATTGAGCTGCTTTTTCATATTGGAAACGGCTTCTTCCGCACTGTCGCCGTTGAGCATTCCTGTCACACACTGCCGGGTCATTTCCCAGATGGGAAACAGAAGATTATCATCTGAACCGATCACGCTGCGTCCGTTGGTGAGATATGGTCCCATGGACTGGATGGCCTCATCGTCTGCCAGGCGGTTTTCCTTCAATGGGCTGAAAGAACTTTGGCTGTTGACAAATTCCCACATGGAATCGTTCTGGGTTAAATATTCCACGAATTTTTTTGATTCCTCCAGATGGGGACTGTCTGCATTGACACTGATGCGGGTATCCACGTTGATGACGAGCACACTTCCATCTTCCATGACAGGATATGGTACAACCTGAAAATCGAAATCAGGCGTCAGCTCACGCAGCCGGGGAACCGCCCAGGCGCCTGTCAGCATAAAAGGCTGTTCACCTTTTGCAAACAATACTAAATCGTCTTTAGTCTTGGAAGTTTCCAGAGTCTGGGCCGGATTAACCCATCCCCGCTCCAGCATCTTCTCTGTGAGTTCAAAACCAGGGCGCAGAGTCTCAGCCAAATCTGCCTGCCCGGTATTAAAGGATTTCAGCATTCCTGCAGAATCCTCCTGCTGGTATACAGGAAGCATAGATTTTGCCAGGACAACTGTCTTAAGAGAAATATCATTATTTGCCACAATAGGAGTAATGCCCCGGGATACGAAATAATCACACACAGATTCTAATTCCCTAAGGTTCTCCGGTACCTTCTGATCATGCTTCTTCAAAAGATCTGTGTTGCAGTACAGACCAAAGGCTGAAATGGAGGTAGGGAGATAATCGATGGTGGCGTCAGCGTCCATCTGACTCCTGGCTAAATCACTGAAATTATTTATGGCGGACAGATCAGAAAGGTCTGCAAGCTTGCCCTGTTCCCGGAGTTCCAGCACACGGGCATGATCCACCATGAAAATGTCATCTCCGTTGCCTGAGTCAAGTCTTTTTTCCAGAATGTTAAAATATTCAGGACTTTTGATACCATCATAAGAGATGGAAATTTCAGGATTTTCGTCCATAAAGCTGTGCAGCGAGGTCTCGATTGCCATGACATTAAGTGCCTCATATTTAAAACCGAAAAAAGTCAGGTTAGTCTTTGACTGTTCTTCCGGTTCCTGGCTTTCAAAAATAATGTTTTTACTTTGCTGCGATGTACAGCCGGCGATACTGCCTGCCATAAGTGCAGCTATTATAACAGCTGAAAAAATATGTTTTAGCTTGCTCATTCACTTCTCCCGATTTTGACAGTTGCTTATATTATGTCTGCTTTTATTTTTATATCATAACTTTTATTTTACCATAACCTGATTGCAGTTACCAGCGTATTATGTAAGTTACTCAAGTTTTCAAAATTACCTATCCGGTCCATTGAAAGCCGTCTGCGGCAAAGGGCCGGATGCCTGTAAGCGCCAAGTTTTCCTACAGTCTGCCAGTAAACGGGCAGACCTGACTGAGCTGTTTTGAAGTGAACGTTAACAGCAGCGTTCGTAGTAAAACATGTATTGCTGCATAACTCCGGCATAGCCTTTATACCGGGAAAAATATTTATGGATCAGAGTTTCGCAGACACGGGTTTGGGGAACTTTTTTGATGCCTCGGCAGCGAGGGGCGTACTCCCGAAGGAGAATTTTGTGGATCCAGGTGTCCACGGGAAAGGCGTTAATATGATGCAGGCTGAACAGGCAGACACAGTTTGCCACTTTTTCGCCGATTCCGTAAAAGGTCTGAAGATAATCCATGGAACCTTTATAATCAAGAGACTCCAGATATTCCAGATCCAGAATACCGCAGCAGGCATCTTCGCAGATTCTTTTTATGTATTTGGCCCGGTAACCAAGTTTCAGTGCCTGAAGATCCTCAAGGGATGCTTCATTGAGCTGTTCCGGGGAGGGGAAAGCATTTATCTTATCATTTAAAGGCGTTCCGTAACGGCGGCAGAGTGCCTCCACCAGACTTTGGATGGCAGGAATGGTTTTCTGCTGTGAAATGACAAAGGTGATGATCATTTCCCATGGCTCCTGGCGCAGGATCCGGATACCCTTTCCGCAGGAGGCTGCCTGGGTGAGGTAGGTGTCTTTAGGATCTATGGATGCTATCATAGATGCATAGTCTGTATTTAAATCAAAATAATCTTGCCAGTATGGGATTTCCTTTTCAGGACAGTGGAGAGTAAGTGTATCCTCCTGCTGGTAAATTTCAAGATAACGGCCTCTGCTGACAACAGAATATCCAGGTTCGCTGCCCTGTAGAGGGAGCATTCGGAAGCATTGGCCGGAATCAGCAATCTGCTGTAAATTAAAATAGTCTGTCTTAAGTATTGTCATAATATCCTCCTGAGTGGATTTATAGTATATTTTGGCGGAAAAGTCAAGGTACAAAATCCTGGCACTAAGCAGCGGAACATCGTATCTGTTACTTTTCACCGGTAATATCCCGCGAGGTGTTTTCATGCATATATGCATGAAAATCCCGAGATATACAACGTGCGAAATTATGCAGTATGCATAATTTCTGTACATCGCGAAGCGTGTTACTGATCACGGAGCAATGTCAGTTAGTTAAGAAGACGAAATAAGATGTCCTCTGCTAAAAGCTACTTGTGAGGCACGGAAGAAGGGCGTTAGACATAGAAATACAAGTTGGATTGAACATGGTCGTTTTGTTTTGGACATGACAAAAAGACAGATTCACATCTGCTTCAAAATGGGATATACTGATTGTGGTTAGTTTCATATTATGAAAAACGGTAGGTGAAGCTGACTGGTACACGGAATCTGTGCTGACGGGCATAGTTCCGCTCAGGCCTGATAGGCAGTGTATTCTGCCCTATCAGGCTTTCTATATCAGGCGGTTTCTCTCCTTCGCGCAGTCGTAAAAAGTAGTGACAGGCCTGATAGGCAACT
>JAUNHC010000095.1 GCA_030524175.1 Eubacteriales bacterium
TCAACGCCCTTGATCGGGGAGAAAAGCATGATTGGTACTAAAGTTTTCAATGACTCCTGTCTATTTTGAAATTATCCCATTGGATACCTAATGAGGTTGATGAGATTATATGCATTATCGTTGATGCTTTTAAATAAAAAGAAGGAATCTATTAAATCTTCTAAACAATTCTTTTTAGAAAGCTAATATACCTGTTGACATTCTTTTGTAACAAAAATCAATTAATAAGAGAACCTGTTTGGTTTAGGTAAAGTGTTGAGAAGTAAGATTCTGTTTAGATACTGTTTAACTTTTCATATCTGATTGTTTATCATAAGCGTTTAAAATAGATACGATTTGATAAAAAAGATTAGTGGCGGCAAAAGAATGAATCGGATATTTTTAAAGTTAAAGGAAATAGAAATAGGTTATTTGATCGGAATCATTTTTATTTTATCATTGCTGTTTTTCTGGGAATCGATGGGGAGTACTGCCTCAACTTGTAAAGGTACTGATGAGCTGATGATGTTTCCAAGTACGGAAGGTGCCCAAAGTTTAAGTATGATGATTCGGACAGAGCGTGGGAAGTTGATTATCATTGACGGTGGTTGGGACAGTGATGCCGAGATGCTGAAAGAAAAGATACAGACATATGGCGGAGTTGTAGATGCGTGGCTTTTGACACATCCTCATGCTGATCATGCTGGAGCGCTTCTGCAAATTCTGCAGGAAGGAAATTCTGATATTGAGATCAAAAAGATATATGAATCTTTCGCTGATCTCGAGTGGTATCAGACCTATGCGCCAGATGATCCCGGCATCACGGCTGCACTGCTTGACTGCTTTAAACAGCTGCCGCAGGGAACGGTGGATGATCGGATCGGAAGGGGAACGATAATTCGTGTGGATGATGTTTCAATTGAAGTTATGAATGACAGGGGAGAAATTACAGAAAATGCGGTCAATAACAGCTGCATTGTTTATAAGCTGACGGTAAAGGGAAAGTCAGTTATGATACTGGGAGATCTCGCTTATGAAGGCGGAGAGCAGCTTTTACAGGATGTCGGGGCGGAAGCTTTAAAATCAGATGTGGTACAGATGGCACATCACGGCCAGGAAGGTGTCGGAAAAGATGTGTATGCGGCAATTTCTCCGGAGGTGTGCCTGTGGCCGACCCCTCAGTGGTTATGGGATAATGATAATGGAGGAGGGCCCGGCAGTGGTCCGTGGAGTACTTTGGAAACACGTACATGGATGCAGGAACTTCATGTACAGAAAAACCGGTGTACGAAAGATGGTGACATATATATGTGTTTTCAGTAAAATACTATTGTGATCAGGGCAAAATCAGGGAAGAGGAAAACTTCCCTGATTTGTGTTGTTTAAGGAGAAACGAAATGGGAAAGAAAAGTGTAAAAAAAAGGATTTTCATGTCAAATGCGTTGACGGTTGCCGTGACCCTTGTAATCGTACTGGTATTTAATCTTCTGATGATCAAGGGCTATTGGGAAGGAATCGAAATGCAATGGCAGCAATCAGTAGAACAGATGGGGGAAGTCCCTGTCACATCCCTGATTGAAAGCTGGACAATCCACCGGAATGGTTTCTATGTCATGCTTGCCTGTGATGCGGTCTTTTGCATTACGACGCTTGCAGTTGTCAGCGCTTTCTTTACTCGCCGTTTGATTCGCCATATGACAGAGCCGCTTCATGCATTGGAACTGGGAACAGAGCGTATCCGGTGCGGAAATCTGCGGACACCGATTTCTTATAAAGGAGATCGGGAGTTTGAAACAGTTTGTGAAGCGTTCAATGAAATGCAGACCCATATTTTAAAGGAACAGGAAAAGAATCGGAAATATGAAAAAGCAAGGATTGATATGGTGGCAGGTATTTCTCATGATCTGAGAACACCGCTGACAGCAATTCGCGGAACCATCAAAGGTCTGATGGATGGAATTGTGTCCACGAAGGAACAACAGAAAAAATTTTTAACAGTGGCTTATAGAAGAACAGAAGATATGGAACGGCTTTTAAAACAGCTTTTAGAGCTGTCGAAATTAGAAACGGGAAATCTGCCGCTAAATCTGTATCAGATAAGCCTGACTACGTTTCTTGGACGGTATGAAGCAGAGAAAGATTTACTTTTGGATAAGGAAAGCTTTACTGTTAAGCTGCCGCAGGAGGAGATTTTCATAAGAGCTGATCCAGAACAGCTCCATCGCATCCTTGATAACCTGTTTGAAAATAGCCGAAAGTATAGTCAGACAGAGACGCTTTTGATGAGACTTGAGGTGAGCAGAAAAAATAGGGAGGTTATTCTCATTTTTAGAGATAATGGTGCTGGTGTTCCGGAGGAGAAACTTCCGTATTTGTTTGATGAATTTTACCGGGCTGATGAGTCCAGAAATGCAAAAAGTGGAAATGGACTCGGACTTTATATTGTAAAATGCCTTGTGGAGGCGATGAATGGACGGATTTTTGCAGAAAGCGAGGATGGTTTTTCTGTCCATATGATTTTCAGGGAAAGTGAGGAGTAGAGGATGGAGAATCAGAAAAAGATTTTAATTGTAGAGGATGATGCAGATATTGCCATGATTGAAGAGGCATATTTGGAGGCAGCAGGCTTTGCAACATTGACTGCAGAAAACGCAGAGCAGGCGATAAAGGTGCTCAGAACGGAGCAGATTTCTCTTATTTTACTTGATTTGATGCTGCCGGGAAAAAACGGGTATGAGTTCTGTAAAGAGATCAGAGAGCAGCTGCAGTTGACGATACCGGTTTTGATGGTGACAGCCAGAACAGAGTCGGTGGATAAGATACGTGGCCTTAACACGGGAGCAGACGATTATATTGCAAAACCCTTTGATCCGGCGGAACTGGTAGCCAGGGTCAACGCAAACCTGCGTCAGTATGAGCGACTGCAAAAGCAGATGGCGGGAACAACGGAGGATGAGATCCAGATTGGGAATCTCCGCATTTTGACAAATAGCTGGAAGGTATATAAGGGGGAACAGGAAATCCGTTTCCCCAATCGGGAGTTTGAGCTTCTTACTTTTCTTGCGCAGAATCCGAATATCGTGTTCTCAAAGGAACAGCTGTTCGAAAAGATATGGGGCTATGATTATGTCGGGAGCAGTGCGACAGTCATGGTACATATCAACAGAATTCGGGAAAAAATTGAGGATGACAGTAAAAATCCGAAAATTTTGGAAACGGTCTGGGGAGCCGGATACAGGCTAAATCGGTAGGAGAGAAGATTATGTGGATTTTTATGCACTTCAGAACGGGTCAGTCAGCAAGGTGGTTCCGATCGATAAATTCAGCACAGTACTGACAATTCTTTTGGCACTGATCATACTCCATGAAGGGCTGAGCAAAGAAAAGCTTATGTGTATCCTGCTCATTGCAGTCGGAACAGCAAATTCGTACAATAGTGGTGTAAATCATGGCATGGCTTATGGTAGGTATAACGGGTAAGTGCAAATACGTTTGCCGCATGGAGCGGCGTGAGATTCTTTTTATCATTTTGCCTGGTCTTATGACAGGCGCTTCATGGCTTTGTTATTACCGGGCCCTGCAGGAGGGTCCGGTAAGTGTGACTGTCCCCATTGATAAACTCAGCATGCTAGTAACAATTGTACCTTCTGTAATCGTTTTTCATGAACGCCTTCATGTACGTTCAGCATTGGGCGTAATGCTGATTACCGCAGGTACTTTGCTTCTTGTGTTTTTGTGACATGAGCAGCCATAAAAGAAGCAGGATACAAACTCCGGTCAGCAGAATAAAACGAGTCATAGGAGCCGTGAGTGAAGTAAGTTCAAGGAGTCCCGGAAACAGGAGGAGTGCTGTTGCAATACCGATTGCCATAGCTGCGCAGATCAGACCGCGAAACAGGGTGAACGGCTGGCAGCTTTTCATGACGGCAGCCATGGAGATCAGAATCAGCAGGAGGTACATGACTGTCTGTTGCTGAGCTTCTGCAAAGGGTGAAAACAGGCTGGTAAACAGGATCACGGCAGTTATGCTGAGACCAAAAGGAGCAGCATTTCGAAAGGCAGTCGCAAGAAATTTTCCCGCTACCGGTCTTGTATCAGCCTCAAGCATGGTCAGGAATGAGGGGAATGCTTCCACACAGGCATCCACAAGGGTGATCTGAATCGGAATAAACGGAAAGGGAATATTCGCAATCAGACACAAGAGTGATACCAGAACGGAATAAATCGTCTTGATAAAAAATACGCCGGATGTACGGGTTACATTGTGTATGACACGGCGTCCTTCCATAACAACATCCGGTAAAGCAGAAAAGTCCGAGTTCATCAGGACAATTTGAGCAAGCTGGCGGCTTGCGCTGCTTCCGTCGGCAACAGCGATGGAGCAGTCAGCCTCCCGTAAAGCCAACAGATCATTGACGCCGTCACCGGTCATGGCAACACAATGTCCCTGCCGTTTTAGCGCTCTTACAAGCGCTTCTTTTTGCTTTGGAGTGACGCGGGCGAAAATAGAATATGCGGTGCAGATCATATCATAATCAATCGGTTCGGGAAGTGCAGAGAGATCGATCACGTCCTGCCATTTACTAAGACCTGCCCGTTTTGCAAGTCGGGAAACGGTCTCACCGTAGTCTCCCGAAATGATCTTAACACAAACCCCTTCTTTCTGAAAAAATTGCAGCGTTTCTCTGGCTGATGGACGTATGTTGTCCTCCAGAGTGATGCAGCAGATTGGAATCAGGTTGTCAGGTAGTGTCCCGCGATCATTCCATTCCTGTTCCAGATAGGCAGCACCTAAAAGACGATGACCCGTCTCCAACTCAGCTTTCATTTCTTCAGGAATCACGCCGAACAGAACATCCGGAGCACCGACAAATACACTGCCGCCACCCTCAAAGCTGACGGAACCCCATTTCCGGGCAGAAGAAAAAGGAATCGTGCCGGAGCAGGTTTCTATCGGGTTTCTGAAAGAAAATGTGGACGAAAGTGCAGAAGAGGTTGCATTTTGATCCTCGGAAAATTTCAGATAAGTGCCAAGCAGGCGGCCAATTTCTTCCCTGCTGAAACCAGACATGGGATAAAGCCCGGAAACATGGAGTTTTCCGTCGGTCAGGGTTCCTGTTTTATCCAGACAGATCGTGTCTACATGTGCCAGAGTTTCAAGAGCATAGATGTTCTGAACCAGGATCTGCTTTTTCGATAAACGGATCACACCTGCAGCCAGTGATACGGAGATCAGAAGGACCAGCCCTTTTGGAAGCATGCCAAGGAGAGCGGCAGCACTCTGTACGACTGCACTGTCCGCTGAAGCGCTCCGGAGCAGGATTGCTTCCGCAAAGAGTGCAATTCCCAGCGGCAGGATCAGAAAACTGGTAAAATGTGTTACTTTCTTCATAGAATCCAGCAGTTCTGAGTGAAGCTGTTTCTGACGCTTAACCTGACTGACAAGCTGTGTGGCATAATTTTCATCGCCTGTATGCGTGACAGTTGCCAGAGCGCGTCCGGACATCACAAAGCTTCCGGAATAGAGTTCTTGTCCTGCGTTTTTTAACACAGCATCGCTTTCTCCGGTGAGAAGCGCCTCGTTGACTTCAATGCAGCCTTTGGTGATCACGGCATCACTGCAGATCTGGTCGCCGCTCCGAAGGAGCATCTGATCCCCTTTTTTTACATCTTCTAATGGGATGTCTTTTTCTGAGCCGTTTTCCAGGATGTGAATGACAGGCTTGTTTAAAATAGAGAGTTGATCGACCAGCCGTTTCGCCTTCAGTGCCTGTACCGTTCCGATCATGATATTCAGGATAACGATACCGATAAATAACATATTGGAATATGCATGAACGGCAAAGAGCAAAAGTGCAATTCCAAAATTCAGGAAATTGAATAAGGTAAAGAAATTTTCTCGTATGATCTGTGCGGTGCTTTTGGTAATAGTCGAAGCATCGCTTTTTTGTGCTGCTCTCATCGTTGAGCCTCCTTGTCTTTGATTTGTTCAAAGCGGAGTATAATTTTCATGCTTAAAGGAACAGTACATAAATTTTAAACAGTTTATAAATTTGGAAGGTAATTAAGAATTTAGGTTTTGTTAATCAAAGACAGGAGAATTTGTTTAACTATCAGTTTTATCTTATAAGCGTAGTCGATGTTGATAAATCGACGGATAAGGAGGCGCAGAAGATGGAACTGCAGATACTTGATTGGATACAGAAACTCAGATCACCTGGATTAGATTTTTTAATGGTTCAGATCACACGGCTTGGGGATAAGGGGATGATCTGGCTGGCTCTTGCTGTCATTTTACTAATCATACCAAAGACGAGGAAAAGTGGGGTGGTTTTAACAGTTGCTCTGACAATAGATATTTTGCTTTGCAACGGTATCCTCAAACACTTATTTGCAAGAATCAGACCATGCGATGTCAATCAGACGATACAGCTCCTTGTACCAAGGCCGGATGATTTCTCATTTCCGTCCGGGCATACTGCTGCATCTTTTTGCGCAGTGACAGCACTATATTTATGCAGAGAAAAAATACTGTGGAAGGTATCCTTTGTTGTAGCGATACTGATCGCATTTTCAAGAATGTATTTATATGTGCACTATCCAACAGATATTTTGGGAGGAATATTATTCGGTATATGTGCAGGCGCTTTAGGAGGCCTGTTATGGCATATCTATGAGCAAAAAAGAGCGCAGAGGAAAGGAGAGATATACAAATGTCAATTGTAGTTATTCCGGCTTATCAGCCAGATAAAACATTTATTTCGTTAGTTGAGCAGGTATATGAAAGAGGAATTACATTTTCATAATTCAGCAACAAATCAGCAGTATTTCTTTAACAAACCGGAAGGAAAATAAGCACAGTCACAGGGAAATAAAAGCAGCATGGAGTGGTTTATGTATGATAAGAATTCTTGTGGTAGAAGATGATGAGCGGTTAAACAAAATCGTCTGCGCGCATCTGAAGGACAGCGGATATGAGGCGGCAGGCTGCCTGAGTGCGCAGCGGGCTTACGATGAGATGTATCGTCAGATATATGACAGGATCATATCGGATATTATGATGTCGGAGATCGATGGATTTGAGTTTGCTGAGAGTGTCAGGCAGGTCAACCATGATATTCCGATCCTGTTTATGACAGCAAGAGATGATTTCCAGTCGAAACAGAAAGGGTTTCGGACCGGCATTGATGACTACATGGTAAAGCCCATTGATTTACAGGATCTACCACCACAGCGGGATCTTTGTCGGGATTCTGGGATTTTCCTATTTGCTGATCAGTATACGGATGTATTTTCGCGGAGATGTCACAAGATTTCCCGATTATGCGGTGTTTGCGGTGGTGATCGGAAGTCTTGCCAAGCTGTGCAGCAGTATAAATGGACTGTTTTATGACCGCGTCCCAGACATTGAGGTGAACGGAATTTTCGGAACAGGCTTACTGATTTGGAAAGTCACTTTGAACTGAATAAGGAACAACAGGAGAAATACGCCATGGAGCTGCAGTTATAGTTTCATGGTTTTTTGGTTTTTGTGGGTGGCAGACAGAACAGAACCCGGAACAGATTAGGGAAAATAAAAGTATACATTAAGATGTACCGTGCCATCAATACGGACGATGTGGCGGAGCCGAATGCTTTTGCGGTGCAGGCAGCGCTCCCAAAGCTGCATTTGGTGGATCCAGAAGCCATCTATCTACTGTGGATTGCCTGTAGAGAGCTTTCAGGAAACGCCTCAGAGCCTGTCCGCTTTTTATATACAATCAGGGCATAAAACAGTATGAAAGACAGGTATTTTGCATATAATATCATTGGAGACATGTCTCAGATTCCGAAAACCAGCAGCATCTTTGGGATGAGCGTCGGACGAATCTATTATACAGATGGTTTTAACATGGATCCTTATACAGAGATTTCCGGTTATCAAAAAGATGTACTGATTGTCCAAGGAGATCAGGACGATATTGTACCGATTTCCTATGCAGAACGGGCTGCAGATGTGTATTCATCTGCGGAGTTGATTACGATCAATGGCGGCGGACATGGATTTTATGGTGAACAATTTGAGACAGCGAGTGGTTCACCTGGAGAATGCTGGTCGCCAGGGGAGACAGGCGGCCGGCATTGCATGGAAGGAGAATCTTGTTTTTTAAACCGTGACTATGATTTTTCCATTCACTTTACCGCTGTCAAGCGCAACGCAGGCCTCCCGAATATGCGCAAGGTCAAACTGGGCGCCGATTTTGGGCGACAGATGATGGTTGTCCAAAAAGTGGAAGATATCAGACATTGTCTCCTGCGTCGGATAATTTGAGAAAAATCCTGTGAGATAAACGCCGTTCGGTATATCTTTGATCG
>JAUNHC010000096.1 GCA_030524175.1 Eubacteriales bacterium
GGGGGTTTCGGGCTTCGCAACTCCGAGATACTCCCCCTCGCAATTTCGCAACTCCGAGATACTCCCCTTCGCATTATTTAGAAATAAACTCCATCCTCTTATACCTATCCCGATACTGCCCCGGCGTCATATGCATATACTTTTTAAACACGCTTCCGAAATGGCTCTGGGAATGAAAGCACACATAATCACTGATTTCAGAAAGAGAGGCTTCTGAATATTTCAGAAGATTGGCAGCCCGTTCTACCCGGAATTTCTGGATATAATCCTGAAGGCTGATTCCTGTATCACGATGGAATACCCTGGACAGGTAGCCGGAACTTACGCCAATTGCCTGGGCTATGTCGTCCAGAAGAATCCTGCGGTGGTAATTTTGATGAATGTACTCTTTACATTGTTCCGTGTAGTTGGAGGTCATTCTTCTTTTTCTTGTCTTTGACACCAGTCTGGCAAATTCATACACACTTTTTCTGCTGTATTCCACAAGCTGATCTGCCTGGCTGCAGCGGTCTATCTGATTGATAAACAGATCGCTGAGACGGTAGGCCTCCGCTGGTGATACACCTCCGGCTATGGCCTCCCTGGTGGCTGCTGTCACACAGACTATTGCCAGATTCCGCAGATGGTTCAGCTTCTTGCTGGACAGAGTCCCTGCGCTTTCCATCAAGGCATTTATACGTTCCATAACATGGACGGTATCCCCTTCTCGGACACAGTCCATCACATAGCGTTCCTCCTGGTAAGTGTGGTGGTAAACCTCATCTTCAATTTTCCGAAGTTCCATCAGTGCATCTTCTTTTTCTGTAAGCTGTGATTTTTCATCCGCCAGATCATTCTCAATCATGAGAGTTTCCGTATCTATGGATACCTGCTCCAGAATTTCATAAAGGAGACTTACAAAGGTGAGAAACTTCATGGGTGATAGTTTCACCGGATGCTTTTCGTCTGTGCCTGGAATACTGTAGGTCTTGTAATAACGGTGAATCTCCACATAGCTCATTTCCTCCATACAAGCCGGCCCGGTGAGGTAAAATCCACCATGGGTTTTCATGCAGGCAAAGTATATTTTATTTTCATCTTTGTAAATTACAGGTGTATCTTGGCGCTGGCTTTTTTCTATAAGTGTTTTCACAAGCACAGGTGTATGCAGAAAGGGGCTCTCCTGGTCTAAAAAAGTACCGAAGCTTTTCACTGTTTCCCACTCCGGCCCGCAGAAAAAAATGGGCAGGCCCCCTAAGAGTTCCAGTTTCCGCATTAAATCTGACATAATAACCTCCTTGACAATTGGCTGTGATCAGTTTCTCTTATAAATTCTATTTTATCGGAAATAGATGAATCTGAAAAGACAAATGTACATAAACATGTCAGAACATGAAATGAGCAGGTTACTGTTCGCTCCGTGACCAGCAACACACTTCTCCATGTACAGTTAACAGAACAAAGTGGACAAGTCCACTTCAACTCCCTGAATCCCTCACTCATGAGGGACTTGTACACTTTGTGCGCCAATGTGCAGCTGCGAAGCAGCCTTCCTCTGCACATTGTGTGCATCCCCCGGAGGGTTTTTATATACTAGGAAAGTCATAACCTTCTGGTCAGAACAAAATGGAGTACTTTCCTAGTATAGAACAAAGGCAGTTCTCCCTAATACGGAAAAACTGCCTCGATTGTATACTTCTGTATTTTTTTACACACTGACCAGTATTTCTAAAGCATTCCATTGAATATCGCGGCAGCGTTTGCCATTTCTTATGGTCATTACTGTGTTTATCTGGTCAATACCTGTCCCACGGCTTTTTTCCAGCCCTGGTATTTCTCTTCCCGGACAGTCTTGTCCATGGCCGGCTCAAATTTAGTACGGCTCATTTTAGCAAATACTTCTTCTCTGGTGAAAATCCCGGCTGCAATTCCGGCTGCATAAGCAGCTCCGATTCCGGAAAGTTCCTCCGCGGAGGGTACCTGCACTGTCACATGGGCCATATCGCTCTGGAACTGCATAAGATAGCGGTTCCTGGTGGGGCCGCCGTCCACCCGCAGTTCACTGATGGCTATCCCGGATTCTTCACTCATGGCTTCAATGACATCTGTGATCTGATAAGCAATGCAGTCAAGTCCTGCCCGCACCACTTCATTTCTTCCTGTGGTTCTGGTAAGGCCGCTTACCACTCCCGTGGCATCGCTGTCCCAGTAGGGTGCACCAAGTCCTGTAAATGCAGGTACAAGATAAGTTCTGTCCTTAGGGTTGGCTTTCAGGGCCAGCTCCTCAGTCTCTCCCGGGGATGAAATGAGCTTAAGATCATCCTTCAGCCAGGTAATGACAGCTCCTGTATAGTTAATATTTCCTTCCAGCACATAGTTTACTTCACCATTTAATTTCCAGGCAAGGGAAGTAACCACACGCTTGCTGAACACAGGCTCTTTTCCTATATTCATCATAATGGAAGAACCAGTGCCGTAGGTGGTTTTGATCATACCTTTTTCCACACAGCCTTGTCCAAACAAAGCACCGTGGGAATCACCCAAAACGCCTCTAATGGGAATTGGAGTATCAAGATATCCGTCAAAGTCTGTCATTCCGTATTCGCCGTCTGAATCTGTAAGCTGTGCCAGGCAGGATACCGGAATTTTAAATAAGGCGCACACTTCTTCATCCCAGGAAAGAGAAGAAATGTTGAACATCTGTGTACGGGAGGCATTGGAATAATCGGTACGGAATTCTTTCCCTCCGGTCAGCTTATATACAAGCCAGCTGTCAATCGTTCCGCAGCAAAGCCTGCCCTGGTCTGCCTTCTCCTGTGCGCCCTCCACATTCTGAAGCACCCAGGCTATTTTTGCCGCTGAGAAATATGGGGACAATTGAAGTCCTGTATGAGAACGTATCATTTCTCCGTGTCCGGCTTTTTCAATACTGTCGCAAATCTGGGCGCCGCGGGCACACTGCCATACTACTGCATTGTACACAGGTTTCCCGGAAACACGGTCCCACACCATAGCAGTCTCCCGCTGGTTGCTGATTCCAAGGACTGCAATCTCCTTTTTGTCAATTCCGGCTTTTTCCACCAGATTTTTTACAACGGATATGGTATTTTGGTAAATTTCTTCCGGATCATGCTCCACCCATCCCTGCTGGTCAATATACTGCTGATGGGGAAGGTCACAGCGGCAGATCAGGCTTCCCTCCTCATTGAAGAGGAGTGCCTTTGTGCCCTGTGTGCTTTGGTCTATTCCTAAAACATATCTGCTCATTTTATTTCACCAACTCTGCTGCTTTTTTTGCAATTCCTTCTGCATTCAGGCCATAGTAATCAAATACTTCCTTGGATGTTCCGGTGATAACCGGCTCATCCGGAAGGGAAAGATTGATCACTCTGCGCGGGCATTCACTTCCCACTACCTGACTCACCATGGACCCAAGGCCTCCGAAGGGTGCGTGCTCTTCCACCGTAATGACTGCCTTTGCATTTTCTGCTGCTTTTACCACAGCGGCTTTGTCAAGAGGCTTTACGCAGTACATATCAAGGACTGTGGCACTGATCCCCTGTGCTTTCAGAAGTTCTGCCGCATCTTTTGCGGGACCTACCATCTCACCGCAGGCAATAATGGCCACATCGGTGCCCTCACAAACTACAGTTGCTTTGTCCATTTCAAAAGGAACATTTCCTTCTTCATATACCGGGTCAACAGCATTTCTGCCCACACGGATATAGGCTGGCTTTTCATCTTTTAAGAGAGCCTTAACCAGTTCCTTTGTCTGAAGATGGTCGCTGGGGATATACACACGCATGTTGGGAATAGCTGCCATGGCTGCAATATCCTGTGCGGAATGATGGCTCATTCCCAGGGCTCCATAGCTTACACCGCCGCTGATCCCTATTAATTTTACATTAGTGTTGGAGTAGGCACAGTCAACCTTTGCCTGCTCGTAGCTTCTGGTGGAAAGGAAGCATGCAGGGGATACTGCATATGCCTTTTTGCCGCATTTTGCAAGGCCGGCAGCAATACTCACAAGGTTCTGCTCTGCAATTCCTGTCTCCACAAACTGCTCTGGATAAGTATCTGCAAAAGGAGTGAAGGAACCGCTGCCTCTGGAATCACTGCACAGTGCTACAATGTCTTTGTCTGTCTTTGCTGCCTCCATCAGGGCTTCGCAAATCATCTGTTTATTGGCAATTTTACTCATGAAGGGCGGCCTCCTTTCTCTCATCTAAGTCTTTCATGATCTGTTCATATTCTTCGTCGCTTGGCACATGATGATGCCATCCGGCTTTGTTCTCCATCACAGGAGAACCGCAGCCCTTCACTGTGTTGGCAATCAGTACAGTGGGCATTCCTTTGACTGTCTTGGCTTCCTCAAAGGCTGCATTTAACTGGTCAATGCTGTTTCCGTCCTTTACATCGATCACATTCCATCCAAAGCTTCTGAACCTCTCATGGAGATCGTCATGATGCATCACATCCTCTGTGTTCCCGGAAATCTGAAGACGGTTACGGTCAACAACAGCGCAGAGATTGTCAAGCTTATAGTGGCTGGCTGCCATTGCACCTTCCCACACAGAACCTTCTGCCAGTTCTCCGTCTCCCATGACTGTGTAAATACGGTAAGACTGCTGGTTCATCTTTCCTGCCAGGGCCATTCCCACACAGACGGGAAGGCCGTGTCCCAGTGAACCGGAGTTCATTTCAATCCCCGGAAGTTTATTGTTCGGATGGCCGATAAATTTAGATCCGAATTTGCTGAACTTTTCAAGAACTTCTTCAATAGTAAAGAATCCCTTTTTTGCAAGGACAGCGTAAAGCGCTTCCACAGAATGTCCTTTACTCATAACAAAACGGTCACGGTCATCATTATCCATATTTTCGGGACCTACATTCATCTGTTTAAAATATAAAGTGACTAAGGTATCGATCACACTCATATCACCGCCGATATGTCCGGCTTTTCCTGCGCGGATGATCTCGATGACGTCTTTTCTCAGATCGTAAGATAAGGCGGTCAGGTTTTCCATAATCTATTCTCCTCTTTTCTAAAATTGTCCGGCATCCAGATCCTTAGAGTGTGTTTAAAAATTACTGGAATTAATTTTCAAACACACTCCGGAACTGGGCTGCCCGGAGTATATTATTGTCTGCATTGAACCGGAACGTTCTGTCATTCTCCCCGAAGATATGCTTTTACTTCTTCCTCAATAGGGTCATACAGATCCGGTTTCACACCGATGTACTTACATGCCTCATAAAGTACCGGAACTACATTCTTATGAATGCCTACACAATGGTGGATGTATGGTCCTTCTACAATTTTGGCTTCCAGACGTTTGATATTGTCCACCTCTACCCAGAGATAAGTTCCCATTCCTTTCGGTCCATCTACACCCTTAGCGTTGCCTAAAAGCAGGGAGTATTCCCCGTTGTCACCGTCGAATCGTACCAGGGTCACATCGCCGTGTTTTGCCTCTGCTGTGATTGCTCCCGGATGGTCAAATGCCAGAGGGTATGTAACCTTTGGTGTTTCCTTTGCCACGGAAATGGGCCACGGACCGCAGTGCTGCAGAAGTTCTCCGTTCTCAATATCAGGATGACGGATGGTCCAGTCTGCAAAGAAACTTCTTGTCTCGCCCATGCCTGCTGCTTCTACCATCAATGCTGTAATGGCCCCATGGATATCTGTCTCGCAGACAACCGGAATTCCTTCTTCATTTAAAAGTGCATTTGCTGCACAAGGCATGATACCAAGCTCACTCTGAAGCTGATTCCAGCACTGGATGCCTGCTGCCTGACAGCCGTATTTCGTGATCAGGTTCTTCATGGCAACCTTAAGGGCAGCTACATTCTCAAGTTCTTCTTCCTTTATTTCAATGATCATATTTTCTTTGCAGTATTCAATCACTTTGGCAACTTCTGTTCCCTCTTCTTTTACCTTCTTTACCTCGTCAGTTAATTCCGGCATGGGAACAGGGGAAATCTGAATATTAAATCTCTCCAGCAGTTCACCTTCATTGCACATGGTGGTCCAGAAATCAAATGGTCTGGTGGAAATCTGCAAGATACGCATATTTTTGAATTTTTTCACAACATTGCAAACTGCCAGGAAATCACGGATCCCTCTCTCAAAAACAGGGTCATTTAAACGGCAGTTTGTCATATATGTAAAAGGAATACGGAAACGTCTCAGAACCTTTCCTGTTGCAAAGAGACCGCACTGTGTATCACGCAGACGCACTCCGTCCGGTTCCGGGCGCTCATCCAGCGGTCCCCAGAGAAGAACAGGTACATTCAGTTCTTTTGCAAGACGGGCACATTCGTACTCAGTTCCGAAATTACAGTGCGGCAAAAACAGACCATCAATCTTCTCAGCTTTAAACTTCTCGGCGATTTTTTTCATATCATCATCATTGTAGAGAAGCCCTTCCTCATTGATGTCGGTAATATCTACAAAGTCAATACCAAGCTCTGTAAGTCTGTCTGCTGTAAGCCCTCTGTATTTGATTGCATCCGGTGCGCTGAAAATACTTCTTCTTGTAGGTGCATATCCAATCTTAATATGATCCATTTTTTCTCCTCCTTAATTCTGTTCCTTTTCTCTTAATTTTGTTTTTGGTCTATGACAGATGGATTAATTATGTTTCTAAACATTATTATAAACTGTTTATATATATTTTCAATATAAATCTATGATTTTGTTTTATAAACATGATTTCTCACAATTTTTACGGCTAAAATTTGTATGTTTTATCTAGTTTTTATCAATTTATTTAATGTTTCAAAGGTATTTATATAATAAACGTTTATATAAACGCATATGAACGTTTTGTATTTATTACAACAAAAAACCGACACAAAACCATTACGGCTCTGTATCGGCTGTCCCATTATATTTTATTCAGTTCATCCTTTTGACAGTATTACGGTACACAATACGCGGACATACCTGTGTCTTCGTCACAGCATCCGATCCGATCCCTTCTATCAGTTCAGCCAGTCTCCGCACAGCCATTCTTCCCATCTCCTTGTTTGGAACACGAAGGGTTGTCAGGGACGGTGAAGAAATCTCGCTGAATGGCAGGTCGTCAAACCCAACCACAGAAATATCGTCGGGAATCCGGTATCCCATCTCCTGCAAAGCTTTCATAGAACCAAGAGCGATCATATCGTTATCTGCAAAAAAAGCGGTTGGAAGCTTTGGCTTACCTTTAAGACAGTTAAGCATGTCCTGGTAAGCACCATTCAGAGAAGTCCCCAGTGTTATGGTAAACTCCTCCCGGTAAGGAATCTTTCTCTTTTTTAGAGCGGTCTGGAAACCCACAAAACGGGAACGGAATCCCTTGATACGAAAGGCACCTCTCAGATAACCAACCTCTGTATGGCCATAGTCCAGAAGATGCTCTGTCATCATCCTGGCAGCGTCTGCATTGTTGATCAATACAGAATTAAACTCCATGGATTCGGACCAGTGATCCAGTATAACCAGCGGGCAAGGGGCGTTGCGGTATGGCTCCAGATCGCCGTCCATCATTTCTGTGGCAAGCACAACCACCGCAGCCCCCTGCTCGTTGAGAAGGGCCTTCACCTGGTTCAGATAATCTGCATCCCGCTGGTCAGCACGGCAGACCACCATCTCATAACCCAAGCGGTGGCATTCCTCCTCAAAGCCATCAATCAGGCTCTGGAAGAAAGGGGTGTCCTCAATAATCAAACCGTTCTTCTTAAAAATCAGCAATTTAATCTTCGTCACTGCATTGGCGCTTAAATATCCGGTCTCACGGGCCACACGGAAAATCTCCTCTGATGTCTCCCGGTTTACTCCTTTTTTGTGATTCAGGGCATTTGAAATCGTAGCCGGAGAAAATCCGGTCATACGGCTCAGATCACGTATACTTACTTTCATGTTATTCTCTCCTGACATTCATTTTCCATCCATTCTGTCATAGTCAGGCACAACTACTGATTTCACTATAACACCTTTTCTAAAAAAATACAAATACCAGATGAACTTTCTGATAAATTTTTTATATAAGTAAATTTCCCGTTTATTGCATTATTGACAGTATCTGCCGCACTGTCTCTTCAGATATATTAAGACAGCGGGCTATTACTTCCGGTGTTTCCCCTTTGGCCGTGAGCTGCAAAACGGCTTTTGTATTTACAGCGTCGGTGCCTTTCACCGGATGATTTTTTTAGTATGGAGAAAGGGCGTGACAAGACGTGTACTTTAGTTTGTAAAAATTATAGTTTCCCTTACAGTTTGTTTTA
>JAUNHC010000097.1 GCA_030524175.1 Eubacteriales bacterium
CACAAAAATTATGTTTATGAGTGAGGACGCAATGATTGTAAGTGACGCAATGGGCCGGATTGATGAAGTTCTGAATGAAAAGCCCTTGTCTGATAGCAGAGTGAATAATATACCGTCTGATAATTCGATTATATTAGAGCACGTCAGTTACAGTTATGATGGTGAGAAAAACGCATTAAATGATGTATCTCTGTCAATTAAACCGGGACAGACAATCGCATTAGTTGGCGCGTCCGGAGGTGGCAAGACGACTCTTGCAAATATCGTTACGCGATTTTTTGATCCGCAAATGGGGCGTATTCTAATAGGGAATGTCGATATACGCGATATTCCGAAAGAAACATTGATGAAGAAGGTGTCTTTCGTTTTTCAGGATAGCCGCTTAATCAAAGCGTCTATATTGGAAAATGTGCGTATGGCAAAACCTACTGCAACACGCGAAGAAATCGTTCATGCTTTAAAAGCCGCACAGTGCCTGGATATTATTGAAAAATTACCGAACGGCCTAGATACGGTTGTCGGCACAAACGGCGTATACCTGTCCGGCGGTGAACAGCAGAGAATTGCGGTTGCACGCGCTATTTTGAAAAATGCGCCTATCCTTATTCTTGATGAAGCGACGGCATTTGCCGACCCCGACAATGAGGTGCTGATCCAACAGGCATTATCTGCTCTTTCAAAGGGGAAAACAGTTATAATGATTGCACACAGGCTTTCATCAGTCACTGATGCAGATCGTATTTATGTACTGCAAGACGGCAAAATTGCTGAATGCGGCACGCATAACAATCTGATCGAGAGAAACGGCATATTTACACGCATGTGGAAAAATTATTCTGAAGCGGCGGAATGGAAAATTACAAAGGAGGTAATGCATGATTCAGACATTGCAAAGGCGCTTTGCATTATCAAGGCAAGGGGCTATTGATTTGATAAAAGGGTGTATTGCCTGCATTCTGCAGGATATTTCATTTATGCTTCCCGTCGGGCTTCTGTATCAATTTGTCATTGATATGATGAACGGGGGCATAAATGGAAACCGTGTTATGTTCTATGCGGTTAGCGCCCTGATCTTCCTTTTCCTTATTTTTATTGTGACTTGGTTTCAATACAATGCCACCTATTTAGCCACCTATGTGGAAAGCGGTGTAAGGCGCATTTCCTTGGCAGAACAACTCCGTAAAATCCCACTGTCCTTTTTCGGAAAAAAAGATCTTGCTGATTTAACAAATGCAATCATGGGTGATTGTGCCACACTGGAACAGGCGTTTTCCCACTATGTTCCCGCTTTGGCTGGTTCTCTTATTTCAACAACACTGATTGCTATTTGCCTGTTTACTTACGATTGGCGTATGGCTCTTGCAGCGGTTTGGGTCTTGCCGATAGCATTTGCAATTACATTTTTTTCAGCCCGTATACAAGGATACTTTAACCGAAAATCCGTAGCGGCGAATGTTGCGCTTGAAAGCGGTGTGCAGGAGTGCATTGAATGCTTACAGGACTTAAAAGCAAATAATGCGGAAGCAGACTATCTGAACGGGCTTGACAAAAAAATTGATTATGTGGAAAAACGTCACATTATCACGGAACTTGGAACTGCCCTTTTTGTTGTTTCATCAACGCTGATATTAAAGTTTGGAATTGCCACTGTTGCACTTGTAGGCTCTGCATTGCTTATTCAAGGTGAGATAGAAATTCCACTGTTTTTTATGTTCCTGCTTGTTGCTTCAAGATTATATTCTCCCCTTGAGGGTGCTTTGCAGAATCTTGCGGCGGTTATTTCAACTAAAACGAACATAGACCGCATGAATGAAATTCTTGACCAGCCAATCCAGACAGGCAGCGACAGAACAACAAATAAAGGATATGACATTGTGTTCGACCATGTAGGTTTTGCCTACAATACAGGGGAGTCCGTTTTGAAAGATGTATCATTTACTGCGAAACAGGGAGAAGTGACCGCTTTAGTTGGTCCGTCCGGCGGCGGAAAAACCACGGTATCACGCCTTGCCGCGAGATTTTGGGATGTAAATAAAGGGAAAATTACAGTCGGTGGTATGGATATATCGAAGATAGAGCCTGAAACATTGTTATCGTTGTATTCTATCGTGTTTCAAGATGTTACGCTGTTTAATAATACAATCATGGAGAATATCAGAATAGGAAAAAAAGACGCGACTGATGAAGAGGTGATTACAGCGGCAAGACTGGCAAACTGTGAAGAATTTGCGGCCAAACTTCCGGATGGTTATAACAGTATGATTGGTGAAAATGGCTGTGAACTGTCCGGCGGCGAAAGACAGCGTATTTCAATCGCCCGTGCTTTCCTGAAAAATTCTCCTATCATTTTGCTGGACGAAGCTACAGCAAGTCTCGACGTAGAAAACGAAACTTTAATTCAGTCTGCATTGTCAAGATTGATAAAAGATAAGACGGTACTTGTTATAGCCCACCGTATGCGTACTGTAAGTGGCGCAGATCAAGTCGTTGTGCTGTCTGAAGGTACGGTTGCAGAGCAAGGTACACCAAAGGAATTGATGAACAGCGGTAAGATTTATCCCCACATGGTAAAATTGCAAATGATTAGTCATGAATGGGGGATTTAGCAGGAGTACCGATGGGAGGTAAATCCGCAGCTCCCCTTTACGCAGGATATATAAATAATTTAACACGAAAGGATATTTAATAATGAAAAATGCAAAACAACTCACAGGCAAAGATCTGATTAATGTTGGTATTTACACAGCTATGACCCTTGTTATCTTCTTCGTCATTGGGTTGCTGACAGCTCTGCCAGTGGTTTATCCCTTGCTGTTTATCATCTGGCCGGTGATCTGCGGTATCCCCATGATGCTATACTACACAAAAATTCAGAAGTTTGGTATGCTGACCATTACCGGTATTATCGGAGGGATTTTTTTCTACCTTATTGGTTATGGCTGGATTGGCTTGCTTGGTTGGATTTTCGGTGGTATTTTAAGTGATATTGTTCTCAAAATTGGAGGCTATCAAAAGGTTAAGGTCACAGTTCTGAGTTACGCCTGCTTCTGCCTTGGTATCATGGGCTGCCCCGCAAATCTCTGGTTCGCAGGTGAAGCATATTGGGAAAATATACATGCCTCCATGGGAGATCAATATGCAAATACCCTGCAATCCCTAATGCCTTCCTGGATGCTGTATGTGGGTTTTGCTTTACTGTTCGTGGGCGGCATTCTGGGTGCATTACTTGGGCATAAGATGCTGAAAAAACATTTTGAGAGAGCGGGCATTGTGTAATGGAACAGTTGCAAGCCGTTGTAGACACAAAAGCTGGCTTCCGCTTAGACCCACGAACAAAGCTGCTGCTAATGGCCGTTGTTGCTACTGCGGAATTTCTTTACAGCCACACCGCATTTATGATAGCTGTGGCTATGATTCCCTTTGTCCTGTTACTGACGAATCGGCAATATAAGACTGCTACTATATTTTTCTGCTTATTTTCGACAGGATTATTCGTGCAGGCAATCCAGAACTCCATCCGATTCCCTATGATTGTCAATATGCTCGTAGTTTTGCTGATGGGTTTAGTTTTGAGACTATTTCCTGCTTTTGTTATGGGAGCCTACATTATTAAATCCACTACAGCTAGTGAGTGTATTACTGCATTGGGGCGGATGCATATAGGACGGCAAATTACAATCCCTCTCTCTGTCCTGTTTCGTTTCATACCTACTATGCAGGAAGAGTCGGCAGCAATCAAGGACGCTATGCGGATGCGAGAGGTTCAGTTTGGAACAAGAAAGTTTTGGAAAAACCCTGCCGCACTAATTGAGTACCGCTTTATTCCCTTGATGATTTCAGTAGTTAAAATCGGGGATGACCTCTCTGCAGCAGCCTTGACTCGCGGGTTGGATAACCCTGTCCGGCGCACCAACATCACAAAAGTCGGTTTTACTGGATGGGACTTGATGGCGGTGCTGATTGCTGGAACTGCATTGACCAGCACGTTCTTTTTTAGTCCATGGTAGGAGGTATAGAATGATTAAGCTGAAAGATGTTTCCTTCACTTATGATAGTGGGGAGACTATAAATAACCTGAACCACATTAACTTGACAATCCAGGATGGTGAGACTGTTCTGCTTTGTGGTGAGTCCGGTTGTGGCAAAACTACGCTGACCCGGCTCATCAATGGACTAATTCCCCATTACTATGGTGGAAAACTGACCGGGCAGGTTCTCTTGGATGGAAAAGAACTAAGGGACTATCAACTCTATCAGATTGGACAGCGGGTAGGATCTGTGTTCCAAAATCCGAAAACACAATTTTACAATGTGGATACAACGAGCGAAATTGTCTTTGGCTGTGAAAATATGGCTTTACCAGTTCCGGAAATGTGGGAACGGTTGGAAAAAACTACGCACAGCCTTAAATTGGAAAAACTGCTGAATCGAAGCTTGTTTGCTCTGTCCGGTGGTGAAAAGCAAAAAATTGCTTGTGCTTCTGCGGATACAATCCGACCCGATATTTTCGTATTGGATGAACCCTCCTCAAACTTAGATATATCCACTATTGAGGATTTAATTGGTGTGATCAGGCATTGGCAGTCTGAGCGGAAGACGGTTATCATTGCGGAGCACCGGCTCTATTACCTTGTTCCTTATGCAGACCGGATTCTCTATATGAAACACGGGAGCATTGCTCGGGAATTTACACGGGAGGAAATTCAGAAATTAGCTCCTGAGATTCTGCAGGAAATGGGATTACGGTCACTTGATCCATTTCATCTTTATCCTGAAGCTACTCCAAAGACAGCTTCTCAGCACATGCGTATTAAGGGATTTAGATTTTCTTATGAAAAACACGGCCCGCTCATTGTAGACATTCCTGACCTGTTTTTGCCACAGGGAGAGATCATTGGTATTATCGGAAATAACGGTGCTGGTAAGTCCACCTTTGCCCGGTGCCTGTGTGGGCTGGATAAAAAGGTAATGGGTATATTTGAAATAAATGGTGTTTCCTATAATGCAAAGCAGCGTCGGCACATCTCCTATATGGTCATGCAGGATGTAAATCATCAACTGTTTACAGAAGATGTACTGGACGAACTGCTGCTTAGTATGGAGGATGAGGTAGAGAAAGCGGATTCAGGCTGCGCAAATGAGATTCTGAGCAGCTTGGATTTGCTGAACAAGGCGAATCTACACCCTATGTCCCTGTCAGGCGGGGAAAAGCAGCGGGTGGCAATCGGCAGCGCGATAGCCTCCAATAAGAAAATCATGATATTTGATGAACCTACCAGTGGGCTGGACTACCGCCATATGCTGGAGGTATCAGATAATCTCAACCATCTAAAAGATATGGGAAAGAGTTTATTTTTGATTACCCATGACCCGGAACTTATTTATAAGTGCTGTACCTATTTACTGTTTATTCAGGGGAGTAAAGTGTTATGGCACCGGCCGATGGATGATGAGGCGGTGAAACTTCTGCGGGCTTTCTTCTCTCATGAGAAAGAATTGAGTACGGTCAATGTCTCCTTATAAGAAACTGCATGCCTCCGGCGAGGATTACTTAGAGGCTGTACTGAGACTCCAAAAGAAAAACAAAATAGTGCGTTCCGTTGACCTTGCTTGCATCTTCATCTAACTGATATAGGCCGGGAAATTGCAGAAAAAATTTATGAGAGACATTGTTTCTTTATGAAGCAGCTTATAGCAGCCGGTATTGATGCCAATACAGCAGAACAGGAGGCTTGCCGAATGGAACATGTTGTTAGTGATGATACATTTCAAAAACTGAAAAAGCGCTTGCTTAAAAGCGACACGGAGGATAACCAATAGCTAAGAAGCAAAATAGCTGTACCATGCACTACATCAGAGCAGTGGTTCTGGAAAATCTGGTACTGGAAAACCTAAAGCAGACAGTTACTTTTGCACTTGAAAACGAACAGGAATTTGTCCGGTGTTTAATGAATCGCTCTGCAAAGGAACAGCAGAAGCAGATACAGTCCATGAAAAAGGAACTGTCTGCAAAGGAGCGTCGGATTGGTGAGTTGGATAACATCATCAAACGGCTTTATGAGGACAATATAAGTGGAAAGCTGTCTGACGAACGGTTCAAAAAACTGTCAGCAGACTATGAGAAAGAACGTGATACATGTTCTGAAATCGCAGATATTCAGAAACAGGTCAATGAAGCTGAAAGCAAGGTTATTAAAATAGACAGCTTCTTGAAGATGGCCAGGAAGTACACTTCTTTTGAAGAACTCTCCCGTGGTATGCTTCACGATCTGATAGAGAATATTGTTATCCATGAGGGTGACAAGTGCAGCGGCCGCCGCCAGCAGAAAATTGACATCTACTATACCTTTATCGGGGAAGTTGGTGTAACACAGCTTGTGGCGCAACTCGAACTGAAAGGAAAAGCAGCGTAACATACTCTCGTACATTACGCTGCTTATCACAAAACTAAAAAAGTTTTCTTAACCGGCTCCTGCTTTCACACCCCGGAGATTTTACATAAATTCATACTAAGATCAAAACACAATGATCCCTTTTTTAGAAATCTGGCGATCCAGAAGTTTATTGTACGCTTCTACAGCGTCATCGAATTTGAAATAGTCTGATATGAAGTCTTTGATCACAAGGCTGCCGTTATTGATCCATTCCATCACCTGAGCTGTGGCGGCGCCTTCTTCAGCCTTGCGTGGCATTTGCTGGTATATGACACTCCAATTGTAGGATGCCTTGCTGAAGTCTATGGTGATTTCTTCTTTTTCCGGTACACCGTAGCAAAGGACAGTGCCTCTGTCTTTGATCAGGGACATGGCCTGATTTACAACAAAGGGGGCGCCGATGGCATCAAGGACATAATCTACACCGTCCGGATACAGGCTGTGGATCTCTTCGTCAATATTGGTCTCACGGCTGTTGAAGATGTGGGCTGCGCCGTGTTCTTTGGCAGTGGCCAGTTTTTCATCAATGATGTCAATTGCTGTAATTTCTTTGACACCGCAGAGATTAAGGAATTTGATAAAGGTCAGCCCCACAGGTCCGCAGCCGAATACCACAACGCTGTCACCGGGCTGAATACCGAAGTAGCGTATATTGCTCAATACTTCCCGGAAGGTAACGATCATTACAGCGTCAACAGGATCCAGGGAAGGATCCAGAACAGTCTGGGCATATGCACATTCCGGGATAGCGGCGCCTTCGGGATAACTGGCCTCAGGGTCGCATACAACTGCATATTCACTGAGTGCACCCCAGGCGGAACCCAATCCCGGATATAATTGAGGATCAGGATCTACAAAGGGAAGGAGAACTTTATCACCTATGTGGAAGGTCTTACAGTCAGCGCCTACTTCAACCACTTCTCCAACCCCTTCATGTCCAAGCAGGATGGGGTATACAGATTCCGGGAATCCTTTAAAGGTGTGGTGGAGCAGTTTTACATCTGTGCCGCACATTCCGCAGGCGATTGTTTTTACCAGGGCCTGGCGGGAATTGTAGTGTGGTTTTGGAATCTCCTTGATTTCTGTGGAACCATCTTTGTTTACAACAAAAGCTTTCATAAAAAAAGAACCTCCTTTTGATAAATAAAAAATGTTTGTATGTAATTATGAAGATATGTTACTACATTAATAGTTATACATATTATAAGCGATTGCAAATTAAAAATCAATAAGTAGTTAAAAAAATTTATAACATCACAATTTTCGGCAATTTAGACAGAATTTGCATCAGGATTTTGTTAGTATGAAAGGCTTGACAAAATACCGGGTTTTCAACACTTGTAATTGAATAAAACCCCTGTAAGCCGCAGAAATGCGG
>JAUNHC010000098.1 GCA_030524175.1 Eubacteriales bacterium
GAAATTATGCAGTATGCATAATTTCTGTACATCG
The DNA here is from genome assembly GCA_030524175.1 of Eubacteriales bacterium. Classification (GTDB taxonomy): domain Bacteria; phylum Bacillota; class Clostridia; order Lachnospirales; family Lachnospiraceae; genus Blautia_A. The sequence goes on from JAUNHC010000098.1 coordinate 35, forward strand.
CGAAGCGTGTTACTGGTCACGAAGTGAACAGGAACGGATGAAGAGCCGGCGTGGCGTGGCAGCATACCATGGAAAACATAGACTTATTATGTCAGATATGGTATAATTTTGCAGTAAATACATGTAGTTTAGGAGGGAAAAATATGAACAAGAAATCGTTTCTGAAGAAAACAGCGCTTCTTTTAATGTCCTTCTGCCTTACGCTCGGAGCACTGCCTGCGCAGGCGGCTTCGGAAGTACAGGCAGTTACTGCAGTTTCAGACAAGGCTGCGTCTGATCTGGCAGTAAAGAAGGGCTGGGTTAAGGAGAGTGTTGGTTACTGTTACTATGTTAATGGGAAGAAGTTAACAAACCAGTGGAGAACCATCAGTAAAAAGAAATACTATTTTGGTTCCAACGGAGCACGTAAAACAGGATGGTATACCATCAAAAATAAGTCTTACTATTTTGATGCAAAAGGAGTTTATAAAAAGAGTAAAAAAATAGATGCAGCATTGGTGTCTGCAATGGATAAAGTAATCAAGGGCCAGAAGATCACGGATAATACGGCAAAGAAAACAGCCATTAATAAATTAGCTGCCTATGTTGAGAAAAATTGCGAATATGGCAGAGTAATGGGATTCAAGGGCAATAAAGGATGGGAATACTCATATGCCAAGGAGATGCTTACGAAAAAACAAGGGAGCTGTTATCACTATGCAGCAGCTTTTGCATTCCTTGCAAAGAGGGCTACCGGATATCCTGTACGTATCTGCTGGGGAACCAGCAATGCTTTTAATACCAGCCGCTGGCAGTACCATGCATGGACTGAAGTGAAGATTGGAAATACATGGTATACATACGATACAAATGCAGCCAAAAAATCACCCCTGAGAAAAGGAAAATGGTATCAGCAGAAACGCAGTGCAATGGAAGGAAAGATATATAAAACACAGAAAATGGTACATGTAGAACTTTAAAAATGTAGAACTTTAAGTAACCGTTCAGATTTGTCTGAACGGTTACAGCTTAGACAGAATATGATAAGGGCTTGCCGTACCACTGAGGCAGTCCTTTTAAGGAGAAAAAGTATGAAGAAATGGAAGAAAATCCTTGCAGTTATGCTGTGTCTGTTATTTGTTCAGGCTCCAGTGATTTCATTGACGGAACCGGTTGTTGCAGAGGCCGCGGCTGTAAAATCAGGATTAAAAAAAGAAAACGGAAAGTATTATTTCTATGTTAAGGGACAACGTGTAAAAAATACGTGGAAAAATGTTAAGACCACAAGCGGAGGAAAAACTACGGTTTCCAGATATTATTTCGGCAAGGACGGAGCGGCTTATGCAGGGAAACGGGTTAATGGAATGTATGTTCCTGCTGTAAAGAAAATCAACGGCAAATATTACGGCTTCGGAGTGGCTGCCCGTATGCTGAAAGGTATTTATGTGGTGAATGACAGATTCTGTGTGTTTAATTCCAAAACAGGAGTTCTGGATTCCGCCAAAAGCAATCAGCTCAGAAAGGCATCAACCTATGAGCGGGATGCTGCACAGCTCCGGAAATTATTGGGAAAGCCAAGAAAAACCCAGGTGCTTGACAGCTGCTACGGTGACGGCAAGGATTTGATGCTGTATTATCCTAATTTCATGGTGAGTCTTTTCAAAAATACAAAGGGGAAGGAAATCGTTCTGGGGGTTTTGAGCAAGTAGAAATCTTCCGGAATGAAAGCAGAGAATAATGGTTTTTAGTTCCATGGTATTCCTGTGTATATTTCTTCCGGCTGTTTTTGTCCTGCATCTCTTATTACCGGGGATGCGGGCCAAAAACGCCATGCTGGTTTTGGCAAGCCTGATATTTTATGCATATGGAGAGCCTGTCTATTTTCTATTGCTCATAGGCTCATCATTGATGAATTATGTGGCAGCCTTGGCTATTGGCCGTTGGCAAAAAGGAAGAAAAGCAGCACTTGTTTCAGCGGTGATCATGAATCTGGCTATTCTGGTCATATTTAAATACACAGGATTTTTAATAGAAACAACAAATTCAGTCCTGGGGCTTTCCCTGCCGGTGCCTGAGGTGCGCATGCCTATCGGGATTTCATTTTTTACATTTCAGGCAATGTCTTATGTGATCGATGTGTACAGAGGCGTAACTAAGGCACAGAGTAGTTTTCCAAGGGTATTGCTCTATATATCCTTCTTCCCTCAGCTTATAGCAGGACCTATAGTAAAATATCACGATATTGCACTTGAGATTGACAGCCGTACAGTGACAACAGAGGGAGTAAGTCTGGGTATCCGGCGGTTTATTGCAGGACTGAGCAAAAAGGTGCTCATAGCCAACACTATGGGGCTGGTGGCAGATACCTTGTTTAATGCGCCGCAGCTGCAGATCAACGGGGCCGGGGCCTGGATCGGGGCTGTCTCATATATGCTGCAGATATATTTTGATTTCAGTGGCTACAGTGACATGGCTATCGGGCTTGGATGGATGTTTGGGTTCCATTTTAAAGAGAACTTTAATTATCCGTATATTTCCGGCAGTATCCGGGAGTTCTGGCAAAGGTGGCATATTTCTTTGTCCGGATGGTTCCGGGAGTATCTGTATATTCCTCTTGGAGGAAACCGTAAAGGTAAGGCAAGGACAGTTATTAATAAAATGATTGTTTTTCTGTTTACAGGAATCTGGCATGGGGCAGCAGTGAATTTTCTGTTCTGGGGAATTTATCATGGTTGTTTTCTCATGCTTGAAGAGTATATTCCTGCGATCAGGGAAAAGGGCGGAAGAGTAAAAAGCCTGTTTCAGCATGTATATGCACTTTTAGTGGTGTGCATCGGCTTCGTATTTTTCCGGGCAGAAACCATGTCTCAGGGTATCTTTTGGGTAAAGGAGATGTTTACAGGCTTTGGATGGAATGCATCTGCCATGAGTCTTGTGGTGCAGCAGCTAACACCTGTATATCTTGTGACTCTGGCTGCAGGAATCGCAGCATCACTGCCTCTTAGTCAGCACTGGAAAAAGCATAAGGGTTATAATACCGCAGCCTGCGTAGTAAGCCTTGCCGGGCTGGCGCTCTGCATTTTGAGTCTGGCGGGCGGAACTTATAATCCGTTTATCTATTTCAGGTTTTAAGGAGGGGCATACGAGATGAAGAAATGGAAACAGCTTTATTGTATCATCTTTTTCCTAATATGCCTTTGTCCGTCTTTAGGTATGTTATTGACCGGTCAGGAGGCATCTTCCGAAAACAGAGAACTGGCAAAGTTCCCGGAATTGAAAACAGAAGAAGGGATAAATAGAGAATGGCTGTCTCAGGCAGGTGATTATTTTCAGGAGCATTTTGCATTCCGCAGTGAGCTGGTGACAGCAAATGCCCTGCTCAACGGAAAAATTTTAGGCGTGTCCACTGCTGATGGTGTGATCCAGGGCAGAAATGGATGGCTTTATTATAAGGATTCTCTTTCCGATTACCTTGGGACAGAGCTTATGTCCCAGCGGAGTCTGTACAATACGGCTCATATTCTGGCAATGACTCAGAGTTATCTGGAGAGTAAAGGTGTGCGTTTTCTTTTTACAGCGGCACCTAACAAAAACTCCCTCTATGGAGAGAACATGCCTTATTACTATAATGTGAAAGTGAGCAGTACCGGTAATCTTGAACAGCTGAAGCCTTTTCTGGAAAAGGAGCAGGTTACATATGCAGATTTATATCGTGCATTTTCCGGTAAAGAAGAGGTTTTGTATCACCAGAGAGATTCTCATTGGAATAATAAGGGTGCAGCCTATGCAGCAGAGCAGCTTATGACAGCTCTTGACAAGGAGCATGATTCTTATGAGGAAGAGACCTACACAGTACGAAGAGATTTTCAGGGGGATCTGGATAATATGCTTTATCCCCTGGCGCTTACGTTAGAAGATGAAATATATTATGATAAAACCCCTACTTTTGCTTATGTGGGGGAGGTGGAAAGCAATTTTGATCCCAGGATCACCACTGTCAACCCTGTAAAAAGCGGCAGTCTTGTAATGTACCGGGATTCTTTCGGCAATTCACTTCTTCCCTTCCTGGCGGATGCATACGCCAACGCTTATTTTTCCAGAGGGGTACCTTACCAGCTGAACGATGTGGATACTGCGGCGGCCGACACGGTGATCATAGAACGGGCAGAGCGTTTTCTCCCGGAAATCCCACAGTCACCTCCTGTTATGGCGGCTGAGGCGGTGCAGTGGAATGGTGAAACAGGAGAGGAACTATTGGACAGTGTGAGGAATGTGCAGATGAAACGTCAGGGCCTGCTGACACAGATCACGGGAAGTATCGGGCAAGGCTGTCTGGAAACGGATTCCCGGATTTATCTCCGTCTCAACGGCACTGAACTTTATGAGGCCTTTCCTATGGACATAGAGACAGAAAACGGAATAGATGACAGTGGTTTCTGTCTGTATCTGGAGTCACAAGGGCTGGCTTCGGAGGGCAATACTCTGGAAATCATGTTTACCAGAGGTGAGAAGCTGATAAAAATATACGAAACAGTACTCAAGGAGGAGACAAACAAATGAAAAAGAAAACTTTAAACAAGATGCTGGGTCTGTCGGTTGCAGCAGTTATGACACTTACTTCACCCGCGGTCTTATGGGCGGCGCAGGCAGAGGAGAAAACAGAAGCGTCCGATACTGCACAGGAAGATAAACCTGAAGATTTAAAGATTGCAGCAGACTCAGGAGAGATTACAGTTAAAAATGAATCAGGCCATGTCTTTACCAAGGCAGAGCTTAAGATAAACGAGACAAAAGCCGGTGATAAGGCAGAAGAAGCATCAAAGAAACAGGATACGGCACAGGCGGATTCCGTACAGGAGGATGCCGGCAAGCTTCAGGAGGATGGTTTAAGCCTTGTTCTTACAGAGGAAGGGGGAGATATCCATACCTTTGAAAGCGTGACGGCAGAGGAATGGAATGAGGCAAAGGTATTTGACAAATATGGCTTTCTATATGTGAATTACAAAGATAAAAGCGGAAAAGACCAGGAAGTGCTGGAAACAGCAGAGGAGAAAGAGTTTGACCAGCCTCTTGCCATGTATGTGTCCACAAACGTTCACATACGAAAAGAAGCAGATAAAGATTCCGAGTCACTGAAGATTCTTTCCCTGGGAGATGAGTGCCAGGCAACTGCAGCTATGCCGGGATGGTTTAAAGTGAAAAACGGAGACATTACAGGATATGTGTACCACAGCTATATCACTGAGGACAAGGCAAGTGTGGACGCGGCGGTAAAGGCTCAGAAAGAAGCAGAGGCCCAGGCAGCCGCGGAAGCAGCAGCCCAGGCGGCAGCAGATGCAGCGGCAGATTACGTTGAGCCGGAAGCTCCTGCTCAGGAAGCTCCCCAGGAGATTTATGAGGTGAGCCGTCAGCAGTTTGATGACTGTGACGGAAGCGGACATGGTTACTACGAAATCACTTATTCAGACGGAAGTGTTGCATATGAAGAGTATTAAAAAGCTTGCACTCATTATGACATGCTGTATTGGTCTTACGGTCCCGGCCGCGGCTGCGGAGGGAAATGCGGACGGCATACAGCCCGCTGTCATCAAGCAGGCAGAGATAGTCGCAGATTGGCAGGAGACCCCGGCGGATATTTCGGAGATCACAACAGATATTTTGGAGACTCCGGCGGATAATCCGGATGCCCCGTCAGATACTCCAGCCGATACTCCGGCAGATCCCCCGGAACCGGAAATAGGGGATGGATGGCATACACTGGAAAATGGAGCAGTGCGGTACTATCACGGCGGTAAATTTGTGACAGGCTTTCAGACAATAGGGAAAGCTATGTATTATTTTGACCAGCAGGGGTATTTGTTGAAAAATTCCTGGATCACACTGGGAAGTAAAAAATACCGTACAGATAAAAAAGGAATCGTGCTGAAGGACAGGCTTGTCAATATCAGCAAAAAGACATATTATTTCCGCCCGGACGGAACAATGCTCAAGGGATGGAAAAAATTTAAAAACGGAAAATCTTATTTTGCCTCTAATGGTGCGCGTGTGACCGGACTAAAAAAGATAGGGAAAAAATCATATTATTTTAACTCTAAAGGGATTATGCAGACAGGAGTTAAAAAGGTGAAAAATACGACTTATTATCTGAATGACAAGGGAGAGCTTGAGGCAAGAAAGGTAAATACCAAGTATTACGATGGCAATGGCAAGGCTATGAATAAGGTGAAGTCCCAAGATTTTGAAACCTTGCAGCGGGCCAAAATTATTTCTGCTAAAATAACTACCTCAAAAATGACAAAAAAGGAAAAACTCAAGAAATGTTTTGACTGGGTGATCTCCAAGCCTTACGTAACACGGAGGGTGTTCAGTAATTTTGAAGGATGGCCTGCTGTGTATGCCAATGACCACTTTGTCCTGGGCGGAGGAAATTGTTTTGCCGATGCGGCAGCCTTTGCATATCTGGCAAAATCCATTGGGTATACAGGTATTTATGTTTGCGTTGATAGTGATGGAAGAGGAGGACAGGGACACAGCTGGGCTGAGATAGGCGGCCTTGTGTATGATCCTTTGTTCGCAGAGGCAAAGAATTACAGCAGAAATTACGGTGTAGCCTATGGTGTATATCCTCTGCATCCGATTCTGCATATTGCAGTTTAGACCTAAAGTAGTACAAAGAAATACGAATTTTTATGATTTAGACGTTTGTTGGCTATAAAGAGGAAGAGGCTATGAAAAAAATAAGAAATTTGTTACTATTAATTGCTGCATCCTGTGTTCTTCTGTCAGTTCCGGTGACGGCTTCAGCTGCCGGCAGCAGTGTGCAGGCGGCCAAAGCACTTAAGCAGGGGCTGAAAAAGGAAGGAAGCAAGTACTGTTATTACGTTAATGGGAAAAAGGCCTGTAATACATGGAAGACAGTGAACGGCAGGAAATATTATTTCAATTCAAAGGGATATGCAGTTGTTTACAGTGCTAAAATCAGCGGTAAAATTTATGTATTCCAACTTAACGGCCAATTGGTAAAGCCTGCTAAGAATTCCATTGTGCAGGTGGGGAAATATTCCTACTACGTAAATAAAAACGGGCAGGCCTCAACAGGCTGGCTGCTCATCAACAAGAAACTGTACTATGCTGACAGCCTTGGGAGGTTTTACAAAAATAAGACATATCAGGGTGTCACCTTTACCAATACAGGGGCTGCCAAGAGTAACACAGCTTCCAAGCTGAAAATCAAAACTATGGGGATTGTTTCTTCCATAACAAAAAGCGGAATGACTAAGTCCCAGAAACTGAAGGCTTGCTGGAATTATATGGTTAATACTAGCAGATTCCGTTACTGGCCTTACTATCCTAATCTGAATAAGAAGGGCTGGCACAAGGAAACCGCGCTGAATATCCTCACCAATTATAGAGGAAACTGTTATGGTTTTGCCTGCGGCTTTGCAGCTCTGGCAAGTGAAGTGGGCTATAATCCCTATGTTATCTGTGGACGTGTAGACGGCAGCCGCGACCAGGCTGCAGATGGTATGACAAGACACTGCTGGGTGAAGATAGACGGACGATATTATGACCCGGAAGCACAGGTGCGACGTGAAGTCGCGTAATGAATTGCTAACTGTTAGCTACCCTATCCATT
>JAUNHC010000009.1 GCA_030524175.1 Eubacteriales bacterium
ATCATTTTGGTGCAAGCGTGATTCATGGGCAGCGTAGCAATATTTTGCGCTTACGCAATGACAAAAGAAAGACTGATAAACAGTGGCTTTTATGATTTAGCCACACCCTATCAGTCTGTGCACGTCAATGTTGAATCCTCCGTGTACCGAACGGCACGGTGGTGTAAGAGGCTTAAAAATTGGTGTTAACCGACCGACAATCATGAGAGAATCTCACCGCAATAAATGAAAACTAAATATTGGCTATACTCTATGTAGTGGTATACTTAAAGTGCCGGATAAGGTCGGAAGGGGATTGGTGCTTCCAAGCCCGTGCGACAGACTGATTTTCAGCTCCTTAGGTGTACCACATTTTGTTTCCATCGGATTTTGATGAGGACGCAGGACAGCCAACAATTAAGCAAAGAGCTGCATCGGCTTATGCGAAGGAGATTTATTTTATGGAAGTATTGTATAAACGGTGTTGTGGGATTGACATTCATAAAAATATGATGGTGGCCTGTGTTTTTACGAGTGTCAGAAAAAAAGAGGTTCGCCATTTCTCTACAATGACGGACGATATTCTCCAATTGGTTTCATGGCTGAAAGAAACTAATTGCGAGATGGCTGACATGGAAAGTACCGGTCCCTACTGGAAACCTGTTTATAACATATTCGAAGAGGAACAAATTCCCATCATGGTTGTGAATGCCCAACATATCAAAGGGGTTCCAGGACGCAAAACGGATGTAAAGGATGCAGAGTGGATTGCAGATTTGGTCCGCCACGGATTAGTAAAGGCCAGTTACATACCAAACCGGGAACAAAGAGAGTTACGTGAAATAACACGTTATCGCCAGGAAATGATTGAAGAACGTGCCCGTTGTAATTATTCAGCCTAAATAACTTTCTTCTAATTTTTTCATATGCAAGTTAATAAGCCCGCCAAAAGGCGAGCTTATTAACAATACTTATTTGTGGGTTATTGCTGAATTACGTTTTCAGGACAGCCCCTTTTTGACGATTGAGCAATTACGCAGCTTCAGGCATTTTATCAATTTTTTTGAATTCCCTTACCACCAGAATAATGGCAAGTACTCCGGCAGCACCGTCTGCGATAGGACCGGAGTACATGACGCCTTCAATCCCCATGAAGATAGGAAAGATGATGACCAGCGGTACCAGGAAGATGATCTGGCGGGTCATGGAAAGGAAAATACCTTTGGATGCCCTTCCGATGGAGGTGAAAAAGTTGGAGGTTACCGGCTGCAGCCCGTTGAAAAAGGTACAGAACAAGAAAATCCGGAAAAATTTCACCGCAAATTTATAATAAAGCTCATCTCCATTTCCAAAGAGACTGATGATCTGTCCGGGAAAAATCTGGAAGCAGAGCATTCCGATGACAGCAACAATGGTAGCGGCGCCGGCGGCCTTCAGGTAAGCTTCCTTCACACGCTTATACTTCTGAGCGCCATAGTTAAAGCTGATGATCGGCTGTGCACCCTGAGACAGGCCAATGACCACAGAGAGGAACAGCATGTTCACCTTCATGACAATACCAACCACAGCGAGAGGAATATCGCTGCCGTACTCAGAAAGTGCTCCGTAATGCCGCAGAGTGTTGTTCAGTAAAACCTGAATGATAGTGATTGCAAGCTGATTCAGACAGGCTGCGGAACCCAGAGATATAATGAGCTTCAGACAGCCGGGCTTGGGGATGAGGTTTCGGGGCTTCAGGCTTCCGGAAAGGTATTTCGGAAGATAAAAGAATACCATACCTGCTGAGAATATCTGGCCGATGACAGTGGCCCATGCTGCACCCTGGATTCCCCATCCGAACCCGAAAATGAAAAGCGGGTCCAGCACTGTGTTGATGAGAGCACCGGAGAGCATGGCAATCATGGAATATGTGGGCTTTCCATCAGCACGGATCAAATGATTCCCTCCGGTGACAAGCATGAAAAAAGGGAAACCCAGTGAAGTAATGCCTACATATGCCAGTGAATAGTCGAGGGTCTGGTCTGTGGCACCGCATGCAAGTACGATAGGTTTAAGGAAAAGCCGGAAGAGAATGCTTAAGGTGATTCCCAGGATCAGGAGAGTTCCGAAAGCGGTACCTGCAATATTCCGAGCTTTATCTTCGTCCTTACGTCCAAGTGCCAGGTTAAAGTTAGCAGCGCCTCCGATACCGAGAAGCAGAGAAATGGCAACAGTGACAGTTGTCATGGGAAAAGCAACATTTGTGGCTGCGTTTCCGAGCATTCCTACGCCCTGGCCGATAAAAATCTGGTCAACAATATTATATAGTGCATTCACCACCATACTGATTATGCTGGGAATGGCGAATTTCCGCAGAAGACTTCCTACCGGGGCGGTGCCCAGGGGATTTTCAACGGGGGTTATGGTTTGTTCCATGTGATTTCCTCCTTATGTATTTTTCATTCACATGCATGAGAGGGCCGGACAGAAAAATTCTATCCGGCCTTTTGTGATTTTATTCTAAATTTAATAGTAATACTTTTAGGAAGGAAAAGTCAATGATTTATTTTGAAGAATCTGGTTACTGAAACTGGTCAGAACACGCTAGTCTTAATTGTTACCTGTCTGCCAAAAACACCTTCAATTTGGGAATCTGGTTGTTATAGATCAATTCTTCAGGAAACATAGCCTGGTGGACAAAGTCAGCTGCAAAAGTGAAATCCCCGATATGCTCTGTGCCATGGCTGTCGCTGGAGAGAAGAACGGGCGTCCTGTATTTTGCGCACCATCGGAGGATTTCGGTGTTGTTCTGTCTTGTATCTCCGCGATAGCCGTAAGGTGCCAGAGACGCCTCGTTGATTTCCAGAAGAACCTGTTCCTTTTTGGCGCAGGCGGCCAGGGCTTCATAGTCAACAGGATACTGGGGATTGTCGCAGTGTCCCAATATTTTAACATGCGGATTCTTCATCACATTGATAAAAGCACGCGTGTTTTCCTCACAGGTACCAGGGCGGTAATTCTGGGCGTGCATGCTGGCGATGGCATAGTCAAGCCGGGAAAGAAGCTCCTCCTCCAGATCAACACTGCCTTCGGTATCCAGAATATTCAGCTCGATTCCGTAAAGCAGATCCACATCGAAACGTCTTTTTGGGGAAAAGGTCAGACTGCGGAAATAGGAGGAAGTTCCGGCTGCCAGGGTGGCAGGACCGTGATCTGTGATTCCTAATAGTCGTAATCCGTTTTGGGCCGCTTTCTTTGCCATGTCGGAGATTGTGCAGGAGGTTCCGTGACCGCTTGCAATGGAGTGGGTATGCATATCTGAAAGGTATTTCATGCTGGCTCCTTTCCTGTATAAACTGTTATATCACATAAAAAGAGTGAGGGCAGTGCCTGACCCTTTTGTCTCTCTGTTCTTATGATAATAAGTATGACAGATGGAGTTGCCCTTGTCAATAGAGGAAAGTGTATTCCAAATGAAAACAAACAAAAATCACAGTGAAAAACAAACAAAAACCACATAAAACACAGGGAATACGTGTTGATTCTTGTTGACATCAGCTTGTGGATAGAGTATAATGGACATACATGAAATGCATGGACAGGCATTCCGGGAAAGCTATGGCTATGGGAGCGCGGAACAGTTATGACTTTTCCGGGAATCAGTGTCTGCCATGGGAAAGGAGAATTGTGGAAAAATTTAATACGACAGATATCCCCAAGTCCTCCAGGATCACAAGACTGGTGGAACACTTATATGAAAAAATGCCGGTGATTGAGTCTGCCAGGGCGAAACTGCTCACTGAGTCTTATCAGAAGACGGAAGGTGAGCCGATCATCACCCGCAGAGCCAAAGCATTTGCCCATATCCTGCGGAACATTCCCATCATCATTCGGGATGAGGAACTGATTGTGGGCAGCAGTACCATCGCTCCCAGAGGCTGTCAGACTTACCCGGAATTTTCGTATCAGTGGCTGGAGGATGAGCTGGACACCGTGGAGACCAGAAGTGCGGATCCCTTCCATATTGAGGAGGAGACGAAACAGGAACTTAGAGAGATCCACAAATACTGGAAAGGTAAAACCACCAGTGAGCTTGCTCTTTCCTATATGGCGCCGGAGGCTGTCAAAGCCATTGAGCACAATATTTTTACACCCGGGAATTATTTCTATAATGGTGTGGGCCATGTGACGGTGAAATATGAGGAAGTTCTGGCTGTGGGTTACGAAGGCATTATGGAAAAGGCGAAAGCAGAGCTTTCCAAATGTCAGGTGGGTGACGGAGATTATGGGAAGAAATCCCATTTCCTCCAGGCTGTGATTTTGAGCTGTGAGGCAGTGATTGATTATGCCCGGCGCTATGCGCAGCTTGCCCGTGAGATGGCAGCTGCATGTACGTCTGAGGACAGAAAGCAGGAACTTCTCACTATTGCAGAAAACTGCAGCCATGTCCCGGCTAAAGGCGCCGGGAATTTTTATGAGGCTTGTCAGTCTTTCTGGTTCGTGCAGCAGCTGATCCAGCTGGAGTCCAGCGGGCATTCTATTTCTCCGGGACGGTTTGACCAGTACATGTACCCGTATTACAAACAAGATATGGAAAAAGGCACCATCACAAGGGAATTTGCCCAGGAGCTGATGGACTGTATCTGGGTGAAGTTAAATGACCTGAATAAATGCCGGGATGCTGTGTCAGCAGAAGGTTTTGCAGGATACAGCCTGTTCCAGAATCTGATCGCAGGAGGACAGAACAGTGACGGCGAGGACGTGACCAACGACCTTTCCATTATGAGTATCTTGGCATCCATGCATGTACAGCTGCCTCAGCCATCCTTATCTGTGAGGGTGTGGAACGGATCGCCCCATGAATTTCTCATCAAGGCCGCAGAGCTTACCAGGACGGGAATCGGTCTCCCTGCTTATTACAACGACGAGGTGATCATTCCGGCGCTGCAGAACAGAGGCCTTACCCTGGCAGATGCCAGAGAGTACAACATTATCGGCTGTGTGGAACCTCAAAAAGCAGGAAAGACAGAAGGCTGGCACGATGCTGCATTCTTTAATATGTGTCGTCCCCTTGAACTTGTTTTTGCAAACGGTATGGACAAGGGCGAGATGGTGGGGATTCCAACCGGCGATGTGACTAAGATGAATACCTTTGATGAGCTGTACGGTGCTTATAAGAGACAGATGGAATACTGTATTTCCCTGCTTGTAAATGCTGACAATGCCATTGATGTGGCTCATGGAGAACGCTGTCCTCTGCCTTTCTTATCCTGTATGGTAGATGACTGTTTGAAGAGAGGGAAATCTGTCCAGGAGGGCGGTGCTGTCTATAACTTTACCGGACCTCAGGGCTTTGGTATTGCCAATATGGCAGATTCTCTTTTTGCCATCCGCAGACTTGTATACGAGGAGCGTAAGGTGACAATGGAGGAGTATAAAGAAGCTCTGGCATGGAACTATGGCAAGGGAATCGATGAGCAGTCTGCCGCAGAGATCACTGTGGCAATCCTGAAAGAAATGCAGGCTGCAGGTCAGAAGGTGGATGAGCAGACGGCGGACACTGTGTTAAAGACTGTGATGAATATCCGGCCGGATGAGCGCAAAGCAGCGAGATACGAAGAGATACATAATTTAATTGAAGAGGTGCCAAAGTTCGGAAATGATATTCCTGAGGTGGATTATTTTGCAAGAGATGTGGCTTACACCTACACCCGTCCTCTTCAGGATTACAGGAATCCAAGAGGCGGCCAGTACCAGGCAGGGCTTTATCCTGTGTCGGCCAATGTACCCCTTGGGGGACAGACAGGGGCAACACCTGACGGGCGTTATGCCCACACACCTGTGGCTGACGGTGTTTCTCCCTCAGCAGGCAAGGATGTGAACGGGCCTACGGCGGCAGCAGCCTCGGTGGCACGCCTTGACCACTTTATAGTGTCAAACGGAACACTCTTTAATCAGAAGTTTCATCCCTCCGCACTATCAGGAAGAGATGGCCTGGAGAAATTTGTGGCACTTATCCGTTCTTATTTTGACCAGAAGGGAATGCATATGCAGTTCAATGTAGTGGACAGGCAGACACTTCTGGATGCCCAGGAGCATCCGGAGAAATATAAGCATCTTGTAGTCCGCGTGGCAGGCTACAGTGCACTGTTCACCACTCTTTCCCGTTCGCTGCAGGATGATATTATCCGGCGCACAGAGCAGGGTTTTTAGGAACAAGTGATCAGCCTGTACCAGAATATAGCTGCATGTAGTGCGGCTCAGGAGGAAAACATGGACTATTTAGACAGGACGGGCAGAATATTTGATGTCCAGAGATATTCCATCCATGACGGACCGGGGATCAGAACCATTGTGTTCCTGAAGGGGTGTGTCCTTCGGTGCAGGTGGTGCTGTAATCCGGAATCCCAGGACTTTGCAATTCAGACAATGAAAGTCCAGGGAGAGGATAAGGTGATCGGACGGGATGTGACTGTACGCGAGATGATCGAGGTGGTGGAGAAGGACAGGCCCTGTTATTACCGTTCCGGAGGAGGGCTTACTTTGTCCGGAGGGGAATGTCTCTGCCAGCCGGAATTTTCCAGGGATCTTCTGCGGGCAGCCAAAGAGAGAGGGATCAATACTGTTATTGAGAGCATGGCATGTGCTTCCTATGAACGGATTGAAGAACTTCTCCCTTACCTGGACATTTACCTGATGGACATCAAACATACAAACCCGGAAAAGCATAAGGAATTCACAGGAAGAAGCAATGAGATGATGATGGAGAATGCCAGAAGAGTTGCCCTTTCCGGGCTGACGAAGCTGGTGATCCGTGTACCTGTAATCCCTGCTTTTAATGACACCATCGGGGAAATCCAGGGGATTGCCCGGTTTGCCGCCACATTGCCCGGGGTAGATAAGATACATCTGCTCCCCTACCACAGGCTTGGGCAGGATAAATATGAAGGCCTTGGAAGGACGTATCTGATGGAGGGGATTGAGCCTCCGTCCATGGAGCATATGGAAACATTAAAGAAGGCAGTACATGCAGTATGTAATCTTGACTGCCAGATAGGAGGTTGAAAATGGGATATACAGACAATATGTCACCGGAAGTGAAACAGCGCATTGTACAGGAACTTGTTCCCGGAAAGCAGATTTCCCTGGCACATATCATCGCCAATCCGGATAAGATTCTTTATACCAAGCTGGGACTTGACCCGGCCATTGAGTATTCCCGCTCTGCTATCGGCATTCTGACCATCAGCCCTGCGGAGACTGCTATTATCATGGCAGATATTGCCATTAAATCATCGGGAGTGGACTTAGGGTTTGTGGACAGATTCAGCGGAAGCCTGATCATTACCGGTACGGTGTCGGAGGTGGAAGCTTCTGTCAATGCAATTCTGGACTATGTAGGCGAAAAACTGGGATTCGCCGTTTGTCCGGTTACCAGGACCTGATGAAGAAAATTGTTCTCATCGGCCGCAGTGAGGCGGGGAAAACCACGTTGACCCAGGCACTGCGGGGCGAAAAAATCCATTATCACAAAACCCAGTATGTAAATAATTTCGACGTGATCGTGGACACGCCGGGGGAATACGCCCAGACAAAGGGGTTGGGCCATGCTCTGGCATTGTACACCTATGAATCTGATATCGTGGGACTTCTTGTGGCGGCAACAGAGCCGTATTGTCTCTTTCCCCCTTGTATCACCTGTATGGCCAACCGTGAGGTGGTGGGGATCGTGACAAAAATCCACGAACAGGGCGCAAACCTGGAGCGTGCAGCCTCCTGGCTGAAGCTTACAGGATGCAAAAAGATTTTTTATGTGGATTCCAAAACCCAGGAAGGGGTACCTGAAATCCTGGAATATCTCCGGGAAGAGGGGGATTTGATGCCCTGGGAAAGGGAAAAACCGGAATCACAATAAAAACAACATAAATAACACAATAAAAACAACACAAAACAACAGGTTTCCCTTGACTTTTTTTGTGGGATGGAGTAGAATAACATCAGAAACAAAAAAGGGAAACCAAAGGGGCTGTCAAAAGGACAGTAAACCCAGCGCTTAAGGAGGAAGAAAGCATGGTAAACGAATTTGAAATCAAAAAACAAATCTGTGACATTGGTAAAAGAATTTACAACCGTAACATGGTTGCAGCAAACGACGGAAACATCTCTGTAAAACTCAACGACAATGAGTTCCTCTGCACACCTACAGGTGTATCCAAGGGCTTCATGACACCTGAGTACATATGTAAAGTAGATGCAAAAGGAAATGTGATCCAGGCAAACCCGGGATTCCGTCCTTCTTCTGAAATCAAGATGCACATGAGAGTTTATGAGAAAAGACCGGATGTAGGATCTGTAGTACATGCTCATCCGACTTTTGCTACCAGCTTTGCTATCGCAGGCATTCCGCTGACACAGCCGATCATGCCGGAAGCAGTTATCGCTCTTGGATGTGTTCCGATCGCTGAATACGGCACACCTTCCACAGTTGAGATTCCTGACAATCTTGAAAAATACCTTCCATATTACGATGCAGTTCTTCTTGAGAACCACGGCGCACTTACCTGGTCTACAGACCTGTTGGCCGCTTACCTGAAAATGGAATCCGTAGAGTTCTATGCAGAGCTTCTTTACAAAGCCAAAATGCTGGGCGGACCGAAGGAATTCGACAAAGAGCAGATCGAAAAACTGTATGAGATCAGAAGAAAAATGGGATTACCGGGCAAACATCCGGCTAACCTTTGCCAGAATAAAGACGGCGTTAACTGCCATAACTGCGGTGCAAGCTGTTCCTGCGGCGCTGCTGAGGAACCAAAGGCTGCAGATGCAGAATTAGTTGCAAGCATCACAAAACAGGTAATGGCTCAGTTAGGACTGAAATAATTTGTTGCGAAACATGAAGGAGGACAATCTCATGCCAATCAGTGATAACATGGTACAGGAAATTGTACAGGAAGTTATGGCAAAAATGCAGATTGCGGACGCTCCGGCCGGAAAACATGGAATTTTTAAAGATATGAATGAAGCGATCGAGGCTGCCAAGAAAGCTGAGACCATCGTAAAAAGAATGTCCATGGACCAGAGAGAAAAAATCATTACCTGCATCCGCAAAAAAGTGAAACAGAATGCGGAAATCTTTGCACGTATGGGTGTGGACGAAACCGGAATGGGAAATGTTGGGGATAAAATCCTGAAACACCATCTGGTGGCAGACAATACACCTGGTACGGAAGACATTACCACAACCGCATGGTCCGGGGACAGAGGACTGACCCTGGTGGAAATGGGACCGTTCGGTGTGATCGGAGCCATCACTCCCTGCACAAACCCAAGTGAGACAATTTTGTGCAACACCATCGGAATGCTGGCAGGAGGAAATACAGTAGTATTTAACCCGCACCCGGCAGCCATTAAGACATCTATCTATGCAATTAATCTGGTCAACGAGGCTTCCCTGGAATCCGGCGGCCCGGACAATATTGCAGTGACAGTTGAAAAACCAACCTTAGAGACAAGTAATATTATGATGAAGCATAAAGACATTCCGCTCATCGCAGCCACAGGCGGCCCCGGCGTGGTTACCGCAGTGCTTTCCTCCGGAAAGAGAGGAATCGGCGCAGGTGCAGGCAATCCTCCTGCATTGGTTGACGAGACAGCAGATGTCCGTAAAGCTGCTCAGGATATTGTAAACGGATGTACCTTTGACAACAATCTGCCTTGTATCGCAGAGAAAGAAATTGTGGCAGTATCTTCCGTTGTGGATGAACTGATGCATTATCTGGTATCAGAGAATGACTGCTATCTGGCGTCAAAGGAAGAACAGGACAAGCTGATCGAGACCGTACTGCCGGGAGGCAGACTGAGCCGTAAATGTGTGGGACGTGATGCAAAGACATTGCTCTCCATGATCGGCGTCAATGTACCGTCAAACATCCGCTGCATCGTGTTCGAAGGACCAAAGGAACATCCATTAATCGCAACTGAGCTTATGATGCCTATACTTGGTGTTGTAAGAGCAAAGGATTTTGATGATGCGGTAGAACAGGCTGTATGGCTTGAGCATGGCAACCGCCATTCCGCACACATCCATTCCAAAAACATTGACAATATCACAAAATATGCGAAGGCAATCGACACTGCGATTCTTGTAAAGAATGCCCCTTCCTATGCAGCACTTGGTTTCGGCGGAGAAGGCTTCTGTACCTTTACCATCGCAAGCCGTACTGGCGAGGGCCTGACAAGCGCAAGCACTTTCACTAAGAGAAGACGCTGCGTAATGTCTGACAGTCTTTGCATTCGCTAATAAGGAGGAGAGAAGAACATGGATATGAATAACGTTAATATAGAAGAAATCGTGAAGCAGGTTCTCTCCGGCATGGCAGGAAACGCTCCGGCAGCAACCGTAAGCGCTCCAGGCGCAGCAGGTGCCGGAATCCCGAAAACAGCCAGAGTAGCAATGCTGACAGCACTGGAACACTATGATATCAAGGAATTCCCGATCCCGGAAGTGGGTGACGGAGACATTCTTGTGAAAGTGGAAGGCTGCGGTATCTGCGGTACTGATGCACATGAATTCAAAAGAGACCCATTCAGCCTGATCCCTGTAGTTTTAGGACATGAAGGAACCGGCGAAATCGTAAAAATGGGCAAGAACGTAAAGAAGGACAGCGCAGGCAAAGACCTGAACATTGGCGATAAAGTTGTAACCTGTATGATTTTCGGCGATGACCCGGAGATCACAATGTTCGACCTGAACAAGCAGAATGTAGGCGCTGCTGATGTATACGGACTTCTTCCTGATGATGATATCCATCTCAACGGATGGTTTTCCGATTACATACTTATCAGAGAAGGTTCAACTGTGTTTAATGTAAGTGACCTTGATCTGAAATCAAGAATCCTCATCGAGCCGTGTGCAGTTCTGGTACATGCAGTTGAGAGAGCTAAGACGACCAACATCCTTCGTTTCAACAGCAGAGTTGTAGTACAGGGCTGCGGACCGATCGGCCTTATCTGTATCGCAGTGCTGCGCACCATGGGTATTGAGAATATCTGCGCAGTAGACGGAGAGCAGAAACGTCTTGATTTCGCAAAGAGAATGGGCGCAAGCTACACTGTAAACTTCAAGGATCATAAGGGAATTGAAGCTCTTGCAGGCGGAGTTAAGGATGCCTTCGGCGGACATCTTGCAGATTTCGCATTCCAGTGTACAGGATCTCCTGTAGCGCATGCAAATATCTACAAATTCATCCGCAACGGCGGCGGTCTCTGCGAGCTTGGTTTCTTTATCAACGGCGGAGATGCAACCATCAACCCGCACTTTGATATCTGTTCCAAGGAAATCACAACAGTAGGCTCCTGGGTATATACTCTGAGAGACTATGCTACAACCTTTGATTTCCTCAAGAGAGCCAAAGGAATCGGACTTCCTATGGATGATCTGATCACCGATGAGTTCCCCTTAGAGCAGATTAATGAAGCTCATAAGACAAATCTGGCTATGACAGGCCTTAAGATTGCGATTATCAACAAATAATCGGACTCATAAAGGAGAATAAGGATGGCAGAAGCTGTAGGGATTTTAGAAGTGTTCGGGCTGACAACAGCCTTCGTAGCAGGCGATGCCGGATGCAAGGCAGCCAATGTCCGCCTGGAGGTGTTCGATAAGAATAAGCCTGCCAACGCAGACAGCCTGCCGGTACCCCTTCTTGTGTGCATCAAATTCCGGGGCAGTGTCACAGATGTGACTGCTGCTGTAGAAGCCGGGATGGAAGTTGCAGAGAGAATGACAGGAGTGGTACAGCACTATGTGATTCCGAATCCGGAAGAGGGTACGGAGAAAATGCTGAAGATCAGCGCTTTGGATAAGGTATAGTCATTGCATATCCGGAGGATTAAGAGTAAAATAAGATTAAGTTTGTACTGTTTGGCCACGGTCATACAGTTTCCATTAAATCAATCAGGTTAAAATTCAGGAGGAATTAAACATGGCACAGGAAGCATTAGGAATGGTAGAGACCAGAGGACTTACCGCTGCAATCGAAGCAGCAGACGCAATGACAAAAGCTGCTGAGGTTACACTGGTAGGAACAGAGAAAATCGGTTCCGGTCTTGTAACTGTTATGGTACGCGGAGATGTAGGCGCTGTTAAGGCAGCTGTAGAGAGCGGAAGCGCAGCAGCATCCAGACTTGGAGAACTGGTGGCAACACACGTGATCCCAAGACCGCACAATGATGTTGAGAAAATCCTGCCTTCCATCTAATACATATGTACGGATGTAAAGGAGTTCGCTCATGAGTAAATCATATGGTTTTATAGAAATCACAGGTGTGGTGGCAGCTATTGATGCCCTGGACATTATGTGTAAAACTGCAGACGTTGAGCTGGCGTCATGGGAACGTAAGCTGGGCGGACGACTGGTAACCCTTATTGTAGAAGGCGATGTGTCGGCTGTGACCGAAGCCGTGGAAACGGCGGCAGCCCAAGCAATCAAGAAACCTGCATGTTACGCAGTAATTGCCCGTCCCCATGAAGAAATTGTCAAGATGGTGGAATTAAGCGCAAGCCGATGGAAGAACAAGAAGAAATAGGGGGATGAAACATGGCTGAAGAGAAAAAACCAGCAGCAAAAAGCACAGCCCCGAAAAAGGCCGCCGCTCCCAGAAGAACGGCAAAGACAGCCCAAGCGAAGGCAGAAACGCCTGAGACAGTGAATGCAAGCACTGAAGCAGCGGGGACAGAAGCTCCGGCCGAGGTAAAGAAAACAGAAGTAAAGAAAGCAAATGTTGAGAATCCAACAATCCATAAGGAGGAAAAAATCATGACACAGGAAGCATTAGGAATGGTTGAAACCAGAGGACTTACAGCAGCGATCGAAGCAGCTGACCAGATGTGCAAGGCAGCTAACGTTGCATTAGTAGGAACAGAGAAAATCGGTTCCGGTCTTGTAACTGTTATGGTACGCGGAGATGTAGGCGCAGTTAAATCTGCAGTAGAAAGCGGAAGCGCAGCAGCATCCAGACTTGGCGAATTAGTGGCAACACATGTAATCCCAAGACCACACACTGACGTAGAGAAAATCCTTCCGGTTCTGAAATAAAGAATCATCAAGCAGTTACCGGCAGTGAAACTGTACGGTATATAAACTGGAAAGAAAGCAGGTGTACTCTTGGAAACGAATAATATCGAGTTAATTACAAAAATGGTGATTGAAGCAATCAACCAGAATGAAAGCAAGGGCGACGGTTTTGTTGTGCCTATTGGAGTTTCCGCAAGACACATCCACCTGACACAGGAGCACGTTGAGGCATTGTTCGGACCAGGATATCAGCTCACCAAGAAAAAAGAACTGATGGGCGGACAGTTTGCATCAAACGAGACAGTCACGATTGTGGGCTTGAAGCTTCGTGCGATTGAGAATGTACGTATCTTAGGGCCAGTGCGTAAAGCATCCCAGGTTGAGGTATCTGCCACAGATTCCATCAAGCTTGGCATGAAGGTTCCTGTAAGGGAATCCGGCAACATCAAGGACAGTGCTCCCATTGCCATTGTAGGACCGAAAGGTGCCATATATCTGAAAGAGGGATGTATTGTGGCAATGCGCCATATCCACATGTCTCCTAAAGATGCCCAGGCAGCCGGTGTCAAGGACGGTGATATTGTTTCCGTAAAAGCAGACAATGAGCGGGGAACGATTTTCAACCATGTAAAAATCCGTGTGGATGACAGCTTTACCCTGGAAATGCATATTGACACTGATGAGGCAAATGCAGCTAAGATTGCCACAGGCAATACAGTTACCATTATAAAATAGTATAAATTCCTCCTGAGAAGCCGGTGGCGAAAGCCATCGGCATAGGAGGATTATGAGAAAAATGCGGAGGCTCATATGATTGTAGGCAAAGTAGTCGGAAGTGTGGTTTCCACACGGAAAAATGAAAAATTAATCGGAAGTAAATTTATGATTGTGGAGCCAGTGCATCATATGAAAGCTGACCTCAGCCGGATTGTTGCTATCGACATCATCGGTGCAGGAATCGGAGAATATGTATTGGTGGCACAAGGAAGCGCAGCAAGAATTGGCTGCGGCGTAGAAACAGCGCCGGTCGATGCGGCTATTGTGGGCATCATCGATGACGGTGCAGGATTGGAGTAACGCCATGGAAATCAAAGAATTACAGAAAATCATACAGGAGAATGGTGTTGTAGGAGCCGGCGGCGCAGGATTCCCCACATACGTGAAGATTGACGAGCGGGCGAACACAATTCTCATGAACTGTGCAGAGTGCGAACCTTTACTGAAATTACACAGACAGTTATTAGAGAAGCACGCGTATGAGATTATGAAAACCTTCCATCTGGTGGCGGAAACCGTAGGGGCTTCCGAAGCCATTATCGGAATCAAGAAATCTTATGTACAGACTGTGAATGCTTTAAAACAGCATATCGAAGAATTTCCCAACATGAGGATCCATCTTCTTGAAGAAGTTTATCCTATGGGTGATGAGGTTGTGCTTATTTATGAGGCAACCGGACGGGTGGTAAGACCTGGTGGACTGCCCATCGAGCAGGGCGTGGCCGTGTTCAATGTGGAGACCATCTACAATGTTTACCGCGCAGTTCAGGAGCAGAAACCAGTGACCGATAAATACGTGTCTGTTGTAGCAGAAGTCAGCAATCCTGTGACAGTACGGGTTCCCTTAGGCTGTACACTGGATGAGGTTGTGGCACAGGCAGGTGATGTCACTGTCAAGGATGCTGTCTACTTTGTGGGCGGGCCTATGATGGGACGGATCGGAAACGGCTCCGAACCAGTGACGAAAACCACGAATGCGATTTTGGTCCTTCCTAAGGACCATCCCATTGTTACGAAGAAGCAGCGTACTTCTTCCATAGATTTAAAGAGAGCAGCGTCTATTTGCTGCCAGTGTAACACATGTACAGATTTATGTCCCCGTAATAACCTGGGACATCCGATCGATCCGGCTCTTTTCATGAGAGCGGCGTCCAACGGAGATTTCAGGGATTTGAACCCTTATCTGGATGCCAATTTCTGCAGCTCCTGCGGTGTCTGCGAGATGTATTCCTGTCCTCAGAGTCTGGCTCCTAGAAGCCTTCTGGCTGATATGAAGATGGGACTTAAAAAGGCAGGCGTAAGACCTCCCCAGGGTGTACAGGCAGCCCCTGTTCCCTCCGGGCGTGAGTTCCGCAAGGTACCGGAAGAGCGGTTGATGGCACGTCTGTCATTGACGAAATATGACAAGGATGCACCTATGGATGAAAACCTGGTAGACGTTTCCAAGGTGAAGGTCCTGTTAAGCCAGCATATCGGGGCGCCGGCCCAGGCAATTGTAAAAGCAGGCGATGAAGTGACAAGAGGCCAGATGATTGCAGCACCGGCCAACGGCCTGAGTGTGGGAATCCACGCAACCATCAGCGGCAGGGTAACGGAAGTGACTGACCGCCACATTATAATTGCAGGAAAGTAGAAATCCACAGGGGATATCTCTATGGCCATCCGGCCCTTATTAATGAAAGGACGTGCAGAACATGAGCAAAGCAATCGGAATGATTGAATTTAAAACCACAGCCACCGGCATAACCGCGGCAGATGCAATGGTTAAAACATCTGAAGTGGAGATCGTCGAGGCACAGACCGTATGTCCGGGTAAATATATTGCAATTATCACCGGTGATTTAAGTGCGGTTAAAGCTGCCGTTGACACGGCTGTGACTACATATGAGGAAAAATGCATTGACAGCTTTGTCCTTGGCAATCCTCACGAATCTATTTTCCCGGCTATCTATGGGACCACAAATGTGGCAGACATCAGTGCACTGGGAATTCTGGAAACCTACGATGCCGCTTCCATCATTGAAGCAGCAGACCAGGCAGCAAAGACTGCAATCGTAGAATTGATTGAACTTCGTATTGCAAAAGGTATGTGCGGTAAATCCTACATGCTTCTCACCGGGGAAGTATCTGCAGTGGAAGCATCCATCCAGAGAGCAAAAGAGCTTGTTGCCGAAAAAGGCATGTATCTGGATTCCTCTGTTATCGCTCATCCTGACAGACGAATGATAGACAGTATCCTTTAATTGCTGTAACTGTTCAGAACCATGAACAGTTACTAATTGCTAACATCCTCAGAAAAGGGGGCAGACATATGCTTGCACTGGAGAGAAGAAATTTGATCCTAGGGAAATTACAGGCAGAGAAGCGGGTTGTGGTAAGCGAGTTAAGCCAGCTTTACAATGTCTCTGAAGAGACCATCCGCCGCGATTTGGACAAACTGGAAAAAGAAGGGCTTGCGATCAAAAGTTACGGCGGCGCGGTGATCAATGAGGATGTCAGTATTGATTTGCCCTTTAATATCCGTAAAAACCAGAATGTAACAGGCAAACAGAAAATGGCTGAGATTGCAGCGTCACTGGTACATGACGGGGATCATATATTCCTGGATGCCAGTACCACGGCAGTGTTTGTTGCCAAGGCTCTCAAGGATAAGGAACGCCTTACCGTTATCACCAATTCTGTGGAAATCCTTCTGGAGTTGTCTGATGTATCCGGATGGAAGGTGGTTTCCACCGGTGGAGTCATGAAAGAAGGTTATCTTGCCTTCCTGGGCTCCAGGACAGAGGAGTCGATCCGCTCTTATTATGCAGATAAAGTGATCTTTTCCTGCAAAGCCCTGGACAGACAGAGGGGGATCATGGAATCCCAGGATTCCTTCGGCTCCACCAAGAAGGCCATGATGAATTCAGGAAGAAAAAAGATTCTGGTAATAGACAGTACAAAATTTGATCAGACTGCTTTTTCCGTTGCCGGGGAACTGCGGGATGTGGACGTGGTTGTGACTGACGAAAAACCCTCAGATAAATGGCTTCATTCTTTTGAGGAACTGGGTATCTCCTGCAGATATCCCAGTGACAGCCAGAGTAAAAGGAGCATAGGATATGAAAACCTTTGAAATGAGAACCGTCATCCATTTTGGTGACAACGCTCTGGACAGACTGAAACAGCTTCCATATAAGAGAGTCCTGGTTATCACAGACCCTTTTGTAGTCCAGAGTAAAATGATAGATTTGATTACCGCCCCTCTTGACAGTGCGGGAATCGCATATGATATTTTTCACGATGTAGTTCCGGATGCACCGGTTGATAAAATTGCAGAGGGTGTGAAAAAGTTCCTTCAGTATCAGCCTGAGGCTGTGATCGCAGTAGGCGGCGGTTCAGCCATTGACTCATCAAAGGCAATCCGGGAATTTGCCCTGAAAATCAACAATTACGGTGAGGTTGGCCTGATCGCCATTCCCACCACCAGCGGTACTGGCTCAGAGGTGACTTCCTTTGCAGTGGTAAATGACACGGATGCCAAGGTGAAATATCCTTTGGTATCGGACAGTCTGACAGCAGACGAAGCCATTCTGGATGCAGAACTGGTGAAAAGTGTGCCGCCGGCCATCACAGCAGACACAGGTATGGATGTGTTCACCCATGCACTGGAGTCCTATGTGAGTACCGAGCATAATGAGTTTTCTTCTGCACTTGCGGAAAAATCCATAGAAATCTGCGGAGTTTTCCTGCTCCGTGCATATCTGGACGGCAGCGATATGCATGCCCGCCAGAAAATGCATGTTGCCTCCTGTCTTGCAGGACTTTCCTTTAACACAGCAGGACTTGGGATCACTCACAGCATGGCTCATCAGCTGGGGGCTGTGTTCCACATTCCTCACGGACGCGCAAATGCCATGCTGCTTCCTCATATTGTGGAGTTCAACGCAGACGTGAACAAGCACAGCAGAAGCCAGAAGGAATATCTGCCCGCTGTTAAAAGATATTCCAATATTGCCCACGTGCTGGGACTTAGCAATTACAACAAGGTAATGAGTGTACGCTCCCTGGTGAACTGGATACAGTTTATGCAGAAGGAGATGAATATTCCACTGACCATACAGGAACTTGGCACCATCACTCCGGATGCGTATTTTGCAGCTGTTGACAAGATGGCCGATGCTGCACTTGCTGATACCTGTACGGCAAATAATCCAAGAGTTCCCACAAAAGAGGATATCGTTAAGATATACACGAAACTGTGGTCATTCTAGAGTCCCAAAGACCTGGTTAACGTCCCGGCGCTTTTCTGTTTTATACAGTACAAAGGCGGCGAGACAATAGTGGCCGGGTCTTTTCTAAAAAAGCGGAGGAACGGGAGAGTCAGAGCTCCCGGCCAAAGAAGGTAGAATTATGATGAGATCAAAAAGAATCGAGACTTTGGACCAGAGGGCGGTAAACAAGGACGGATTCATTGACGAATGGCCGGAGATGGGCTTTGCGGCAATGCATAGTCCTTATGACCCTAAGCCTTCTGTGACAGTCGAAAATGGTAAAATTACAGAGCTGGACGGAAAGAAAAGAGCGGACTTTGATTTCCTTGATCAGTTTATTGCAGATTATGCCGTCCGTATTGACCGGGCGGAGGCTTCCATGGCTATTCCATCACTGGAAATCGCCAGGAAGATTGTTGATATCCAGACACCCCGGAAGGAAATCCTGGACATTGTTTCAGGCATCACCCCGGCGAAAATGGCTGAGGTGATCAACCATTTAAATGTGGTGGAGATGATGATGGGCATGCAGAAGATGCGTGCAAGAAAAGTGCCGGGAAACCAGGCGCACATCACCAATCTCAAGGATGATCCGGTCCAGATAGCAGCTGATGCTGCAGAAGGAGCACTCCGTGGCTTCAGCGAGGAAGAGACAACAACAGGTGTGGCAAGATATGCACCTTTTAACGCAATTGCACTTCTTATCGGCTCTCAGGTTGGGCGCAAAGGTGTTCTGACTCAATGTGCTGTCGAGGAAGCTACTGAGCTGGAGCTTGGCATCAGAGGTCTTACCACTTACGCAGAGACCCTGTCCGTGTACGGTACAGAGAAGGTTTTCATTGACGGCGACGACACTCCCTATTCTAAGGCATTTCTTAATTCTGCTTATGCGTCAAGAGGACTGAAAGTCCGTTTCACCTCAGGCTCAGGCTCAGAGGTTCTGATGGGTAGCAGTGAACGGAAATCCATGCTTTATCTGGAATGCAGATGTCTCTATGTGACGAAAGGGGCAGGCTCCCAGGGAATCCAGAACGGTTCTGTGAGCTGTATCGGTGTGGCGGCCAGTGTGCCTTCCGGCATCAGAGAGGTGATGGGAGAAAATCTTGTAGCTGCTCTTCTGGGACTGGAATGCGCTTCTTCTAATGACCAGAGCTTTTCTAATTCCGATATGAGAAGAACTGCAAGGACCATGCTTCAGTTTATGCCGGGAACTGACTTTATTTTCTCCGGCTATGCGGCAGAGCCCAACTATGACAATATGTTTGCAGGCTCCAATTTTGACGCAGAAGATTTTGACGATTACAATGTACTCCAGAGAGATATGCAGGTTGACGGCGGATTGCGTCCGGTAACAGAAGAGGAAGTCATTCGTGTGCGCCGTGAGGCAGGCCGGGCTGTTCAGGCTGTATTCAAATATCTTGGCCTTACGGAAGTGACAGATGAGCAGGTGGAGGCAGTAACCTATGCCCATGGAAGCAAGGATACTCTGAAACGTGACGTGGCATCTGATCTGATGGCTGCAGATGACCTCATGAAGCGCGGCGTTACAGGCATTGATGTGGTGAAGGCTTTGGCAGAGAGCGGTTTTACCGACCTGGCAGAGAGCATCCTCAATATGCTGAAGCAGCGTGTCATCGGGGATTATATGCATACGGCAGCTATTCTGGATGAGAATTTCCAGGTAATGTCCGGGGTAAATACACCAAATGATTATATGGGGCCCGGAACTGGTTACCGTGTAACCGGAAAACGCTGGGAGGAGATCAAAGCGATTCCTCACAGGATCAATGTAAATGATTTTTAGGAGGCTGTGCCATGGAGATAAATGAACAACTGATTCGTGCCATTACCAATGCGGTTGTGGAGCAGCTTAAGATAAATAATGCACAGCCCGGGACCGCAGTTCCCAGCACCATGCAGGGACAGTCAGGTACTGACAGTCTGGCCGGGAAAACACGGATGCGTCCCAAACGTTCCTATGACGGTGCAGTAAAAGCCGTACAGGGCACAGATCCAAAAGAAGTGGTGATCGGTGTGGGAGCTGCTTTCCAGACAGAGATCAATGCCACTATCTGCGGAATCCCTCTTGACGAGGTACTGCGCAATGTTCAGGCAGGCATTGAGGAGGAAGGAATGGTTTCCTGTGTGGTAAAGGTTCTTGATACCTCAGACGTGGCCTTTATGGCGCTGCAGGCAGCTAAGCTGTCCGGCTCGGGAATCGGGATCGGCATCCAGTCCAAGGGTACTACAGTCATCCATCAGAAGGATCTGTATCCATTGACAAACCTGGAGCTTTTCCCCCAGGCACCTTTGATGGATCTGGAAACCTACCGGAAGATAGGCAGAAATGCCGCCAGGTACGTAAAAGGGGAAAAGGTCACTCCCATTGAGTGTACCAACGACCCTATGGTCCGTGCCAAATTCCAGGTTAAGGCTGCCTTGATGCACATCATTGAGACAGAACAGCTTGACCCTGAGAAGGGCATGATCATATGGGAGGGTGCAAAATGAGCAATTATCCTTTAGGACAGAACGAAGCCGGAACCATCACCTCCAAGACTGGGAAACAGCTTTCCCAGATCACTCTGGATGAGGTAAAACGCGGCAATGTGACTGCAGAAGACATTAAAATATCATCAGAAATGCTGAAGCGTCAGGGCCAGGTGGCATCAGCTGCCGACAATCCCCAGATGGAAGCAAATTTTGAAAGAGCGTCAGAACTTGTGAATGTTCCTGACGATGTGATCCTTAACATGTATAATAAGCTTCGCCCCAACCGTTCCACCAAGAATGAACTGGTTCTTATGGCAAAGGAACTGTTGGAGAAATACCAGGCACCTCATTGTGCCAAGCTGGTATTGGAAGCTGCTGAAATTTACGAAAAAAGGGGAATCCTTCTTTGAAACTGATTGCTGGTGTTGATATCGGAAATTCCACAACTGAAGTATGTATCGGCGGCGTGGAGGAAAACGGAGCCTTCCGTTTCCTCTCCAGCGCTTCCCGTATGACCACAGGGACAAAAGGAACACTACCAAATGTCCTGGGGATCAAGGCGGCACTTCTGGAGGCCATGGACAAAATCAGGCAGCCCTTAAGTGCTCTTGATTTAGTGCGCTTAAACGAGGCGGCTCCGGTTATCGGTGACACTGCAATGGAGACGATCACAGAAACCATTATCACGGAATCTTCCATGATCGGACATAACCCCTCCACTCCGGCAGGAGCCGGGGAGGCTGTGGGAGAGCTTATTTCTCTGGATAATATCTGGAAGGGAAAGCCGGGTGTCCCTTATATTGTAGCAGTTTCCAACAGATTTTCCTATGAAGAGGCGGCAGCCAGGCTGAACCAGCATATGCCGGATCTGGATGTGCGGGGGCTGATCTTACAGTCAGATGAGGCAGTCCTGGTGGAGAACCGCTTAAGCAGAAAGATTCCCATTGTGGATGAGGTACGCCATATCAGTAAGGTCCCGGAGGGGAAACAGGCAGCCATCGAGGTGGCTTTGCCGGGAACCAGCATCCGAATGCTGTCAAATCCCTATGGAATTGCCACACTGTTAAAACTCAACGCTGACGAGACAAAGGCAGTGACACCCATTGCCAAAAGTCTTGTGGGAAAAAGGAGTGCAGTGGTGATCCGTACTCCTCACGGAAATATCAGAGAAAATGTCCTTCCCGCAGGGGAGATCACCTTCCGGGGTGACAGAGATCTTACAGTAAATATTGATGCCGGAGCAGACGGAATCATGGATACCCTGAAGTCTGCCGGAGAAATCCGGGATATTGACGGACAGCCGGATACCAATGTGGGAAATATGCTCACACGGATCAAGACCAGTATGGCTGACGTGGCTAAGGCCCACGACAGCGAAATACGGATCACAGATATCCTGGCAGTGGATACCCTGGCTCCGGTGGAGATATCAGGTGCTCTTGCAGGAGAGACCTGCATGGAAAAGGCAGTGGGCATTGCCGCCATGGTAAGGACCCAGCATCTTCCCATGCAGAAGATAGCAGAGAAGCTGGAACAGGAGTTGAAAGTGAAAGCGGTGGTGGCCGGAGTGGAAGCAGTGATGGCCTCCCTGGGGGCTTTAACTACCCCTGGAACGAGACTTCCCCTGGCTATTCTGGATATGGGCGGCGGTTCTACAGATGCGGCAGTTCTGGAAGCTGACGGTCAGGTATGCACCACTCACCAGGCAGGTGCAGGAGAATTGGTTTCCATGCTGATCCAGACAGAGCTTGGCTTACATAGCCGTGTGACAGCAGAGCAGATAAAGAAATATCCTATGGGCAAGGTTGAGAGTCTCTTTCATATGAGGCTGGAAAACGGTTCCATGGAATTTTTCCAGGAATCCATTGATCCGAGATATTATGGACATGTGGTGCTCCTGGCGCCGGGAGAGATGCTGAAGGTGGAGGAAGATATCCCCATGGAAAGAATCCTTGAGGTGCGCAGAGATGCCAAGAGAAAGGTCTTTGTCCGAAATGCCCTTCGGGCCTTGGAGACAGTTGCTCCTGACCATGATCTGAGAAAGATTCCCAATGTGGTTCTGGTTGGCGGCTCGGCAGAGGATTTTGAGATACCGGAGATGCTGATGGAAGCTTTGTCAGAATACCGTATTGTGTGCGGAAGAGGAAATATCCGGGGGACAGAAGGTCCCAGAAACGCGGTGGCAACAGGGCTTCTCATGTCCTATCTGGCATAAGGCGGGAGGACGTATGATATGGTTGTAAACAAGCCCACAATTATTATATATACCAATGAACCGGATGAAGACTTCACACGTGAGGTGTGCGCGGGAATTGAGGAGGAAGGGGTTCTGTACCAGGTTCTGCCCCATGAGGGAGATTTAGATACTCTGGCTTATGAGGCGGCAAAGGAATCTATGCTGGGCTCCGGAGTCGGGATTTATGGTTCCAGGCTGGCCATGCAGATGCAGCACCTTCCAAAAGGAAAAAATGTTTTTGAACTGGACGGACCCAGGTTCTGGCAGTGCCGGAATCTAGGAGCAAACAGTGCAAGAGCCATTAAGAAAATGCCATTTAAACCAGTATACGGCCAGGGGGAAAATCCCAAGGCATATACATAGATCACGGGGGATGAGCCGTTATGAATATTTATACAAAGAACGGAGATAAGGGTACCACAGACCTGATCCGTACAAAAAATGTCTCCAAGTCGGATGACCGCATCCAGCTTGTGGGTACCATAGACGAGCTGACAAGTCATCTGGGCGTGGTAAAAACCATGCTTAAGGATGCTGATATCATCCACATCCTGGAGAAAATCCAGGGAACGTTGATTACGGTGATGGCAGGAGTGGCAGACCCTTATAACAGAGACTATAAGATAAATGATGATAAGACAGAAGTTCTGGAGGGGGAAATTGACCGTCTGGAAGGGCTGTTTGACCGTCCTAAGAAATTCATACTGCCGGGAACCAGCCGCCTTTCCGCTGAAATCGATGTGGCCCGGACTGTGGCCCGCAGGGCCGAAAGGGCATTGGCAGCTGTCAGCGTGAAATTCGGCGCAGATACAGGAACAAAGAAGTATATGAACCGGCTGGCCGACTATCTCTATGTGCTGGCAAGGTATATAGATGCAAAGGAGTCAGGCAGCAAAGGGGAAAGTACCGAAGCCGGCCACGTTGGAGCCGTAAGTGCAGGTTCCGGAGCAGCAGGAAATACAGGCGTGACGGCATCAGGTTCAGGGAGCGGAGCAGTTATGGGAGAAAATGGAAACGGAGCGGTGAGTGAGACTGTCATCCAGGAAGTGTTAAAACGCATAGGCATTCAGGGCAGGATAACCCTGGACGCTTCCAAGCGCCTCATAGAAAAAATAGAGCAGGAAGCAGCCCGCCGCGGCAAAAAGGCTGTGATCGCTGTCTGCGGCCCGGACGGGAATCCCATTGCAGTTCATGTGATGGACGGTGCTTTTCTGGTAAGCTTCGATGTGGCTGTGAAAAAGGCATACACCTCTGTAGCCGTTAAGATGTCCACCATGGAACTGAGCGCACTTGCCCAGCCAGGGGGTACTTTCTACGGCGTGGATAAGATGGACGGCGGAAAGATCGTCATCTTCGGCGGCGGGGTGCCCATCAAAGCGGGAGACGTGATTATCGGCGGCTTGGGCATAAGCGGCGGAACAGGAGAGGAAGACCACAGCTTGGCTGAGTATGGGCTTTCTGTGCTGAATGAAGTTTTATAAATAAATGAACATGATACCAGGGCAAAAAGGGAGCCGGGGCAGGTACTGTCCTTTCCCGGCTCCCTTTTTACCCTGGTATCATATACATAAAGCAGCAGTCTGCGTTTGAGCAGGCTGCTTTTTTTTATACAGCGCGAAGCAGGTTACCGGTCACGGAGTGATCAGGAATCATTTGTGTCCGAAATCCTGTCTGTTAGGTAAAAAATATTGCACAGACAATTAAAACGATTTATACTTTAGTCAGTCAAAACGAAGGAGACTAACTCAACATGTTGAAAATTGCAATTTGTGATGACGATAGAATCATGCAGCTTCGAATGCAGGAATATTTCATGGATTTTGAAAAGCTGTTTCAGGTGGATGTGTATAAGAGCGGTGAGTCTCTTCTGGCTTCGGGGGAGAAATATGATTTTATATTTCTGGACATTGATATGAAGGGAATATCGGGGATAGACACTGCAAGGATACTCAGGCGCAGAGATAAGAAGTGCAAGATCATTTATGTGACTGGTTACGATGATTTCCGTGAGTACGCCTTTTCCGTCCATGCATTTGCCTATCTGGTAAAGCCTGTGGACAAAGAAAAAATCCAGAAGGTCCTCAGAGAGGCGCTTGCCTATACGGAAGAGGAGAAACCTGAAAAAAAGATCTGCTTTGAGACAGAAACGGGACTTTTGGAGGTGGATTCCAGGGATATTTATTATTTTGAATATCAGAACCGAAGGCTGCGTATGGTGACAAAGGCAGGAGATGTATGGATAAGGGAAAGTATCAGCCGCATGGCGCAGAGGATGGAGGGATATGGATTTCTCATGCCTCATAAGAGTTTTATAGTGAATCTGTTCCATGTAAGGAATTCCAGAGGTTATGATATTTATCTGACAGATGGAAGTGTGATCCCCCTCTCCCAGAAAAAATCTGCGGATTTCAGACGTAAACTGGCAGCTTATCTGGCTGAACAGATATAGGAGGTGTAGGATGTTCTGGGGAATTACAAATCTTATCTTGGCCATTATGGAAAGCATTGTGATGTGGGGCTGCACCCTATATTTTATGAGTGTGAACAGCCGCACTATCTACAGGAAAAAAATATGGTATCTATTTGCCGGGACAGCGTCGGCAGCTATTGTTTTTGCCTGTTCTGTTATTTTTCCAGACACCTATGTGGGGATGGCAGCCCAGCTTATTATGACTTTTGCAATAGGAATCCTGCTTTTTCACAAGGCTGTGATGCCGGTGATATTGGACTTATTGTTGGCTGTGGAACTATTTTTGGGGATGGAATGCGGTATTTTTATATTTAATACCATGGTTCCTGTTATGACACAGGATAATATCCTGATGTTTGCCAATCTTGGTATGATCGCCAAAATAGTTTTTATGATCCTGATGACATGGATGATGGTGAAGTGGAGGAAGGGCAAGGACGGAATCCGGCTGTCAGCAAAACAGACTTTAAGTGTGCTTGTACTCCCTGTGTTTTCCGTGTTTTTCCTGTTTTCGATCATTGAAATGCATGTTGTTTTTGTCCAGCTAAAGGGATTCTGGCTTGTCCTTGCAAATTGTTTTGCACTGCTGCTGTTAAACCTGTATTTCCTTTATCTTTTCCAATATTTATTCCGCACGAATAAACTGGAACAGGAAATGAAGGTATTCCAGATCCAGAACGAGGTACAGTTTCATTATTATGAAGAATTAGAGCAGAAATACCGGGAATCCAGGAAGATTTTCCATGATATGAAAAACCATCTTCAGTCAGTGGAACAGCTTTATGAGGAGAAAAATAAGAAAGCAGGGGATGATTATGTGAAGGATCTGCTCCATATGATCAATGTCCTGGGAGAGAAATTTTACAGTTCCAACCATATGCTCAATATTATCCTTAATGAAAAGCTGTCTCAGGCAAGACGGGCAGGTATAAAAGTAACCGCAGAGGTGGGGGATGTGGAATTCAGTGATTTGAAGGACATTGATATCACTACAATTTTTGCAAACCTTCTTGACAATGCTGTCGAGGCGTCAGGGGAAGCTGGAGAGGGCGCATTTCTGAATCTGAAAATCGATATGGTACAGGAGTTCCGGGTAGTGCAGATCTGTAATTCACGGGCAATGGATACCGGGAAACAGGAAGCAAGAAAACAGAGTCATATGGGACTTGGACTTGTGAATGTGAAGTATACGCTGGAAAAATATCATGGGAGCCTTCAGCAGATTGTTACAGACAAAGAATACCGGGTCAGTGTGATGATACCGGGAAAGGAATAGGAAAGAGTTACTGGTCAAGAAATAAACAGGAAAGAAAAGCAAGACAGGAGGCCGGGGTATGATATTCATTGTGATTTCGTTTTTGGTTTGTGTGGGAATACCTTTGACGGGGGCAATCTATTTTTTGCGGCGGAAGGATGGGACGTTTCTCTCATTTATTGTGGGTGCTGCAGGATTCTTTATATCCCAGCCGCTGATCCGTCTGTCCCTTCTTGAAGCCGCAAGGGAGAAAAATGATTGGTTTACACTTTTGCCGTACACCAATATAGTATTGTATTTTGTCATATTAGGCCTGACAGCCGGGATAGCTGAAGAGTGTGCCCGCTGGCTGGGGCTGGGGATTTTCAGGAAAGGAAGAGTTTCGTGGATGGACGGGGCAGCCTATGGTCTGGGCCATGGAGGATTTGAGGCGGCTTGGATATTTTTTGTACAGATAATTCCTCTTGCCGGAACAGAAGCGGCAGGATGGAACCTGGCAATAGCAGCCTGGGAACGGCTGTTTACTATGATGGTGCATACAGGGCTTACCTTTGTTGTCCTGTATGGATTGAAGAAAAAGAAAATAGGGTATCTTGGTTTGGCTATTCTCCTTCATGGTATTGTGGACTTTCTCATTATTCTGGGTAATCCCTGGGTACTGGAAGGCCTTATCACGGCAGAAGGAGTGCTGGCATTGGTGTTAGTGCTGAGATGCCGGAAAAATTGGGACAAAAAAGTGAATTTGGCAGTAAGAACAGGAGGAGAAGGATATGAAAAAAATTAGAAAAGTATTTGCGGCAATGATAGTAATAACTTTGACGGCAGTGTTACTTGCAGGCTGCGGTGACAGTAATAAGCTGGGAGAGAACTTTGATGAGGAAGGGGTGAAAAAGCAGGCCCAGGAGGATATTACCATAGGCGAATCAGGGGATTTTGACGCCTGGAAGGAGAGATTTGTCACAGAGGTGCAGGGGAGCCTGACCCAGGATATTTATGACAATTACCTTAAGATATTAGAAGAAAAGGGCGAATTTGAGGAATTTGGCAAATGTGCAGTGATAGGGCAGGAGCAGGATGGCAAAAAGTATGCTGTGGCAGTCTGCATTGTGAAGCACAAAAATGGTGATGTGAAGCACACTCTTGCCTATGATGAAAATATGAAGCTGGTACAATATGTAATTTAGAAACAGCAGATTCCCCCACAGTAATCCATGAATTCACAATTGATTTTGCAGGAAGTGTGACAGAGCCGGGAGGAAACTTTATGCGTATGCCAAATTTGCTATGCAGCATCATTATGATTCTGTCAGATCTTGGTATGATCATTCCATGTTTTTACTATACCTGTTCCCTTGACTGGAAGCCTAAAGACCAACGGCCTTTTATGGTGCTTCTTCCCAGAGAGGCTCTTTCTATGCCGGAATTTACTGATGTACTGGGCAGGTACAGGGGGAAGATCATCCGCCTTACCTGGGGAGAAGCTGCTGTTGTCCCCTTGTTCTTGTTTCTGGATGAGATCGGACAGATATTGCTGATAACTGCAGTGATCTTTTCTTATCTTATGATACCGCCTTACTTTGGCCGAAAGGCCAGGGCTGAATTACTTACCCTTAAAAAAGAGAAAGGATGGATCACACAATATACGGCTGTTCACCGTGCCGACATGAGACTTGGCAAAAAGGATATTAAGAAATGGCCTTATATTGTGCTTTTCCTTTTCGCGGCAGTACTGCCGGTTATCTGTTCCTGCTTTACTGTTTTCTATTTAAAACGGCTGCCTCTTTTTTCATCTATGGCGGGAATGGGGATTTTGGAACTTATAATTCTCATAGCTGCATTCTGGCAGCACCGGAAATACCGCACATGGAAAAAGGAGGTTCTGTATCCTGATGATTTTTATTCCGGGGACGAAGATGATTACTGGTTTATGGGCAGGTTTGGGCTTTATTACGATAATCCTTATGACCCTGCAGTGATGAAAAACAATAACAGCGGCGGCTTAAATATGAATCTGAACAGAGCAAGGCTTGGTAGCTGGATTTTCTGGCTTATTGTATGGGGCGTGGCTGTCATACCTTTGGCATATTATCTTGTGTATCCCCAATATGTGGATTGGAGCGGCCAGCTGGCAGATGTCAGGCTGAACAGGGATGAAAATATTCTGGAGGTGGAAGGTAAGTTTTACCATGCTGAAATCCCCCTGGAAGCCCTGGATTCCGTAGAGCTGATCAACAGTATTGACGAGCTGGGAGATGGGGTGCGGACACAGGGTACGGGTACCTTTGCTTATGGAAAAGGACGTTTCCGCTATGAAAAGACAGGTCCTGTCATAAGCTACACTGCTTACCGCCATCCGCCGTTTCTCCTGGTTACAGTGGGTAATGGGGAGGATGAAACCACTTATCTGCTCAATGATGATGACCCGGAGATTACGAAAACTGTGTATGAGGAGCTGGCGGACAGAGCAGCAGAATAAATAAGGGATATAATTATGTGTAATAAACAGGCGGGGCATTCAGGTGCTCCCGCTTTTTTCTCTTGCAGGAATGCTTAGATAATGGTAGGCTTTAGTATATGGTGAAAATAGAGTATTTCCTTTCAGGAAAGTGAGGAATAGAATTGTACAATTTAGACAAACAGGAAATTTTGAAGAAATATTTTGGATATGACAGTTTTCGGGAAGGACAGGAGAAACTTATTGACAGTATCCTTAAGGGGCAGGACGTATTGGGGATAATGCCTACGGGTGCAGGGAAATCTATGGTATACCAGATACCGGCGCTTATGATGGAGGGGATCACTCTTGTCATTTCGCCTTTGATTTCCCTTATGAAAGATCAGGTGAGCAGTTTAAACCAGGCCGGCATATCAGCTGCATATCTCAACAGTTCCCTTACGGTAAACCAATATTACAAAGCACTGCAGTATGCAAAGGCAGGGCGCTATCCTATTATATATGTGGCACCGGAACGGCTGCTTACGGATTCTTTCCTGGAATTTGCCTTGCAGGCTCATATTTCCATGGTGGCTGTGGATGAGGCCCACTGCGTGTCACAGTGGGGACAGGACTTCCGTCCAAGCTATCTGAAAATTGTGGAATTTATTGAACGTCTCCCAAAGCGTCCTGTTGTAAGTGCGTTTACGGCTACAGCCACAAAAGAAGTAAGGGATGATATTATTGACATTCTTATGCTTCAGGAGCCGGAAGTACTCACAACAGGATTTGACAGGAGTAATCTGTTTTTTTCTGTTCAGACACCAAAAGACCGGTATGCCTGTGTGAAAAACTATGTGGAGCTTCATGAAGAAGAAAGTGGTATTATCTACTGCTTAACAAGAAAACTGGTGGAAGAGGTATGTGAAAAGCTTACGAAGGACGGATACAGCGTCACCCGTTATCATGCCGGATTATCTGATGCGGAACGCCGGAATAACCAGGATGATTTCATTTATGACCGGTGCCGGATCATGGTTGCCACCAATGCTTTCGGAATGGGGATTGATAAATCCGATGTCCGCTATGTCATCCACTATAACATGCCTAAGAATATGGAGAGTTATTATCAGGAAGCTGGAAGGGCAGGAAGAGATGGAGAACCGGCCAACTGCATTCTTCTCTACGGAGGACAGGATGTTGTGACAAATCAGCTTTTTATTGACAACAATCAGGAGAATCAGGAGATGGACCCGGTGACAAGGCAGCTTGTCCTTGAACGGGACAGAGAACGCCTTCGGCAGATGACTTTTTACTGTTTTACCCATGAGTGTCTGAGAGAGTACATACTGCGGTATTTCGGAGAATATGGGGCAAACTACTGTGGGAACTGTTCCAACTGTCTTTCAGAGTTTGAGGAAGCGGACGTTACAAAAGAGGCCCGTGCTGTCATAGGGTGTGTGAAAGCTGCAAGACAGCGCTATGGCATTAATGTGATCCTGGATACGCTGAGGGGTGCGAATACAGCAAAAATCCGCCAGTACCGCATGGATGAGAATCCGTATTACAATGCCTGCAGTCAGGTGCCGGTGTACCGTCTGCGTCAGATTTTTAATCATTTGCTTTTAAAGGGATATCTGGAATTGACAAATGATGAATATACTATTGTAAAGCTCACGGCAAACTCCGGGGAACTGCTTTCGGAGGATGCAGCACTCACCATGAAGATGGCAAAAGAACAGCCGAAGAAGACTGTTGAAAAGAAGGAAAAAGTGTCTAAATCCGGGGGTACTGCCGCTGTTCTGAAAGAAGAGGATGAGCCTCTTTTCCAGCGCCTTCGTCAATTGCGGACAGAAATCGCCCGTTTGGAAAAAGTTCCGCCTTATATTGTATTTTCCGACAAAAGCCTTGTGCATATGTGTATACTAAAGCCGAAAACAAAAGAAGAAATGCTCCGGGTAACCGGGGTGGGAGAACATAAGTATTCTAAATATGGCGAGAAATTCATGGAGATCACCAGAGAAGCATAAGGAAGCAGTATCCGTGATTAATCTACGGTATAAGACATATTTCGCAGTGGATTTTGGTTAAAACCGTCGAAAAATATAGAACTTTTTGTACTTGTTTTAGTTGTGTTTTTCTCGAAATTTTGATAAAATAGAAGAAACAAAAGAGAAAAACAAAGATATTCACCAATGACAGTGATCCGGGCTTGATAACACAGCTCGGGAAAATCATGTATCCGACAGCTTTCCCCTTTCAGATAGGGGGAGAGCTGTCAGGAACGGAGGTGAAATATGATATACATCAGAAGTAGATCTGCCGCTGCATCATGCTGCGGAAACACATCCAATTCCTGAGAAATGGAGCCTTGCCTATATCGGTACATTACCTTTGGATATTTTACATAACTGAGAATTACTTGAAGAGCAATGCCAAGGGGGAAGTGCGGCAGTTTTTACGCACCGGGAAAGCATAGCTTCAGTCAGGCAATACGAAAGAAGGTGCAAATCACCAGGCATAGCCCCGGAAACAATATTTTTCGGGGAAGAAATCTGCAGGCATCAGGGGTGAACATGCCCCTTTTGCTCATAAAATCATTTCATGTCAATGTTACAAAAGAAGGTGTCAAAACACCTGCCATAGCTCTGGCTCTGTAAGAGCCGGAGAACATGTCAGCCTGCGTTATCTCGCAGGCGAAAGGAATCACTTCTAAGGGAAAAAGCTTTGCTGAGCCATAGAAGGGGAGGCGGAGCTTTTCCTGTCGTAAAGGAGATAAAATGAGAAGATATAAAGCTTTCAAAGAATTGAATCTGAGTAACTATTTTTTGTTTCCTGCTGTGATGGAGGACCAGGAGCTCTGCAGAGATATGCTGGAAATCTGTACAGGGGAAACCATTGGGCAGGTACAGGTACACACAGAAGAAAACCGTCAGTATCATCCCCAGAAGCGGGCCCTTCGCCTTGATGTTAAGGCGTGGAATGCTGGGGCAAACTATAATGCAGAGATGCAGAATGCGAGAAAGCAGCAGCTTCCCAAACGGAGCCGCTACCACCAGAGCATGGAGGATGTCCTCTCCCTGGCAAACGGCCGGGATTTCATGGAACTGTGTGAGAATTATGTGATCTTCATCTGTACTTTTGACCCTTTTCACGGCGGAAAATACCGTTATATATATGAAAATTTAAGTCGTGAAGAGAAGCGGTATCTTGGAGACGGAACCCACAAAATATATTTGAACACTAAGGGTACAAATGATAGTGAAGTGCCCGAAGCGCTGGTTCATTTTCTGAAGTATGTGGAAGAATCTACAGACAGATGTGCGCAGCGCTATGGAGAGGACCTGTTTATACAGAGACTTCATCAGAGGGTTCAGACAGTGAAACAGAATAGAGAAAAGGAGGAAGAGTACATGCTGTTTGGGGAATTGTTAGATGAAAGAGAAGAAATCGGAGAAAAACG
Source organism: Eubacteriales bacterium (assembly GCA_030524175.1). Lineage (GTDB taxonomy): Bacteria > Bacillota > Clostridia > Lachnospirales > Lachnospiraceae > Blautia_A. The sequence continues at coordinate 32,416 of JAUNHC010000009.1, forward strand.
GGGTGAAATACGCGGAGAAAAACGTGGAGAAAAGCGTGGTGAAATACGCGGGGAAAAGCGCGGCAGTGATAAAATTATAAGGCTTGTGAGAAAAATGATGGAAAATGGCTTTTCAGATGAAATCAGCCGGTTGGATGAACCAGAATTTCTTCAGGAAATGCTGAATAGATTCGATATCAAATGAATGCAGATATACTTTTAGGGGAAAATGCTTTGCAAAGCCGCAGAAGGGGATGCAAGGCTTTTCCTGTCGTAAGAACGTACTCCAAACAGTTCCCACAGGAACATTATCAATTTCCTGTAGGACAATAAAGCCAAGTGACTTTTCTGCAAGGACATGATATAGTTATCCATAATAAAAAATTAATGTGCTGACAAAATATGCAGCGTTGTTACGCTAAATACGACTATGTGAGTACATTTGATGGAGGCAAGGCAATATGGGGAAAAGCAGTATGCAATATCTGCAGTTTATCAAAGAAATGGAGCAGCTTAAAAATGTGACACGTACAGCCTGGACTTCAGATGGCCATCGTGAAAGCACTGCTGAACATTCCTGGCGTCTGGCTATGCTGGCGGGAGTTATGCTTGCAGAGTTTCCGGAACTTGATGCACAGAGAGTCTTAATGCTGGCATTGGTACATGATATGGGGGAATTGTATGAGGGGGACAAATCAGCTGCGGATTTTCCTGATGCAGAAGAGAAATATAAAGAAGAGTCAGAGGGTGTACAAAGGGCGGCGGCACTTCTTGAGGAACCTGTGAGAAGCAGTCTCATACAGCTGTGGGAGGAATATGAAGCCGGTGAAACAAGGGAGGCGCGTCTGGTAAAAGCATTGGATAAGGCAGAAACGATCATTCAGCACAACCAGGGAGCCAATCCTGTTGATTTCGATTATCAGTTCAATCTGAATTACGGTAAAGAGCTGTTCAGCGGCTGTGAGATTTTAGAGGATTTAAGAAGACGTATTGACGAGGAGACAAGGGAGAATGTGCAGATTACCAATAGTCTGCAAAAAACAGTATGAGAAAATATTTCTCTGTAAATACTATAAGTTGTAAAACTCCGATAGCTGCAGTACAGCGGGTTTAAAAACAATTTATGGAGGGAGATACTTATGCTGCTGATCAACGGAAAGATATATACTATGGCCGGACCGGTCATAGATAAGGGGTATGTGAAGATAGAAGGGTCTAAGATTGCAGGGACAGGAAAAATGGATGACCTTAAAAACAGCCTGCAAGGTTCTGAAGAGGATATTTTGGATGTTAAAGGTGCCTGGGTGCTGCCGGGACTGATAGAGGCACATGCACATATCGGGATTACGGAAGAAAAAACAGGGCTCATAGGGGATGACTGTAATGAACAGACGGATCCTGTGACTACGGCTCTCCGCGCTATTGATGCGGTCAATCCTATGGATCCTGCTTTTCATGATGCCATACAGGCAGGTATCACATCTGTGATGGCTGGTCCGGGAAGTGCTAATGTGGTAGGCGGACAGTTTGTATTTATGAAAACCCAGGGCAGATGTATCGATGATATGATCGTGAAAAATCCTGCCGCAATGAAAGTGGCGTTTGGGGAGAATCCTAAAACTACTTACGGAGATCAGAACAGGTGCCCTTCCACAAGAATGGGAGTGGCCTATATGCTGAGAAAGGAGCTTTTTAAGGCAGTCCAGTACAGAGAAAGACTGAAGAACGATCCTCATATGGAGAGGGATTTTGATTTGGAGCCATGGCTTAAGGTACTAGATGGAGAGATACCTATGAAAGCCCACGCACACAGGGCTGATGATATTCTCACAGCTATTCGTATTGCAAAAGAATTTCATGTGGACATTACCATTGACCACTGTACAGAGGGACATTTCATTGCGGAGGAGATTGCTGAATCCGGTTTTCCTGCAATTGTGGGTACTGATCTTACAGCCCGTTCAAAAATCGAAGTGGAATATATGAGCTTTAAGACAGCACATATCCTTGCAGAAGCTGGGGTCAAGGTGGCTGTTACCACGGATCATCCGGTGGCGCTGATCCAATACCTTCCTCTCTGTGCAGGCCTTGCGGTGAAATATGGGCTTTCTGTGGAAGAAGGGCTGAAGGCATTGACGATCCATCCTGCAGAAATCTGCCGTGTGGATGACAGGGTAGGCAGCCTTGAGAAGGGGAAAGATGCTGATATTGCAGTGTTTGACGGAAACCCTATGGAAGTATTTACAAAAACTTTGTATACAATAATAAACGGGAAAATCGTGTATAAGGACAGTGACTGGGAAAATTAACAGAGGAATTTCCCTGCTGTCCTATGGGCTATTTGTCGTTTCAAATTACCTGTGCGCTATATTTGAACTCGATTTTTTGCACCAATGTTGCTCTTAGCCTGTCTGCGTATTATAATGGTCAATATAAATAGACCATTGGAGAAAAAGTATGACAGACAAAGAATTTGATGAGATAAGGCAGAAGTTTCTTAATGATTTCGAACAGGCAAGGCCGGTTATGGAGGCGATAGGAGATGTTGTGCGCCAGGAAATCATTGTCACTCTCATAGAAACTGGAGGAACAGGGGGGATCCGTGTGGGCGAAATCCAAAAGAGGACCAATATTTCACGCTCTGCCGTGTCTCATCATCTGAGGGTGCTTCGCGATGCACAGGTGATCAATGTGAGGCGGGAAGGGACTAAGAATTATTATTTTCTGGATCCTAAGAGCAGCAGTCTCCGTCAGGTTGCCGGATTTTGGGAGCAGGTGGAGCCAATGATGGCGCTATGCGGCAAACGCACAGAAGAAGAATTGATAAAAGGAAGAAAGAGGGATAAAGGATATGAGGATTAACTGTATGTATTTCAGCCCCACAGGGGGAACAAAGAAGGTAATGGAATTTTTTTGTGAGAAGATGCCGGCAGAACAGTGGATCGATTTATCAATAAGAGACTGTGATTACAGCACGTATGAGTTTGGAGAGGAAGATGTGTGTATCATAGCAGTACCTTCTTATGGCGGGAGGGTCCCCGGTATCGTTCTTGAGCGCATGAAACAGATGAAGGTACAAGGGGCAAAGGCAGTGATAGCCGCTGTATACGGAAACCGTGCTTATGACGACACCTTATTGGAGCTTAAGGAAGAGTGCGGGGCCTGTGGATTTGAGGTGGTTGCAGCTCTGGCAGCAGTGGCGGAACATTCCATAGTGAGACAGTATGGAGCCGGTCGTCCTGACGAGGAAGACAGAAAGGAGCTGCAGGAATTTGCCAAAAGGGTCCAGGAGAGTCTTGAGAATGCATACATAGAAGACAATGGGCAGGAAATCAATAATAAGAAAGAATTGAAGGTTCCCGGAAACAGCCCTTACCGTGAATATAACGGAGTGCCCCTGAAACCTAAAGCAGGGCATGATTGTACTAAATGCGGCAAATGTGCGGCAGAGTGCCCGGTGGGGGCGATCCCTGAAGATAACCCGGATACTGTGGATGAGGATAAATGTATTTCCTGTATGCGTTGTATAACAGTATGTCCCCAGCATGCCCGGAAAGTAAATTCTGTTTTAGTCCTTGGGACAGCAGCGAAGCTTAAGAAGGTGTGCAGCGGGAGAAAGCCAAATGAGCTTTTTCTTTAAAACCGTTTTAGGCGGAAATAGCATTGACGGACAGAGAGAATGGAGATCAGGAAGATGTTAAAGGCAGTTTTTTTAGATTATACAGGAACTATAATTGAAGAAGGCGGTGCGGATATTCAGGAGATGATCATGCGCATCTGCAGGAATTGTGATGAAAAGTCACCGGAAAAATTAGTAGGTTTGTGGTGGCAGATGCTTAAAGAGAAAGAAGAAGAAAGCTACGGAGATTCCTACAGGACTGAGGATGAAATTGTGGATCTGCTTCTGGAAGCTTTGGTGCAGAAATATCATTTAAAGGAGAATCTGGCAGACCTTCATACCCTGGTACAGCGTTTTTGGATGTATGCCCCGGCCTTTGATGATACGAAAGAATTTTTCAGCAAATGCAGTCTGCCGATTTACATTATCAGCAACAACGGCAGAAAATATGTGGAGGAGGGAATGCGCCATAAGGGACTGCATCCAACAGATATTATCTGCGGAGATATGGTGAAGGCTTATAAACCCCGAAGAGAATTATTTGAAAAAGCCTTGGAGGTCAGCGGCTGTGCACCAGGCGAAGCTGTTCACATCGGAGATTCTGTGAACAGCGATGTAAAAGGTGCCATGGCTGCGGGGATATATCCTATTCTTCTTGACAGAAAGGGTGCTGTTGAAATAGAGGGAGTTACAGTGGTGCATAGTCTTCCCGAAGCGCTTGAAGTGCTCAAAAACAAAGATGATTTTTCCATGAAACCATAAGCGCTGCTGTACCGCTTTATTTTGAATACCAGGGAAGCACTCCATTCTGTTCTGGATATGGCTGATCATCTTCTTTTGTATTTTCCGGGGGTGATTCCCTTATATTTTTTAAAGGTCCTGATGAAGTAGCTAAGGTCGTTGAAGCCATTCCGGTATGCTATTTCCGTGATGGAATCGTCTGTGGTGGCAAGCTGGTAGCAAGCCTGTTCGATCCGCTGGCGGTTCAGGTAATCCATAGGAGTCTGGTGGGTCATCTCTGAAAAAAAACGGCAGAAATATTTGGGTGACATGGATACGGAAGCAGAAAGCTCCTGGAGAGTGATCTGGTTCGTATAATTTCTTTCAATAAACTCCAGAATCTGTTTCAACTGCAGGATACGTTTATAGTCACGGCGGGCTTTTGGTATGCTTTCCAAATAGTAATGATTACCAAAAACCAGACCAAAAAAGTGGTAAAATTGTCCAAGAACCACCATTTCATATCCGGGATTTTTCTGCCATATGGAGTCGAAAAGGGAAGAGACAGTCTGCTGTATTTCGGGCTGTTTTTCTGTGTAGTGATGGTAAACCATGATCTCCTGGTGGATGATTTTCTGCATATATGCAGCACAGACAGAATTATGCTTCAGGAAGGTATTGATATCGAACACAATACACTGGTAAACACAATTGTCAGGAATGCCTGAATGAAGAATACCGCTGTGCACAAAAATGATATCCCCGGGTACTGCGGTGAAGCTTTTCTCGTCTAAAGTGACAATAAGAGAGCCCTGGAGAATGCGTATGATTTCATATTCCACATGCCAGTGATAGGACATGACATAGCGTGGGTGGGTACTTTCGATATGATGAAATTCAAACGGAAATTCATAGGTGCCTCTTAAGCGGTCCTCGTTACGGTCCAGATCATGCAAAAAATCCCCTCCTTTTCAAAATTTATAGAAATTTTATGGATGCTTTTGAAAAAGTGAATATTGTACTATTATTTGCTATTATAACACAAGTAATTTTGGTTTGGCAATCGTATAATTATGTTCAGAAGCAGCAAAGAGGAAGTTCTTTGCAGAGCAGAAAATATAAATCAGGAGGTATTTTGATTATGGCTGAAAGCAGATTGATTGGAAGTTATCCGGTAATTGGAATCAGACCTACTATTGACGGACGCAGAGGCGCCCTGGATGTGAGAGGATCTTTGGAAGAGCAGACAATGAATATGGCTAAGTCTGCAGCTAAACTGTTTGAAGAGAATCTGAGATATTCTAACGGTGAGCCTGTGAAGGTTGTCATCGCAGACAGTACCATTGGACGTGTAGGCGAGGCAGCAGCCTGTGCTGATAAATTCCGTAAGGAAGGAGTAGATATTACATTGACAGTTACTCCTTGCTGGTGCTATGGAGCTGAAACTATGGATATGGACCCGCAGACAATTAAGGCTGTTTGGGGCTTCAACGGTACAGAGAGACCCGGCGCTGTTTATCTTGCTTCTGTTCTGGCTACTCATGCACAGAAGGGACTTCCGGCATTCGGAATTTACGGACATGATGTTTGTGAAGCAGACGACACCAGCATTCCGGCTGATGTTGAGGAGAAGCTGCTCAGATTTGGACGTGCGGCTGTAGCTGCAGCTTCTATGAGAGGCAAATCTTATCTGCAGATTGGTTCTATCTGTATGGGTATCGGCGGATCTATCATTGATTCCGACTTTATAGAGTCTTACCTGGGCATGCGTGTAGAGTCTGTTGATGAGGTGGAGATCATCCGCCGTATGTCAGAAGGCATCTATGACGAAGCTGAATTCCAGAAAGCTCTTGCCTGGGCGAAGGAAACCTGCAAGATCGGATTTGACAAGAATCCGGAAGAACTGCAGGCATCACCTGAGAAGAAAGAAGAGCAGTTTGAGTTTGTAGTAAAAATGGCAGTTATCATCAAGGATTTGATGAACGGAAATAAAAACCTGGATGCGAAGTTCTCAGAGGAAGCAATCGGCCATAACGCGATTGCAGCTGGTTTTCAGGGACAGAGACAGTGGACAGACTTTTATCCTAACTGTGACTTCCCGGAGGCAGTTCTCAATACCTCTTTTGACTGGAATGGAGCAAGAGAACCATATATTCTGGCAACAGAGAACGACGTGCTCAACGGACTTGGCATGATGTTTATGAAACTTCTTACCAACCGTGCACAGATTTTTGCTGATGTTCGTACATACTGGAGCCCTGAGGCAGTTAAGAAAGCTACAGGATATGACCTGGAAGGCGTTGCCAAAGAAAACGGCGGATTTATCCATCTGATCAACTCCGGAGCTGCATGCCTTGATGCAAACGGACAGGCCAAGGATGCTGACGGCAACGGTGTGATGAAGCAGTGGTGGGATGTTACAGAAGAAGACCAGAAGGCTATTATGGAGGCAACTACATGGAACGCTGCTGACAACGGATATTTCCGCGGAGGCGGATATTCTTCCCGTTTCCTGACAGAAGCTGAGATGCCTGTTACCATGATCCGTCTGAATCTTGTTAAGGGTCTTGGACCGGTTCTGCAGATTGCAGAGGGCTGGACTGTTAAACTTCCGTCCGAAGTATCTGACAAGCTGTGGAAACGTACTGACTATACATGGCCATGTACCTGGTTTACACCAAGATGTACAGGTGAGGGAGCATTCAAGACTGCTTATGATGTGATGAATAACTGGGGCGCTAACCACGGTGCTATTTCTTATGGACATATCGGTGCTGACTTGATCACAATGTGTTCAATGCTGAGAATTCCGGTTTGCATGCATAACGTTCCGGAAGAAAAAATCTTCCGTCCGGCATCCTGGAATGCGTTCGGAATGGACAAAGAAGGTGCAGATTACAGAGCCTGCAAGACTTATGGTCCTCTGTACAAATAAAAATCATAAGCTGTAAAGGGATACTCCTTAACAGTTGAAATAACTTTTGGCAGGGCCGGAAATATAATATTTTCCAGTCCTGCCTTTTCTGTACCAAAGAAGCCCCCTTTCTCTATACAGAAAATCATGGCTTTCCTGGTGTACAAAAACTCTTCGGGGAATACACATAATGTTTTGTGCTAAGAAATTATGTATATTTATGGAATCTGTTTAAAAAATAAAGGAAAATTTGTTAAAAAAAGGATTGCAACCAGCCCAAGGTGTGTTAAAATAGAAGATACATAGCATAAATCAAAGTATCATAGAATTATTATAAAAAATGAAATGCAGCAGTTTTGTCCGTGGGGAGACGGAGGAAGCGCTGTGATAAAAAAGATTGAAGGGGAGTAATATGAGGAAAAGAATAAGTATCTGCATGGCATTATTGCTGAGCCTGCTTATAACAGTGAATGTGTGGGCAGACGAGCCGGGATATGAGCAGAGACCGGACTATTTTACAGATTACTATATGATAGTGGAATCTCCTGACGGAGGAATTGACATCTATTCTAATGCAGGGACAGGCAATTCAAAACTGAATAACGAGCTTATTCCCAATGGTACTGCCCTTCATATTGAGGGCGAGAAAAAGGGTGATGACAATAAAGACTGGGGATATACACAGTATCATGGTATGTATGGTTATGTAGAGTTTGATGATCTGAAGCCAAGTACTTTATCTGAGGCAATCCAGTCGGAGTACCGTCTTGGCGGCGGTGAGGATGTGGATTATGATGTGGAGGTGGATGCCAAGGATGGTTCCACTGCACTTCATAAAGGACCTGGAGGGAAATACGGCGAAGTATCAGGTATAGAGGAAGTTGCAAATGGCGAGAAATTGCATATTACCCAGGAACTAGAGTCAAAAGATGAAGGACATTGGGGAAAGACTGCGGCCAATGGCACAGAAGGCTGGGTCAATATGGACGATACCACCGGCAGTAAGAAGAATGCAGAGGAAGCGGAAGATACAGTTGTTATGGTAGAAAAGAATGGTTCCGAAGGAGAGCCGGCAGCAGCTGCAGAACCCACAGAGGCTCCCAAGCCTACTGCTGAACCCACAGCCACACCGAAACCAACTGCTGTTCCTACAGCAACACCTAAGCCTACTTCTACGCCGAAGCCCACAGCAACACCGGAGCCAACTGCGGCTCCTACAAGTGAACCTACAGCTTCACCGGAGGCAACAGTCACCCCGGCGGAGGAACAGGATTCATCATCAGATGTTATGACGGCATCTTCAGGTAATAAGGACTCAGAACCAACTGCTGCTCCTGGTGAGGACGTGAAGTCTGCACCGACTGAGAAGCCGGAAGCTACACCCACAAAAGAAGCTGAACCTACTAAGGAAGCTGCTCCCACAAAGGAGGCTACACCTACAGTGGAGCCGACGAAAGAAGCAACCCCTACAGAGGATGCATCGGCTGTCACGCCTACAGAAGAACCTGAGAAAACCAAGGAGCCTGCAGAAGCGGCGACACCAACTGAGAAACAGGATAAGGCCCAGGATGCTTCCAGCAGCGAAGTGAAATCCTCATCTCCATGGTATAAAAGCCCTGTAGTATGGAGTGTGGCAGGAGTAATGCTTGTTATTATCCTGATACTCCTTTACTTTCTTAAGAAGAATAAGAAATAATCTATAGTGTAAAATAATGTGAAAAGACAGACAGCCCCTTTCCGACAGCCGGAGAGGGGCATTTTAACGGCAGAAGAGCAGGCCGAAATTTGCAAAGGAACGGAAAAAGAAAGGAAGAGACTATTATGATCCATGAAAAAATAGTTATTGAAGAAAAAAATGATCAGGAGAGTGCATATCTTCTTACTTATTTTTGGGAGGAGTCAAAGGAACTGTACCCGGGGCAGAGACGGCCTGCCATTATTATCTGCCCGGGAGGTGCCTATCAGATGACATCGGACAGAGAGGCGGAAGCAGAAGCTTTGAAGTTTATGGCAATGGGGTACCACACGGCAGTGCTGCGGTATAGTGTTAAGCCGGCAGTTTTTCCACAGGCCCTCTGTCAGCTTGCCAAGGCAGTAAGCCTGCTCCGGGGAAATAAAGATAAATGGCTTATAGAGGAAGATAAGATTATTGTTATGGGATTTTCTGCAGGGGGGCATTTGGCGGCTTCCCTGGGCACTTTTTGGAATCAGCCGTTTTTAAGTGAAGCCTCAGGTCTCAAGGCAGAGCAGATGCGCCCTGACGGACAGATATTGTGCTATCCTGTGATTACCGCCGGAGAGTTTGGCCATCATGACAGCTTCCGGAATTTGTGCGGTGACAGATATGAGGAACTAAAGGATGAACTATCCCTGGAGAATCAGGTAACTGCAGATACTCCCAGGACTTTTATGTGGCATACAGTGGAAGATTCTACTGTCTACATGGAAAACTCACTGCTGTTTCTGCAGGCATTGCGGAAGGCAGGTGTGTCTGTGGAATATCATCTTTTTCCAAATGGACTTCACGGAATCGGTTTGGGCAATGAGTTGACTGCCAATGAGAACGGGAGAGGAATTGTGCGCTGCTGCGAACCCTGGGCTGATCTGGCCGGAAAATGGCTGGAACGTGAATTTCCATGGTGGAAGGGAGCGCAGGTGTAAGTATGTATAAAATTTAGTCTCAGTGTACTGAGGTGAGCCGCCGGGAGAAAGACTGCTGTCACTCCCGGCGGTTTTTATATAGGGGCAGGGAAATAGGCATCAATGCTTCCCTTAGGGCACTTCTCCCCAAAATGGAAAACACCCACCCTAAATTTTCCTGACAAAAACCAAAATTTATCCGACTAGGAAGTTTCCCTTATCTGTGGCACTATTAAAGCAGGATATTGTCAGTATATCCGGCGCTCTGCCGGAAGTGAAACTGAAGAGAAAAATTTTTAAGAGAGAAGAGGACGAGATATGAAAGTAGGGCTTATATACACCAGTACCACACCGGAATTAATTGAATTAGTGGAAAGAGAAGTAAAAAAACAAATAGGGGAACACACAGAACTTCTTACCTATACAGATCCCTCCATTCTGGCGGAGACACGGGAACACGGCTCTGTCACCCGCAATGCAGCAAGCCGTCTCATTACCATGTTTCTTAAAGCAGCCCAGGACGGGGCTGAAGCAGTGCTGAATATTTGTTCCTCTGTGGGGGAAGTGGCAGACTGCGCCCAGGATACAGCCAGATATATAGGGATGCCCATTGTGCGCATTGACGAAGAGATGTGCCGGGATGCAGTGCGCCGGGGCAGAAAAATCGGTGTGCTGGCTACACTGCCCACCACACTTAATCCTACAAAGAATACAATCCTCCGTGTGGCACGGGAGATGGGCAAAGAGGTAGAGCTGTTTGACGGTCTTGTAGATGCTTTTGGGCTTGATCAGGAACAGTTCAAGGACTTGCTTGTAAATCAGGCATTGGAGTTAAAAGATAAGGTGGATGTAATCCTTCTGTGCCAGGGCTCTATGGCCTACTGTGAGGAATTGATTGAGGAAAAAACCGGAAAAACAACAGTCTCCAGCCCTCGCTACGGAGCAGCGGCACTGAAGAGAGCGCTTATTGATAAAGGAGTCATAAAATAAAGGTGCCCTAAAATCAAGGGTAGATAAGAGAAAGGAGATCATACAATGCTTACGAATACAGAAAAGTCACCTTATGCCAAGGTATCCCCTCTATCCTGGAACAGTGTCGAATGGAACAAAGGGTTCTGGGAGGATGTGTTTGAAATGTGCGCAAAGTCCACTGTGCCCCATCTCCAGAATATGTTTGAGGATAAGGATATCAGCCATGTGGTAGAAAATTTTCGCATCTGTGCAGGGGAAACCCAGGGTGAATTCGGGGGAACTGATTTCGGCGACGGGGATTTCTATAAATGGATGGAGTCCGCTATGTACGTGGCTGCCAAGACAAATGACCAGGAGCTGCTTAACAAACTGGACGGCTATATTGAACTGATCGGACGAGCCCAGCTTGATGACGGTTATATTTCCACCAAGCAGATTTTAGGAGAACGGCAGCAAAACGGAATCAAACGCTTTGGAAACATCAATGATTTTGAAGTCTATAATTTCGGCCATCTTTTTACTTCTGCCTGCCTGTATAAGAGGATCACAGGCAAGGATAACTTTATGAAGATCGCAGAAAAAGCCGCCCGCTATCTGGAAAATATGTATGAGGAGAATGCACGGACAGGGAAGGTTCAGACTGCAGTATGCCCGTCCCACTATATGGGACTTGTGGAAATGTACAGGACCACAGGAGAGCAGTGGTACCTGGATCTGGCCAGGCTGGCAGTTACCCTTCGTGATTCAGTGACAGACGGAACCGATGACAATCAGGACCGTATTCCATTAAAGGATCATGAGAAAATTGTGGGTCATGCGGTACGCTCCAACTATCTCTATGCGGGAGTTGCCGATCTCTATGCGGAGGAAGGGGATGAAGAATACCTTGAGGTGCTTCACAAGGTATGGCGGAATCTCATGGACACCAAGATTTATATTACAGGGGGCTGCGGTGCCTTGTACAACGGTGCGTCCCCTTACGGAAACTTTTTTATCCATCAGCTGGTACATCAGGCATATGGATATGAATACCAGCTTCCCAATGTGACAGCGTACAATGAAACCTGCGCTTCTCTGGGCCATGTTTTCTGGGCTTATAGAATGTTTCAGATAGAGCCTCAGGCAGAGTATATGGACGCTTTGGAGAGGGCAATGCTCAATGTGAATCTGGCGGCAGTGAGCCTTGACGGGAAGAAATATTTCTATGAAAATATGCTCCGCCGGGCAAAAAAAGAAAACATGAAGTACCAGCTGATTTGGCCTTTGACAAGAAGTGAATACATACTAAGCTACTGCTGTCCGCCCAACCTTGCCAGGACTTTGGCAGAGTCCAGCGAATATGCTTATCTCCGTTCAGACAGCGCTCTTTGGCTGGGAATGTACGGGGCAAGTGAGGCTGATGTAAAGCTGGAATGCGGAACCTCTTTCCATGTTCAGCAGAGAACTGCCTATCCCTATGACGGCAGGATCCTGCTGCACATTTCTCACAGGGAGAATGATAAGCCCTTCCAGGTAAAGCTTAGAATTCCGGGTTGGGCGTCAGGCGGCAGTGTGACCGTTTCCCCGGCAGAGAAAGGAAACAGCTCTGAGAAGCATGTCCTTCTCATAGATAAGGATTCAGGAACCTATTTTACAGTGGACATTACAGAACCGGGAGATACAGAGATTACTTTAGATTTAGACATGCCTGTAAGGTATACAGTGCCTCATACAATGGTGGAGGAAACTACAGGGCAGGCTGCAGTGGAACGTGGACCGTTGGTTTACTGCCTGGAGACTCCTGATGCAGATGTGGAAAGCCTGGATGATTTAATGATTGACTTAAATGCTGAATTTGAATGTAAATCCATAGAAATACAGGGGCGTACAGTGACTGCTTTGGAAGGAGATTTCTATTGTCTGGACAGAAAACAGTTTGACCGGGAAAAATTGTACCAGCCTTTGCGCTACCAGGGCATGAGCCGTACAAGGGCGCGCCTGATCCCCTATTTTGCCTGGGATAACCGGGAATATGGGGAAATGCGTATCTGGATTCCCATTGCATATAAATAGTCCCGTTGATCAATTGTCACAGGGCAAAACGGAGGAAACAAAAATGACAGATTTAATACCAAAGCCCCTTTCCTGGCTTGAAACTTTTCCAAAGGCTGACGAGGAGTTTGCGGATAAGCTTCTCAAGGAAGAGAGACAGGGATTTTCAAAAAAGATAATCATTCTTGACGATGACCCTACAGGTACACAGACAGTACATGATGTCCCTGTGTTTACAGACTGGTCCCCTGAGACGCTTCAGGAGGTATTTTCCATTTCAGATCCCATGGTTTTTTTGCTGACAAATTCAAGGAGCTTCTCCCGGGATGAGACCAGGGAGGTACACCGGGAAATCGGGGAGAATATTGCAGAGGCAGCCCGTAAGGCAGGACAGGAATTTCTGGTGGTTTCAAGAGGGGATTCCACTTTAAGAGGACATTTCCCCCTGGAGACAGAAGTTCTCCGGGAAACACTGGAAAAAAATACAGGACTTGTTTTTCATGGTGAAATCATATGTCCCTTTTTTAAAGAGGGAGGCCGCTACACTATTGGAGATGTCCATTATGTGAGGGAGGGGGATCAGCTCACCCCGGCCGGACAGACAGAATTTGCAAGGGATAAGACCTTTTCCTATGAGAATTCTCATCTTGGGGCTTATGTGGAAGAGAAAAGCATGGGCACATATAAAAAAGAAGACTGTATCAGTGTCTCCCTGGAGGAACTGCGGGAATTCCGGCTGGAAGAGATTACTGATAAACTTGCCGGGGCAAGGGATTTCCAGAAAATCATCGTAAATGCCATTGATTATGTGGATGTGAAAATTTTCTGTATCTGTTGGCTTCGTGCTATGAAACAGGGCAGAAATTATCTGGCCAGAAGTGCCGCTGCCCTTACGCGGATCATAGGCGGGGTAAAGGAAGCTCCCCTTTTGTCCAAGGATCAGCTCACAGATAAGGAAGTCTGCACCGGAGGCCTTGTGGTGGTAGGTTCCCATGTGAAAAAATCTACAGACCAGCTGAATTCCCTGATGGAATCAGGACATCCCCTTCATTTTATTGAATTTAATGTGAGCCGCTATTTCACGGAAGGAACACTGGAAGGTGAGGTACGCAAGGTATTAAAAGAAGTCCAGGAGGTAATATCCGCAGGTACCACAGTGGTAGTTTATACGTCACGCCGGCTTGTGGTGCCTGACACTGCAGATAAGGATGCAATACTTGGACTTTCCGTGGGGATTTCCGATGCACTTACACGTGTTGTCAGCCTTTTGACCCTAAAGCCAAGATTCATTATTGCAAAAGGCGGGATTACTTCCAGCGACGTTGCCACAAAAGGGCTTTCTGTGAGAAAAGCAATGGTCATGGGGCAGATTAAAAAGGGAATACCTGTATGGATGACAGGTCCGGAAAGTAAGTTCCCCAACATGCCTTATATTATTTTCCCCGGAAATGTGGGTGAAGTTTCCACACTCAGGGAAATTGTGGAAGAATTAGACTGAGAGCTGTCCCCTTTTCAGGTTACTGGTCAAGAAGTGAACAGCCCTGTTTGCGGGATGGCAGATTGGAGAGAAATATGAGAAAAATAGTAGTTTCTGTGGCTCCTGTGGCAGCAGGCATGCCTGTGGATGGAGATGCCCTGGCAGCAGATTTGGAGATATGTGCCAGGAAAGGGGCCTCCATGGTACATCTGCACTGCCGCAGACCGGACGGTTCTTTAACTCCGGATACCACTTATATGGAAGAATGTTTCGAAAAGATTCTTGCCCGGGCAGATTTTGTGGTACAGGCATCCACAGGGGGTGTGTCTGATATGAACATTGAGGAACGCTGCCGCCCCTTAAGTTATCCTAAGGTAGAAACAGCCTCCTTAAATGCCGGAAGCACCAATCTGGGAGATGCAGTGTATCTCAATCCTTTTGAAGATATTGAATACTGTGCCTCTGAGATTTATAAGCATAAAGTGATTCCTGATGTAGAAGTCTTTGACATTGGAATGATAGAAAATATTGAGCGTATGAAAGGCAAGATTCCTATGCGCCTGCCGGTATTTTATAATCTTGTTTTCGGGCACAGAGGAGGGATGCAGCCCACTGTGAACAGTCTTATTGCATTCCGTTCTATGGTTCCGGCAGATGCAAGATGGGGAGTCACCCACTTCGGAAGAGATAATTGGGAGTTTCTGGCAGCGGCTCTGGCCCTTGGAGCAGAGACAGTGCGTATTGGATTTGAGGACAGTGCGTACCTGGCTCCCGGAGAGCAGGCTCAGTATAATTTCCAGCTTGTGGAACGCCTTGTGGATATGATACATGCCATGGGCCTGGAAAACGCAACGCCGAAAGAAGCGCGGGCGATTATGGGGACTCTTAAGTAATTATTCAGTGTTGAGATATCAGCATCCATAGCTCACACTTCATAGCTGGGCCTCCATAGTTCACAATTCAGAATTGCATTTACAGAAGGAAGAGGATATGATAAGGCAATGGGGAGAAACTGTTTTGGGTTCTCCACAGTTACAAAAGGAGGTACAGATCCATGGGAAGACTGATGAGATGGTACCAAAGAATGGCCATTAAAGACCAGATACGCTGTGCACTGATTCTCCTTTCAGTGTGTTCAGCAGTGATCTTAGGGGCATTGAGCTTTGGTGTTTCCAAGTATACCATTGAAAAAAACTATAAAGAGTTTTTTACCTATAACCTGAAAATATCCAACCAGATTGCAGACATCCAGATGGACAATCTTATTGAGCTTTCCAGGAACCTTCTGAACAATGCAAGGTTTATGACCACATTGAAGGAGAGTAACGAAAACCAGGGAAAATATTTTTCCAGCACCCAGTCCCATATATTGGAGAGTGTGTGCAGCGCTACCACTTCCCAGGATATGAACATAGGGGAAATTGTTGTGATGGACCGCACCGGGAAGTTGTACAGCTATGCCACAAATATGGGGGAGAGCCGGAATTACCGTTCCCTGAAAATTGAGGACAGTGACTGGATCTCTCAGATAGAAGAAGCCAAGGGCAAGGAAGTGTTTTTTGGCTGGAATGTTTTTCATCCTGAACGGGAGACTACTTTTTCCATGGGAAAACAGATAAACAGTCCGAAAAACGGTGAATTTCTGGGATATATAATTGTAAATATCCGTAAGGAACTTCTGCAGGAAGCCTTTAAGATTTATAACAAGGGTTACGAAAGTCTTTGCTGTATGGCCCTTGTGCCCGGCGCAGAAAGAGACATTGCATATCTCACAGGGAAAGAAAAGTACCAAAAGGAAATCAAGAGCCAGTATGAGGAACTGGGAATCATAGACAAAAGCTATGTGACAGCTGAGCTTCACAACAGTATCACCGGCTGGAAGATGGTGAGTGCTGTGAAGAAGTCTGAACTTACCAGAGAAAGTCTGCTCATAGGGTGTCTCATCTGCATGATCATCCTTCTGCTTGTGGCCCTTAGTTCTGCCATAGCCAGGCATATTTCCGAGTGGATTTACCGTCCTCTCCATAAACTGGAAGGAATCATAGAGGAAGTGGGAGAAGGAAACCGTAACATTACAGAGGAGTTTGACGACAGTGAGATCGGCAGGATCGGTACGAAATTTAAGACAATGGTAAATTATAACCTGGAGCTTCGTGAGCATCTTCTCTCCAGCCAGCTGAAAGAGCGTGAAGCAGAACTTCTCCTTCTGCAGTCACAGATCAATCCCCATTTCCTGTATAATACTCTGGATTCTCTTTACTGTATGGCTGTGATCCATGAGGCAGACGATATGGCAGAGATGGTAGAGGCTCTGTCAAAGATTTTCCGCCTCAGTCTCAATAAAGGGAACAAGCTCATTTTGGCAAAGGATGAGGTAGAGCATGTGTGTGCCTACATGAAAGTGCAGAATTTCCGGTATGGAGAGCGCTTTGCCCTTGATGTACAGGTGGATGATGAGGTGCAGTCCTGTTATATCCTGAAATTTATCCTTCAGCCTTTTGTGGAGAATGCTATGTACCACGGCCTTGAGCCTAAGATGGGAAACGGCACCATCAAAGTTACAGGAAAGAAAACAGGTGATGATCTGCTGTTTACAGTGGAGGATGACGGTGTGGGAATTGGAGATACCAGTGTGTTGGAGAACGGCTATGGAGTGAAGAATGTCCGGGAACGTATCTCCATGTATTACGGAGAGGGTTACGGCGTCACCTTTGAGAGCCGGCCTTCCATAGGAACAAAGGTGACCATTAAAATTTCCGCTGTTTATACGAAAGGAGAAATTCTTGATGAGAAAAGTAGTCATAGTGGATGACGAATACATTGTGGTTCAGGGAATCCAGGCTATGATCGCCAGGGAAAAGATGAATTTTGAGGTGACTGGCCATGCGCTGAACGGAATCGATGGTCTTCAAGTGATCCTTAGTCAAAAGCCGGATTTAGTGATCAGTGATATCCGTATGCCTGGTATGGACGGGCTGTCCCTTATTGAGGCTGCAAAGGAGGAATGCCCTGATACGATTTTCGTCATTATCAGCGGATATCAGGAATTCGAATATGCCAGGCGGGCACTTTCCCTTGGGGTCAAGGGGTATATAGACAAACCAATCACTATCTCCAAGGTGAGGGAAACTCTCACTATGGCAGAAGAATTGCTTGAGAAGCAGGA
Source organism: Eubacteriales bacterium (assembly GCA_030524175.1). Lineage (GTDB taxonomy): Bacteria > Bacillota > Clostridia > Lachnospirales > Lachnospiraceae > Blautia_A. The sequence goes on from JAUNHC010000009.1 coordinate 49,934, forward strand.
AGGCAATTGGGAGCAGAGCAAAAAAGCTTACCAGGAAGCCTGTTCCAGACTGAAGGATCTCATTGTGGAAAAGAATACCAAGGGGTATGAGGCAGTTCTGGAGGAGGCCTTGTCAGCCCTTAAGGTGTATGCCTCTGATATTGTGGATTACAAGGAAGAGAGCTATAAGCTTATCTGCATGGCCTTTGGGATCTTTTATGAGCAGCGGAAAAAGGGAGAGGAAGAAGAGCATTTCCCCTCTTACCAGAATATCGAAATGCTGAAAGACAGGGAAGAAGTGGATGAAGTCACCAGAGAGCTGTTTAAAACCATGTTCCGGAAGCTTCACTCTGAGACTCTGGGGAATATGCACAGGACCATAAAGATCCTTCTTGATTATATAGAGCACCATTATCATGAGGATATCGGACTTACAGAGCTGGCGGACCAGGTGGAAATGAACCCGGCTTATTTGAGCATACTCTTCAAAGAGGAGGCCGGGATGAGCTACATCAAATATCTGACGAAAATCAGGATTGAGGAAGCCAAGCGTCTTCTCAAGGAGGGATACAAGGTTGCAGAAGTGAGTGAAAAGGTAGGCTACAGCAATTACCGGTACTTCTGTGACATTTTCAAAAAGCAGGTGGGACAAACGCCAAATGAATATAAAGGTAATGTAAGAAGAAAATAGGTGAAAGTTCAGGTCTGCCTGAACTGCTGGGACAGGGCGCGTGCAGATGCACACCCTGTCCTATGTTTTTTAGTCTGCTGTCAGTACAGTTCATAGCCGCCGGGGAGCTTTGTGTATTCATAGTCCTCCAGAAGCTTGGCGTTTGCTGCTTCATACCGGTTAAAAATATCGGTGGAAAAATCTTTTCCGTTTATATATCCGTTGTACCATGCCTTGGGATAAAAATAATCCACAAGTTCCTGAGATTCAAAGCATCTGCCTCTTCGTGCATAGATTTCATTTTTTGCGTAGCACAGAACTTTTGGAGAAAGCATCTGGACTTCACTGTCAGAAAGAAAACGGGTATTGCTGTCAGGGAAAATATAATCGTTTTGAAGGAGAATAGAGTCATCATAATAACTGGTAGTGTCCGCCTCATAAATATTATAACCGGGCTGGTCAAGCTGGTAGCCTTTGTCATTGCTGAGTCCCTTTTCCCGCTTGGTAAGAAACTGGATATTGGCTGATTCATAAGCATTGAGGATATTGTCATCGAAGTTTGAGGGGGCAATGGTTCCGCTGTACCAGGTTTTGGAACTGAAATAATCGGACAGCTCTTTGGAATCAAATTTTCTGCCGTGACGTGCGTAGATTTCATTTTTTCCATAACAGATCTGCTGCAGGGAAAGGCTGGCAATATCCTGAGTATTCAGATAACGGGTATTACTTTCCGGAAAAATGTAAGTGGCATTTTCCGGAGCCGGGGAATACCTTTTCAGGATATAGTTGTCGATTTCGGCAAAACTGAAGCCCTTCTGATCCAGGAGATATCCGCCCTTTTGCAGAGAAAATTCTCTGTCCGAGATTGTTTGTACATTTGAGGATTCATATTTGTTCAGGATCGAGTCTGAAAAATCAGAGGCACTGATATGACCGTAATACCAGGGCTGAAGCTTAAAATATTTACTCAGCTCTGCAGATGTGAATAATCTGCCGTGGCGTGCGTAGATTTCATTTTTGGCATAACAGAGAACCTGCAGGCTCATGTCTGAAATTTCTGCTTCTGTATAGTAACGGGAATCGGATTCCGGCAGAATATATTCATAAGCCTTTGCCTCAGCTTTCACCTGGATATTTCCTGCCAGGAAAACAGAAAAACCAACTGCCAGCAAGAGCAGGATACCGGATAATTGTTTTAACAGTGTCTTCATAAAAATTCCTCCTTTCTTGGACGTAACTATAGGGCAAATTCATATTTGTGTTAAATTGTCTGTCTTTTTTTATTTCTCCATTATATTACAATTATACTTTCAAACTGTAATCTGTACAATCGGATTATTTTGCGAATTAATAAAACATGTGCGGCTTTATTGATTCGGATGTCATGGTGCGGAGCGTCCGGTTCCGCCCATAGAAACAGAATATGTCCAAAATCTATAGAAATGTCAGTGGTTTTCAGGTTTTCTATAATTCGCTGACATTTTACAAAAAATTACCGACTAGCGGTTTCCGGGATTTTTGATATCATATAACTATCTTAAGTTTTTCGAAAAACAAACCGAAGCAAATAAAAAATATTGTATTTTGGAGGGAAAGAAAATGAAGAGAAAAGCACTTGCATGGATGTTATCCGCAGCAATGACCGTAGGCTGTCTTACCGGCCTTGGAGCAACAAGTGTTATGGCAGAAACAGATGAAAGCAGCGTGAGCAAGGAAGCAGTGGAAGCTGATGAATCAGCAGAAAAGACATTTAAAATCCTTTCTATCTGGGCACAGGACACCAGAGAAGGAAAACTGATCTATGATCTGACGAAAAAATATCAGGAAGAAGTAAACCCCAATTTTGAATTTGAAATGGAACTGGTATCTTCCAATGATCTGACAACAAAGATATCTACCTTGATCGCATCCAATGACCTTCCGGACGCTTTTGCCTATGTGGCAGGACAGCCCCTCACAGAACTGATCGAGGCCGGAAAAGTAGTGGACATTGGTGCACAGCTGGAAGGTCTGGGTGTTGCAGACAAGATTGAGGATTCCGCCAAGAATCTCCTGAAAGATCTGTCCGGTACAGAAAGCTTTTATGACCTGCCGCTGGGATTGAATGTAGAAGGTTTCTGGTACAACAAGCAGATTTTTGAGGATAATGGTGTGGAAGCACCTCAGACTTGGGATGAGCTTATCAGTGTATGCGATACCTTAATGGAAAAAGGTGTGCAGCCCATCGCTGTAGGCGGTGCTGACAAATGGCCTTTAAGCCGTATTGTAAATGCTTATGTGATCCGTACCATGGGAATCGATGCCTTGACAAAAGCAACAAGCGGAGAGTTAAGCTTCACAGACGAAGGATTTGTAAAAGCAGCCCAGGAAGTTGCCGATATGGCAGAAAAAGGATACTTCGGCGAAGGATGTACAACTGTTGACAACACCACAGCAGCAAACATGGTCCTGGCGGGTGAAGCAGCTATGATCTATAACGGAAGCTGGTACAGCGAGGATATCGCAAGTGAGAACAACCCTGCAGGTGAGGACGGAATCGGATTTTTCAGCATTCCTACAGTGGAAGGCGGCGTAGGAGAAGCAACAGAGATCCCCACCAACTGTGGAAATATCCTCACACTGTCAGCAGACAAATATGACGGCGCTACAGCAGGATGGCTGAAATACTTTGTGGAAAATGCAGGGGATTATGCCATGACAGAGATGGGTTCTGTAAAAGGCTATACCTATGATGCGACAGCAGAGTTAAGCCCGGTAAACCAGATCGTGGTAGATACCATCAACAATACAACGAAGGCAGCTACCTGGTTTGAAGCCATGATGAACAACGAGACCAAGACAGCAGCCCAGGATAATGTGCAGACTCTTGTAAACGGAGAAATGACAGCAGAAGAATATATGCAGTCTATCCAGGATGCATATGACATGAGCGGGTTTTAAATAACCGTAACAGGTTACCGGCTGACACAGGAAGGAAAACCGGCCTGCCGGACAACAAAAAAGGGCGATACTCGTTATCGCTCTTTTTTTATCCCGCCCCAGCGGCTTTTAGGAGCAGTCGGGGACGGAGAAAGGCAGTGTTGGGAGCGCCTGCCCGCGTTTATCTGAGAGAGGAGAAAGAAAATGAAAAAAGTTTTGGGAAACAAAAAGGCAATTGCCTTGTTCGTAGGTCCCGGCCTGATTCTTTACGTGGGGCTGGTGTTCGTTCCTATCATCTGGTCCTTCGTGTATTCGTTTTACAGCGGAAGCCCGGGCTTGAAATGGGAATTTTCAGGGATTGACAATTACAGGAAACTATTTATTGACAAGCGTTTCATGGATGCTCTTGTAGTTAATCTGAAATATATTGGAATGGTTATGCTGGGCCAGGTGGTTTTAGGTCTTTGTATGGCGTTGGTTTTCAAATTCTGGCTGAAACGATTTAAAAATGTGATCAGAACCTTGATCTTCTTCCCGGTGGTACTGCCAACAGTTGCGGTTGGCCAGCTTTTTGCCAAGATTTATGAGATTCAGCCCAACTATGGACTTTTAAACAGCCTTCTGTCCAATATCGGGCTTCAGGAATGGGTGCAGCCCTGGATCGGCCAGGCCAGCACTGCTCTGAAATCCTTAAGTGTGATGGACGTGTGGGTGGCAATGGGATTCTATGCGGTCATCTTCTACGGTGCCCTTCTGGATATCCCGGAGGATGTGATGGAGGCGTCACGGATTGACGGTTGTACCTCTTTCCAGATGTTCCGCCATATCCTTCTTCCCCTTTTGCGTCCGGTGACGATCACCTGTTTGGTATTCAGCTTTTCCGGTTCGGTTAAGATGTTCGAGTCAGCTATGGCCCTCACAGGGGGAGGTCCGGGAAATGCCACCACATCCTTATCCATGTATATGTATAATACATCCTTTGGATTTAACAAGGTGGGCTACGGAAGTACCATTGCTATTGTAATTTTCCTGATATGTATTCTGGGAACAACCATTATCAATAAATTTGACGTTAAAGAAGAAGCGTAAGGAGGTGTGGAGATGAATCAAGCAAAATCAAAAAGAGTTATAAAGTCTACCCTTGTGAAAGTTTTTATCTTCATACTGGTGATCATTGAAACCTATCCTATTTTCTGGATGCTCACCGCAGCCCTGAAAAAGCCGGCAGAGTTTGTGAGCAAGCCTGCATATGCCCTTCCGGACGGCCTTTACTTCCAGAATTTTGTGGATGCCTGGACAAGAGGAAACATGGGACTGTTCTTCAAGAACAGTTTGATCAACACCTTTGTGGCATTGATTTTTATTGTCATATTCAGCATGAGTATCGGTTTTGCCGTTACCAAGATGGAATGGAAGCTTAAGAACTTCTTTAAACGGTTCTTCCTTCTGGGAATCATGGTGCCGGTGGCAACGGCCCTCATTCCCCTGTTCCAGATTTATAATAAGATGGGGCTTGTGAACACCAGACTCTGCCTCATACTTACTTACATAGCCTTTGGTCTTTCTCTGTCCGTGTTCCTGGTGACCGGATATATGCGCTCCCTGTCTAATGAGATCATGGAGGCAGCAGTTATTGACGGGTGCGGGATTTACAGTATGATGTGGCATATTGTAGTACCTCTGATGAAGAACGCTGCTGTGACTGTGCTGGTATTGCAGTTCTTCTATAAGTGGAATGACCTGATCTTCTCCATGACCTTCATAAACGACACCAAGCTGAAAACAATCCAGACCGGACTTCTGTATTTCCAGAATGAGTTCGGGGCCAAGAACTGGGGCGCTATTTTCGCTTCTGTATCCATGAGCGTTCTGCCTATGCTTGTGCTGTATATGATTCTCAACAAGACTGTCATCGAGGGAATGACAGCAGGAGCCGTTAAAGGGTGAATATGAAAAAAGTAATGCCTTGGTATAACATCCCGGGTATTACTTTTTTTGCTTTTCAGATGCTTTTTGTTGACATTCGTTAAAACTATGAGCATAATAGGCCCATGGAAAACTGTAACCTGCGGGGTGCTGACGTGCCCCGGCAGCATCCCGCGGCTTACGGGTTCTGTTAAAATGATTGTATAATATAGGGAGGTCATTTATGGATATTTCAAAAGAAAAATTCCTGCAAAACATATATGACACTGTGAAAGAATGGGAGATAAAAATCGGCTATCGTCCCGAAGCGGTCCAACTGTACTATCCAGAGGAATCTCTCACAGAACTGCTGAATGTGACTGAGGAGGAGCTTCCCCGGGCAATCTCTGAATTTAAAGAGCAGGTACAGGCGAGCCTGGGAGAAATCCATATCTGCGAGACAAAGGAAAAAGGCCGCTATTGTGTTCAAATATCTGAAAAAGGCACTGCATATATTCATGAAAATGTGCCGGAGCCGGCTTTTTTAAAAGCTTTTCTAAGTGTTATCACTTCTCCGGGAAAGACTCTTGAGGATGTGGAAGCCGTATTTGGGCAGTTTTCTGAAAAATTCACAATAAATAAAACTGAGAACAGAGAGTGGAGCTTCTGGTTCCCGGACGGCGGACCCGATCCATATGTTTACCATGTGGAAGAAGATGATTTCGGCCTTCAGTATCACCGGTTTACCAAAGAGGCATATAACAGTCTGTTTTTATGATCTCTTGTTTCACTGTAACTGCTCATTGTCTATACTATATTTCAGCCGTGCGATACATTCCTTCATATACTTTTCTGTTTCTTCAATAGTATACAAATTTTCATCCTCCAGGCTTTCCGCATAATCCAGAAAGGCAAACAGCAGTCCGGGCTCCTGAAAGATAAGATATACGTGTTTTCCATGTACTGTATTAAACAGCAGATAACCTGATGTGCTGCTCAAACAGAGATGCAGCTTTCCGGAAATCAGGTCCAATGGTTTTTTCAGGAGACGGTAATGGACGTCTCTGCAATGTATCATAGCCTGTTCCAACAGTTGAAGCCTCTGCTTTTTGTTCATAGGGCGGTATAACTCATCAGGGACCTCCAGGAGTCGTCCTGTATTTACAAAACGTTCAATTCCTTGCTGTGTACAGTAGATATATCTGCTTTTTTCAAGAACCTTTTCCTTACAAACTGCAATGTACTGGCTGAAATATGTAATGAGGTCATTTCTGTTGGGAAGTTCAGGTTCAATGACAGCCTCCAGGATTTCTGCAGTGATATAAGGGACAAGACATGGTTCAGCCTGTATCATATAAGAAAAAGGAGTATGCCAGATGATCTGTCCCAAAATGCTGATTTCATCCACAAAAGAGTGTACGAGATTAAAAAGCGGCTGGCATTTATTTTTGTATGATTTGAAAATATCCCAGAGCAGGTTCAGTGTCTTTTTGTCGTGATATAAAATCCCGGCATGGTAGTCTGATGTACAGGTAATGGCATAATTTTCTGTGAGGATCAGTCCTGGAAAAATGTTCAGGTTAAAATAATGTGAGTGAATGTCATCATAAAAATAGTAAGGGTGGTAGTCCAGCTCATTGATGAGCAGAAGAAATATCTTTTTTAAATAAGTCAAATTATAATATTCATGGTTTTCCGTCATCTGCTGAGTTTTACTGAGACAAAAAATGTGTTCAACGGTAAAATCAGAACCGGATGTTTTTAAATTGGTGAGTAAGCTGAAGAGAAAATCATGATCCGGCTGTAAAATCAGTGCGATTTTACCGTTAGTTCTGGAAGCCTCTGTTTCAAGAATGTGCTGAAGATAATAATTAAATTCAATTTGGCTGTATATTGGGATGCAGACTTCAGCCAAACTGGCTGTATCTGCCCCTGCTGTCTGCTGTTTCGCAGGCAGGAGGGGAGATACAGATATGATATCCGGAAATTGAAGAATAAATTGTTCTACGTTCTTCCTTCGGTAGTAATTATCTTTTCCAACAACTGTAAGTTGATAGGCTTCCCTGAAATCCTTATATTCAGAAGGTGTGAGACGCATAAATTCAGCCATTTTTCCCACTGTCTCCAGGGATGGCGGATTGCGTTTTCCGTTGATGATCTTATACATGGTAGAACGGTCCAGTTTACAATACTTAACCAGGGAATAAACTTTAATATCCTTAGCTTTGATCAACCGGCTTAGTAATTCGGAAAATTCAGACATAACAAATAACCTCTCATTCTTTTCTACGGTCATATCTTATCAGTAAATCCATATTAAATTCAATTAATGTCCATAAAATGCATGTTAAAGGTAATAAAAAATATTGCCCACAAACATTGCCACAAAATGTAAATCCAGGAAATATTCTGCCCACAGGAAATGCCTCAGTAAATAAATACTAAAAAATCATGTCTACAAAATCTGCCACTCATTGCCGTATACCTGTCTCTGAATTATGATTAATAAATGAGCTTAAAAAGAGGGGGCAAGCTGTATGTATTGTGAAAAATGCGGTGAAAAGCTGGAAGATACTGCTGTTTTTTGCCCGGTTTGCAGTAATCAGGTAAAAAGAGTGATAAAGAATGGGGAGAATGCAAGTGATTCTTTGATTTGGGAAGACGATACTTATAAAGTGCCTGACGAAGCTGTAGATAACAGTGACAGGGAAGGACATAACAGGCTTAAATGGGCGTTAAGTATATCTCTGTCTATCCTGTTTCTTATCATCACTGTGATAATCGTGTGGATAATGGTCAGCGGCTCAGGCAATACAAACAATACAGGCATTGTAGTCAAAACAGAGAAAAGTGCGATGGCTGGAGCGGAAGATTACAGGGATGAGGTGAAATTATGTTGTCAGAAGATATGCTGAACAAGCTTGTTCTGGAAATAAAAAGATTTCTGTTGTCAGACGCCATACTGTTAAGCCGTGCCAGCGATGAACAGCTTATGCAGAGAATTGCGGATGTTACGGACCACAAGTTGGTAAATCTTAAGATCACATCCCAGGAAAGGATGAGGATAGGAAAGCTTGTGTTCAGTTCTATCCGTGGTTTGGGCATCTTGGATGAGATTCTTGAGGATGACAGTATTACAGAGGTGATGATCAACGGGCCTGACAATATCTTTATAGAGCGGGGTGGGCATGTTTTCCGGCTGAACCGCAGATTTGAAAGTCAGAGACACCTGGAGGATATTATCCAGAAAATGGTGGGAAGGGCGGGTAAGGAAGTGAATCAGGCGAATCCTATCGTAGATACACGGCTTCCGGATGGCTCCCGTGTAAATGTAGTGCTTCCCCCGGTTTCTCTTTCCGGGCCGATTGTGACAATACGTAAATTTTCCAGGACACCCATGACAGTAGAACAGCTATTAAAATACGGTTCCATTACACCGGAAGCAGCACAGTTTCTTCAAAAGCTGGTTAGAGCTAAATATAATATCTTTATCAGCGGCGGTACAGGTTCAGGCAAGACCACCTTTTTAAATGCACTGTCAAATTTTATTCCGGGAGATGAGCGTATCATCACAATCGAGGATTCGGCAGAACTCCAGATAACAAATATTGTCAACCTGGTAAGTCTTGAGACTCGAAATGCCAATACCTCAGGAAAAGGGGAGATAACGATCCGCGAATTGATCCGGTCAGCACTTCGTATGCGCCCGGAGAGGATTGTTGTGGGAGAGGTGCGCGGGGAAGAGGCCTTAGATATGCTGCAGGCCATGAATACAGGACATGACGGTTCCCTTTCCACAGGGCATGCCAATTCTACAAGAGATATGCTGAGCAGGCTGGAAACTATGGTGCTTCAGGGAAACGCAGGACTTCCCCTTGCGGCAATCCGGCAGCAGATATCATCAGCTTTGGATATTATCATTCATCTTTCACGGCTTCGGGACAAATCCAGGCGGACTATGGAGATTACAGAGGTTTTAGACTGTGAACACGGAGAGTTTAAACTGAATCCGTTGTTTGTTTTCCGTGAGACAGCCGGAACCACATTGAATAAGGTGCAGGGGACTCTGGTACGTACAGATAAGCCTCTTAGAAATGATTATAAACTGCGGCTTCAGGGAATCCAGCCGTTTTAGAGGGCAGCTATGAAAAAGAAATTTAAAAAAGTAAGAAAAAAATACGAACCGCAGAAAGCTGTATTTGGTGATGCAGTTGATTATTATGTGTACCATATGAATACCCTTGAACGGATGACGGGAGCTGCCGTTGGGTTTCTGGCGGGATTTTTTGTTTGTATGGTATTTTTCAGAGGTATTCTGTTTTCTGCAATAGTAGGATTAATAATGACAATACCGGGGATTCGGAAGTACCGGGAGTATTTGAAACAAAAACGTCTTCGCGGACTTCTATATCAGTTCCGGGATATGATGGAAGCTTTATCAGCCTCATATTCCGCCGGAAAAAATACACAGGGGGCATTTGAGGATGCCTGCGCAGATTTAAGCAGTATTTACGGGGAAAGAGCCGATATTGTAATGGAAACAAGGCTTATTGTAAGCGGTTTGTATAACGGACAGAACATAGACGATATGCTGAACAATTTTGCACTGAGAAGCCATCTGGACGACATTGAAAGTTTTGCCACTATTTTTGAAGTTACCAATCAGTATGGCGGAAATCTGAAAAAAGTGGTTGGTGAAACACGACAGATCATCAGCGACAAGATTGAGACGGAGATGGAGATTCAGACACTGCTCACTGCAAATAAAAATGAATTGAACATTATGACACTCATGCCTGTGATCATCATGGTAATGCTCAGCGGAATGGGAGACATGTCTATTGTAAGGAATACACCGTTGAATGTCTGCGTGAAGATTGTGGCACTTGTTTTGTTTGGTGCAGCCTATGTGATGGGGAAAAAAATTGTGGATATCAAGGTATAGGAGAGAAAAATGCTGAACTGGTTTCAACTGGGACTGCTGGCAGTTAGCACGCCTCTTACAATGGTATGGCTGTTTTTGGCCATGACGAAAGGAAAGAAATATAAAAGCTATACGGAAAGTGTATTTGCAAAGGAATTTCAGATGAGGGAGCTGTTTTGTGTGGGTTTTTCTGCCATGGCACTTTTACATATTAATACAAAGTCCAGGAAAGCCCAGGGGAAAATCAAACAAATCTCTGAAATTAAAGGAAAGAAGTATGCAGAATATTATTACTATATTCTTCAGGGAGCAAAGATAACATATGTTTATACAATTCTGGTAGTGGTACTGCTGTTAGCCGTGCTGGCAGACAGCCAGGAGGCCCTTCTTTTAGGTCTGGTGCTGGGCGGGCTCACTGTTGCATATATTAATCTTTCTCTCCAGGATAAACTTACTGCCAGAAGGCAGGAGCTGCTCATGGATCTGCCGCAGGTATTGTCTAAGCTCACACTTTTGGTGAATTCCGGCATGGTGCTGCGTGATGCGTGGAAAAAGGCTTCCGTGACAGGCAGCCGCATTCTCTATGTAGAAATGCAGAATACCAGCCTGGAAATAGAAAACGGAGTCATGGAGGTGGAGGCCTACAAAAACTTTGCAGAACGCTGCAATATTAAAGAGATAAGGAAATTCACCTCTCTGATCATCCAGAATCTCCAGAAGGGTAACGAGGAGCTGGCATATTTCCTTAAGGAGATGTCGGATGAGATGTGGGAAGTGAAAAAGAATGAGGTAAAGCAGAAGGGGGAGAAGGCAAATTCCAAGCTTCTGTTTCCGGTGCTTTTAATTTTTATCGGCATTCTGGTTATGGTCCTGGTACCGGTGATGACTCAGATGGGATAATAAACAGCAGAAGGCTGTTTTATTATAAATGTATGATCAGGGCACCGAAGGGGTGAGGATATCCTTGATCGGATCTATAAAAAACGACGGGAGGAGAAAGAGCATGATTGACAAATTAAGTAGCTTGTGGATAGGGGCACAGCTCCGTATGAGAAATTTTTGGGAGGATTTTAAAACCGAGGAAAAAGGTGCCGCGGAGATAGTTGCTATCATATTGGTGGTGGTGGTGATAATCGCTCTTGTTGCTATATTCAGGGATAGAATCGCAAATGTGATCAACAGTGTATTTGATAAAACTGATGATTTTGTTAACAGCTGTATTATAAGGATATTATGATAAATGATAAAGAACGCGGAGCAATCATGGTGGAGGCTGCTATATATTTCCCCATTACAATAGCTGTTGTTATGGTTGTTCTCTATCTGGGGCTGTTTAAGATGCAGGAGAGTTACTTTTTCTTCCAGGTAGAGCGGGCAGCTGCAGGTCTGGCAAAGGAAATTGCTTATCCGGGGTATGAGAATTTTAATGGGGATAAGCCTCTTGAGGGAAACCGGGTGGATGTGGCCTGGGAGGAGGCTCCGTCCGCTGATGCGGTTCATGCTTATTATGAAGCCTACTCCGGCAGTATATCGAAGATTTACCGGTGGGGACTGGACAGCAATTCCGAGAGGCGGGCAGAAGCCTACAAAGAAGCTCTCTGCCGAAACAGTGCCTTGTTTTCTATGGGGAGAACAGAGGCTTATGTAAAAATAAACAATGCGTTTCTTTCAAAGTCTGTACAGGCAGAGGTCCGCTATGTCGTTCCAACTCCCGGAATCATCCGGTATTTGGGCGTGAAGGATAGTATAACACTTTATGCAGGGGCATACCAGCCTGTGCTGAATACTACAGATTTTGTGCGCAATGTGGATCTGGCCTGGGATATGGGAGAATTTTTGCTGGATAAGCTGGGATTAGGAGGAAAAGCAGAGGAGTTTGCACAGAAGTTTAATAAAGTGAAGGAATTACTATTGTAACCATAAAGTATTCATGAGGAGGGAAGCATATGCGGAAATTTTGTGTAAGGGACAGGGGGGCTATCTCTGTATTTCTTACCCTTATTTTAGTGCCGGTTTTAATATTTTGCGGCGTAATCGTAGATGCTTCCCGCCTTTTTGCGTCTAAAACAGTGATTTCCGGGGCAGGAGATCTGGCTATGAATGCAGCACTGGCTCAGTACGATAAGGATTTAAAGGATGACTACGGACTGATGGCCATGGCAAAGACACCTGATTCTCCTTCTGTGATTGCAGGATTGGAGCAGTATTTTAGAGAGTCCTGTAATTCCTCTTATCTGAAAAATGAGAGTAAGGAAGGGCTGCGTTCAATGATACAGCTTGAATTGTCAGGAAACAATTTTCTGGCAAAAGGGGTGGAAGGCAGTTCACTGGCAGAGACCGGGGTACTGGAGCAGCAGATTATGGAGTATATGAAATTCCGTGGTCCTGTTTACATAGTTGATGAGATTATTGAGAAATTCAGAAATCTGCCCCTCAGTAATATGGATAAAAAACAGGATTATGTGAAGAAGAAATCAGATTATGCTTCTAAGGCAACAGAGCTTGGAGAGCCGATGATGAACGCAAAGAATTCAGTGGATGCTCAGGAGGGTGCTGTCAGCCGGGTACTGCAATATTTTGATGAAGCAGGAGACTGGACAGATACATACAGGGACAAATCTGTGTTCTGGCTGGCAGCAAAATCTTTGGAGAGATATTTGAATGGTCAGACTGCGGCTTCTTTGGGACACGGTAACGAGCTGACAATAGAGGAGGTTCAGGAATACCTGTCCTATGAAGTGAATTGGAGTGAAGACAATACAGAGCTTGATGCTGATACGTATAATAAAATGGTAATATTGCTGGCTTTATACCAGAGCAGGGACTCTCTGTCCTCCCAGATCACTGTGGATAACGGTTTTTCTGCTGAGGAGGTCAATGTCTTTCAAGGGATCAAAACAACTGTCAGCAGAAATATAAATGTGATGCTCAGGATTAATGACAGATTTGCAAAGGAGTACACAGATAATCTGTCAAAAATAGAAAGTGCTGCCGATGATATTATAAGAAATGGTAATGAAGCCATAAAGCAGTTAGATAAAGTAAAGGCTAAATGGAAAAAGGTTCAGAAAGCAAAAGAGGCGTACGAAGATTCCAAGGCGGAACTGGCAGCCGCGGGGGAAGAAGTCAGCGGCCTGGAGGATCAGGAAGAAAATATTGAGATTAATGAACAGGACCTAGATGCTTTGAAGGAAAGCTTAAATGTAAATATACAAACTGCTCAAAATGTGAAAACACAGATAAAAGAGTTAAAGAAGGTTCCTGGAAATTTAAAAAAGCTGCAGGTGAGTGAATCGGAATCGGAATTACTTTTGGATTTATACCCTTCGTCTGCCATAAGCCAGTTTTGGGAAAATCATCAGAGTGAAATCTGGAGTGGAGGAGATTTATCTATTGCCTTTTCAAGTCCGGTTAATACGAAATTTTACCAGGAACAGCTGGCAGATATAGATTCGGGTGCAGAGCGGGAAGAGGATAAGGCAAAGCAGAAGGAACAGCGGGATGAGGCAAAACATGCACAAGATAATTACAGTGAATTTCTTAAGACAATAGAAAACGCCCAAAATGAAAAGAATCTTAAAAATGACAGTGGAAACGGGATGAATTATCCAGAGGATTTCCCAAGCGGTGTGGTAAAAGCTTCTCCTTCAGCTGGTACTGCAGCAGGAACTGTGGATGTGGGTGATGATAAGAAAAATGTGGAGGAATCTGCAAATAATATAGATTTAGTCACATCTATAGTAAACGGACTGGATGATCTGGGCGGCAGAATGCTGGAGCAGGCATACCTGATGGAATATATCACAGAAATGTTTAACTGTCTTACCACTAAAGCAGATGAAAAAGCATTAAGCGGAGACAAGTTGAGCGGACATTTCATTTATAATGGCGAGATGGAATATATACTGTTCGGACATGCCGGCACAGCAGGAAATAAAACAAGATCAGTGGCACAGCTTTTTGCTCTGCGCCTTGCCATTGACAGTGTATATGTTTTTCTGGACAAAAACTTAAATATGGAGGCTGGGGCTGTTGCCCAGGGCATAGCTGCCGTTACAGGACAAATGTGGCTCTATCCGGTTGTGAAATATGGTTATCTGTTCTGCAGGGCACTGGCGCTTGCCGGAGGTGAAGTAATGCAGCTGGTCAGCGGTGAGGAGGCAAAGGTATGGCCCGGTAATGAAAAGATAAAGCTTTCATATAAGGAATACCTGAAAATCTTTATTCTTCTTGACCTGATGGATGAAAGTAAAAAGAGAGACCTTGTGGCCCGTACTGGTGATTGTATTCAGTTAAATATACAGGAGCCTTTGAAAAATAAGTATACAATGCTGAGTTTAAGCGCCCAGGTGAAATCGTCAACTACCTTCTGGCCCAGAGTTCCGGAATTTCTCGGGCGGACAGGGGAAGCTTCGGATGGACGGAAGACATTACGGTACCAAGGGATATTGGCGTATTAGGAGTGGCTTATGAGAGAGAAAAATGAAAAGGGTTCTATTACTGTGGAGGCAGCTTTGTTTCTCCCTCTGTTTCTGTTTGCTTTTTTGAGTATTTACAACCTGGTGTATTTTACCAGAGCGCAGGTGATCATTCAATATGCAGCAGACCAGGCTGCCAAAGAGGTTGCCCAGTACAGTTACATATTGGAAAAAACAGGAATATTGGAATCTGTCAGCGATTTAAGCGGCAGAGCCTCTGAGTTTCAGAAGAATATGGAGAGTATTCAGGAAAATCTGGATATTATTCAGGCAGCGGCAGAAAGTGCCTTGACAGGTGAGGACATCATACAAAATGGGGTAGAGGTAGGCAATGCGGCGAAGGATGTTTATGACAGTGTGGATACCTATGTGAAAGACCCAAAATCTTTTATTAATGGAGCTGTCAGTGCACTAAAAAATGACATGGTGAACGGACTTTCTTCTTATATGGTTTCTACAGTTGCAAGGTCCTGTGTAAGACAGCAGATTTCTATGGCAGGGGGAAGTGCAGATCCGGAGCGCTATCTGGAACGTTTGGGCGTCACAGGTGTGAGTTATGAAAAGACGAGCTGGTGTAAGGACGGAACAAGAGACGTGAGGATAGTCATTGACTATGATATCAGCAGCCAGCTGCCTTTCTTTGAACTGGGCCCCCACCATTACCGCGTCTGCGGGTCCACCCGTGTCTGGTCCGGAATATAAAGTGAGGATTTGGATGAAAAGATTGTGGGAAGATAAAAAACAAGTTTTTATCATATTGATGGTTGTGGAGGCTGCGGGCATTTTAATGCTCACGAAATACGGATACCATTGGCTGAAAATTCTAAGATATTTGCTGCTCATGGGTTTTTTAGTCCCCCTGGCTTTTATCGATCATGAGAAAACAATCATACCGAACAAAATACTTTTGGTGCTGTTTGGGATAAGAGTTGTGCTTTTAGGCGGAGAGATGCTTATGTTTCCGGACTACAGGAAAGATATCCTCTTGTCCTCAGGGGCCGGACTGGCGGTCGGCCTGGTTATTTTCTTACTGGCATATGTACTTTCAAGGAAAAGTATCGGCCTGGGGGATGTGAAACTGGCAGGGGTTCTGGGCTGGTATCTGGGGGCATCTCTGATTTGGTTTGACATAGTGGTGTGTCTGCTTCTGTCAGCTGTATTCTGTATCATCCAGTTAGCCCGGAAAAAATTAAGCCTGAAGGATTCGATTCCGCTGGCACCGTTTTTTTCTATTGGCACCATACTTATTTTACTGTTGGGTTTTTAGGGAGAGGTTATGAAAAAGTTAGTGATAGCTGCTGTTTTTTTCCTTCTGAGCGCAGCCTGGTGGATCGCATTTACCGCTGCTGTGGAGAAGCCCGGGGAATACAAACAGTGTTTAGAACAGGCAAAAAAATATGAAGAAAAAGAAATATATTATGATGCCATTCTCGCCTATAAAAGAGCATTGGAATATAAGCCGGAGAATATGGGGATATACCTGAAAATTGCCGGGGCATACAGAAAGCTTGGGGATGGCAGCGGATTTGAAAACGTCTGCAATCAGGCCATAAACTTAGGCGGTGACAATGAGGAAGCGATTTTGACTCTGACAGACTATTATCTGGAAACCGGGCGTACTGACGAAGCTGTTTCTCTGTTGAGGCGCCACATTGAGGAAAAGAAGGAAAATGGCGCTCTCCGTGCAAAGCTCCAGACTCTGGCAGGAGGCTACCACAAAACGGGTGGGGAATATGACGCTGTTTCCGCTGCCTGCGGACATTATATGTTTGTAAAAAAGGGTGAAGATTTCGGCATGATCGATGAGAACGGTTCGGTTGTCATACGTGCCCAGTATGAGGAACTGGGATTGTTTGGAGCCAATGGATTTGCCCCGGTTAAAAAAGACGGGCAGTGGTATTACATTGACACAAATAATTATAAAAGGCGTGTTCCGGACGAGGAATATGAATTTTTGGGTATTGTGAACCAGGATGTAATACCTGCCAGAAAGAATGGAAAATGGGGCTATCTCAATGAGGATTTCAAGGAGATGTCAAAGTTTGTTTTTGATGGTGCCACCCCTATATTGAACAATATTGGGGCAGTAAAAAAGGACGGAAAATGGGCGCTTGTAAATGAGAAGCTGGAACCCTTTACTGATTTCGGGTTCGACGAGGTGGTGACCGATGAATGGGGCTTTTGCTCCAGAAACGGTGTTGTTTTTGTCAAGACGGGAGAGAGTTATTATCTTATCAACAGTGATGGTGTTGAAGTGGGAGAGACTTATGAAAAAGTGTCACCCTTTGTTTCTGAAAAACCGGCTGCTGTGATGCAGGCAGGGAAATGGGGCTTTGTTTCCTCTAAGGGGGAGAAAGCGCTGGAGTGTATGTTTGACGGGGCTAAAAGCTTTTCGGGTATAGGGTATGCACCAGTGAAAAGCGGTGATCGCTGGGGCTATATCAAGGGAAACGGAGACTTTGTAATAGAGCCCGTCTTTGACGGGGCCAAGGCTTTTAATTCCAAAGGCATAGCACCTGTGAAGAACAAGGATGTATGGCAGCTGATTCAGCTTGATATATATTGAGGAGGAATAGGAATGAATTTTACGTATGATTTTGCAGGCAGCAACACCAGATTTATTTGCGATTCTGAGCCGGGAGAAGTGTTGGCACCAGACATATGGCAGAAGCTGCAAAGCGGCTCTGTGAAATCTATGTTATTACCTGTGAGCCTGGAGGAAACATCTTCCGGGTGGCGGTTTGTATTTGATATTGAAGGGACTGTCAATATGCGTGCGTGGATGGATGCCGCATCTTATGATGAACGCTCTCTTATGCAGAAAAAGACAGAAAGAATTGTGGATAAGCTTCAAAACCAATCCATTGGCAAAGAGTTCCTGCTTTTGGAAGAGAAATTTCAATATGTTGATATCCATACAGAGGAGGTACGTTTTATCTGTATTCCCTTACAAAAAGAAAAGAAGGTTTCACAGAAGCCTTATATGGGAGAAATGCATTTTTATTCCCAGGAAGAGCCGCCCTTGCCGCCTATTCCGCCCGCTCCTTCCGCCGGGTTGATATTCGAGGAAGAAGCTCTGGGAGATAAGAAGAAAAAACCTTTCTGGGCAAGAAAAAAAGATAAGGAAAAAAATATACCTGAGATATTTCCTTCAATAGATGAGACATGGGAAAATAAAGCGGAAAATCCTATACAAGAGTTTGGAGCATTGCCGCCTGCACCAGAACCTCCGGCACAGGACTTTTATGCCATGCCGGAGTGGAGAATGGAAACTCCGCTCCAGGAAGTGAATGGAAAGGAAGAGTGGGAAACAGATGATGACGGAACCACATTGCTTCAGGAGGATGGTAATGACGGAACAGTATTGCTCAGAGCATTGCACAGGCCTCCGGCAGAACTGGTGAGAATACGGACTCAGGAGTGTTTCCGAATTAACAAAGATAGCTGTAAAATAGGAAAACGTGCAGCAACTGTGGATATTTGCATCAGAAATAATCCTACTGTGAGCAGAGAACATTGTGTTATCCGGTACAATGACGGAGATTATTATCTGGAGGACTGTGGCTCGAGTAATTATACATATTTAGAGGGTGAGCGAGTCATACCGGGGCAGGCAGTGAGACTTTCTCACAGATGCGTTATCCGGATGTCCGATGAAGAATTTATATTTCAGGAGGATTCCGTTGAGGGGAGGAATAAAATATGAAATCTGAAAAGAAGCCCAATAAGAGAATTGAACCGAAAATTTTGCTGCCTGCCGGTGTGGGCGGACTTTGTATTATCGTGATACTTGTTGTTATTCTTTTTGTAACACCCCAGAACACAACAGCCGGACAATTGCAGAAAAAATTGGATTTAGGAAATAAATATCTGGCTTCTGCAGAATATGATAAAGCGGAAGTGGCATTCAGCCAGGCATTGGAAATTGATAAAAAATCACCGGATGCCGCCCTTGGGCTGGCTGAGGTATACAATGAAAAAAAGGAGCCGGAAAAGGCCTTGGAAGCTTTGAAAATTGTTTCCGGAAATATGGAAGCATTGACCTCCGGCGGCGCATCCTTTGACTCTACTGTTTGGAAACAGAAAAAACAAAATTATTCCAAAGTTTATGATAAAACACAGCAATTATTTATTGCGAAAGGGGACAAAGACAAGGCAAAAGAAACTGCGAAGCAGAAGGATGTTGTCATTAATATAATTGTTGAGGTTGTCAGCCCCACAGGAACTCCGGTTCCTGAGGCAGAAATTGAAGAAATAGATAAAGATGACCTGGGATTAAGTGCAGATGGCAGCTACTTAGATACGCCTGACCCATTACCGGAAGAGGGATTGCCGGAAAATGTAACGCCGACACCAGAGGCAGACACATCAATACCGGAGGAAGAGACACAAACGCCAGAGGCAGACATACCGGCACCAGAGACCTCAATGCCGGTACCGGAGGAAGTAACACCGGCACTGGAGGAAGTAACGCCGACACCGGAGACAGAGGCATCAATACCGGAGCCTGCAGCACCGACACCGGAGCGGGACGCCGCAATGCCCACACCCATACCGGAGGAAGTAACACCGACACCAGATGCAGTAACTCCCACACCGACACCAGATGCAGTAACTCCTACACCTACGCCGGAGGCTGTAACGCCCACACCCACACCAGAATTGGATCCGGATACACAAATCCCTATAGGAGAAGAGTATGTATATATTCCGGATGACGAAGAAGATTCATACTCAGCCACCCAAAGGGATTCAACGCCGGAGCCGTTACCTTTGCCGGAGGAGCCGATTCCGGATTATCAGGCAGGGGACAGGGCAGAGAATTCAGGGGAAGAAAACAACAGTACTGCAGAACAAATTGAATACTATACAGAAAATAATGAGGAAAGAAACGCAGAGAAGGAGGAGATGCCAGCTGCTGGTGAAACCGCTGCTGCGGAGCCTGCAGCAGATGTATCACCGGAAGATCTACTCAGAAGCTATGCTGACAATACGATTCTGGCAGCAGCTTCCACAGCATCCTTCAGCGGAGCAGATGTCCCCTATGATTATTCTAATGATTCAGGGACAATGTCCGTGTTAAGCGGGATTTTAGGTATGCATATCGCAGATTTTAACGGGGATGGAGTTCCGGAAATGCTGGTAGTATCTATGCAGTCAGGCAGAATAGGGTTTGATATGTATAAAGTATCCGGCAATGATGTTTCCCTTGCTGCTTCCTCCACAGTCAGCAGCGGGTTTGGCAATGCATTGGATTCTGTCACCTACGGGGGAACACAGGAGTGTTTTATAAGGGATAACGGAAGTACCGTTGATGTCGGGACAGCAGAATACTATTTTGGGGCAGACGGAGGAGATGGAAACCCTGCGGCAAAGGCAACGCTAACCTTGTACAATATTGCAGGAGACGGAAGTGCGCAAAAGTGTGCATCTGTGACAATCGTAAACGGAACAGCCGTTTACAGCGATGGTAATTTTGCAGACAGTGTGCAGGGAGGCAAAGACAGTTTTATTGAAAAACTGGCACCCGTGGGTTTGAGCGGTGCCTGGATCAGTGAGTCTGCCGATACGCTGGCAGGAATGGACTTGCTTAACAATCCTTTACAGGATATGGCTGGAGTGCCGGATCCGTTAAGCGGAGGGCTGGCAGGCAAGGAAAGCGGCGTACAGGATTTGGTTATTGTCAAAGCTCATATGCCAGCAGGAAGCGGGAGCATGAATATGAGTATTGAGGATAACAGTACATTTTAATGGTGAAAGTGAAGAGAATGTCAATGGATATTTGGGATACATACGAGATTATCGGGAAAATCGGTTCAGGAAATACAGGAGAGATATACAAAGCTTACCATAAAAATCTGGGAAAAGAAGTGGTGCTGAAAAAAATCAAGACAGAGGTAAAAGATATTGTCAATAACAGAGGAGATGTGGATGTTCTGAAAAATCTCAGGCATTCCTGCCTGCCCCAGGTACTGGATTTTCTAAACGTAGACGGGGATGTGTACACAGTAATGGATTACATTCCGGGAAACTCTTTTAAACAGTATCTGGACGCAGGCACTAAATTCCCGGAAAAATCAGTTATCATATGGACAAAACAGATATGTGCCACCCTCAACTATCTGCATACCCAAAAACCACCTATTATTCACAGTGATTTAAAACCCGGGAATATTATGCTGATGCCTGACGGCAACATTTGCCTTATAGATTTCAATATTTCGTCCAGCCCTGACGGGGCCAGTGCCTGGGTGACAGGATATACCGGCGGTTATGCTGCACCGGAACAGGTACAGGCCCTCAAGTATAATCAAAATCAACTGGACCGTTCCCACTGGAAGACAATAGATGTACGTGCTGATATTTACGGCCTTGGCGCCACTGTTTACCATCTGCTTACAGGAAATATACCCCAGACGGATGATGACGGATATGTGGAGGATATACGCAGCTGCGGGATAAAAGTAAATGATATATTTGCATCCATTATCATGAAGTGTCTGGAACCCAATCCTGACAGAAGATATCAGAGTGCGGAAGATCTTTTATTAGATCTGAGAAATATGAAGACCAAAGACAAGCGGTACAAGGAATTGCTTCTGAAGCAAAAAGTTTCTTATGCGGCAGTGATTTGCGCCATGATCATTTGTGCGGGAATCACAGTAATTGGTTACTTTCGTATGGATGTGGAGAAACAGAAGCAGTATGAGCAATTGGTGCGAAAAGAAGCAGAGTGTATTTCCACAGGTGATTATGACAGCTTTGAAACCTATTTTCAGCGTGCAGTGAACCTGGTGCCGGAGCGTGCGGATGCATATTATCAAAAAGCACTGGCACTTTACCGTCAGCGGCAGTACGGTGATAGTATAGATTTTATCAACTCCGAGATATTGTCAAAGGAAGACACCCGCAAGAGTACTTCCATGTTGAATAATGTATATTATCTGCTGGGTAACTCTTATGAGAAGATGGAAAGTTATAAGCAGGCTGCAGCGTGTTATGAACAGGCCATAGAATTAAAGCCCGACAACAGTGATTATTACAGGGATTATGCAATTGCCCTGGCTTATTCAGGGCGGGATGAGGAAGCAAAAACAGCACTGGAAAATGCCCGGAAACAAGGACTGGATTCCGTGGAAATTGATTATGTCCAGGGTGAGATTTTCTACAATTCTTCAGATTATTCTACAGCCAAAGATATTTTTCTAAAGTGTTTGGACAAAGCAGAGGATGCATATATAAAGATGCGTTCCTGTATTATGGTTTGTAAATGCGTAGATAATATAGACCACAGTGTAAGCGGCAATGATGAAAAAATCCAACTGCTGGAAAAGGCACGAAAAGAACTTCCGAAAGAGTATAACATCGGCGTTTTAGAACAGCTTGCCCAGGCTTACAGCGATATGGCAGCGGATACAGGAGACGTAACTTACAATGAGAAAGCAATTGCTGTATTTGAGCAAATACAAGAGCAGGGTATGGGTAGCTATGATACGGACTATAATCTTTCAGTGCTTTACCAGAATATCCAGGATTATGCCCGGGCGGCAGAATTGTTGACAAAAATGATCAGCGATTACGGAGAAAATTATAAAACATACAAAGCACTGGCATTTCTTGAAATAGCTAAACAGTCCCAGACTGTAAACGAACAGAGAAATTATGAAACCTTCCGCAAAAATTATTTGAAAGCAGAAGAACTATATCAAAAGCAGTTGGAGAATAATGCTAACGATGTGGAAATGGAGCGGCTGAAAGAGCTTTATGATCAGGCTGTACAAAACGGCTGGCTTAAAGGGTAATTAAGCATGGATAAAAAATAATGGGAAGGAGAGCGGCCATGAGTATCAACATAGGGACTATTATGTTTGCGGCAGGCATAGCCGGTATGATCATATGTATGATAGTTTTGTATATACTGCCCAAGATATTTGAAAAACAGAGAAAAAAATTAATGGAAGAAATTGAAGCGGAAATCTGACTCTATAAGAAAATATCATACAAAATCGCACTGAATATTTTGGGGAAAATACACAATAGACAAAAGGAATATATTTTGATATGCTAATCCTAGCTAAAGAAAGTGAATAGGATTGTTACTGAAATATTTTATTATCGTCAGGCAAGACCTATAGTATTTTATAGAAAATACTATTAGGTCTTTTTTTATTTTCATTGTGAGCTGATATGCATTCGTACATCGGCATACAGGGGAATGAAGGAGGGAGAAATCAGGATCCATGGTGATATCGAAGATACTAAACAATAATCTGGTGCTTTCCAGGGATGAGAAGGGAAGAGAGATAATTGTAAAGGGATGCGGAATCGCATTCCAAAAGAAAAGGGGAGCACAGATAGATGAAAGTAAGATTGAAAAAACATTTGTGCCTAAAAGTAAGAGCAACAGCCGCCAGATGCAGGAATATCTGCTTTCCATACCGGAGGAATATCTGGATTTTGTCCAGAGGCAGGTGGAGCGGGTGAAAAAGGATTACGGGCTAAAACTCAATGACAGTATCTATCTGTCTTTGAGTGATCATATCCTGGGTTCGGTGAAGCGCTTTCGGGAAGGGATCATCCTTACAAATGTTCTTCTGGTGGATATCCGTCAGCTATACAGAACAGAATATCAAATGGGTGAGGAATTGCTGACAGAAATAAACAAAGCCTTTCACACAGATCTTTCGTTGGATGAAGCCGGATTTCTTGCTCTGCATTTTGTAAATGCCCAGGAAGGAAGCAAAGGGGACAGTTACGAAATATCAGTGATAGTGAAGGAAATCCTGGAGATTGTAAAGCAGTATTATGACATGGAGGACTTTGATAATGACAGTATATATTATCAGCGTTTTCTTACTCATCTGAAATATTTTGCCCAGAGATATCTCCATAAGGAACTTCAGTATACAGAGGATACCAAACTGTTTGACATAGTAAAGGATCAGTGCAGGGAGGCGTATGGCTGTGTGAAGCTGATCTATCTTATGATGGAAGAAAAGCATCAGTATGCACTTACAGAAGAGGAAATGCTGTATTTGATGATCCATATACAGAAAATTACGGAGAAAAAGCCAAGACTGGATTGTTACTGAGATGAGAATTTATTGTATTTTTCAGCGCTCAGGCAAGACCTTTAAAATAAACAATATTTTAAAGGAGGACACAAAGAATGAAAAAAGATTATGGGAAATCAGCAGACACACTGATTGCCGCCCTGGGGGGAAAGGAGAATATCACCAGGGTATTTCACTGCATGACCAGGCTTCGTTTCTATGTAAAGGACAGGAGTCTTATCCAGGAGGATGCAGTGAAAAAATTAACGGAAGTATCCGGGATAAACTGGCATCAGGACCAGTTCCAGGTCATCGCCGGAAACGAAGTGAATGAGATGTACAAGGCTTTGGAAGAAAAAGGGATCCCCACAGATGAGGGAGAAACACAGCAGAGTAATTCAAAGGGCGGGTTCAACAAGGTGATAGACACTATCACAGGGTGTATGACGCCCATGATTCCAGCCTTGACGGCAGCGGGTATGATCAAGGTGGTTTTAACCTTAATAAGCTATTTTAATATACTGACAGATACCAGCAGTACATACCAGGTGCTGAATTTTATCGGTGATGTGGCATTCTATTTTATGCCTGTACTCATTGCAGCTAATGCAGCGAAGGTTTTCCGGGTGAATCAGGCACTGGCTCTTATCATCGCCGGAGTATTCCTGCATCCCAACTTTATCGCCATGGTAGCAGCAGATTCTCCTATTACCTTTATTGGCCTGCCTGTTACCAAGGTAAGCTATTCCTATTCCGTCATCCCGGTTATCCTGATGGTGTGGATAATGTCCTATATTGAGAAGCTGGTAGACAGGATCACACCAAGGATCACAAAATTGATCCTCAATCCAACGCTTATCATTCTCATCAGTGCGCCTATCGCACTTATTGTCATCGGGCCGTTAGGTGCGATCATCGGAAACGGACTTGCTGTGGTTATTGATTTCTTGTCTGCAAAGCTGGGCTTTATCATTGTAGGTATTCTGGCTGCAGCCTTCCCCTTTATCGTCATGACAGGTATGCACCATGCATTGACGCCTATCGGGCTGAACGCCATTGCCACAGCAGGGGTTGACAAATTGATCTTTGTTTCCCAGGTTTGTTCCAACCTTGCACAGTCCGGGGCAGCGCTGGCAGTTGCAGTAAGATCAAAGGATAAGAATATGAAGCAGCTTGCAAGCGCCGCAGGTGTATCTGCCATGATGGGAATCACAGAGCCTGCATTGTATGGCGTCAACCTGAAACTGAAACGTCCTGTTGCGGCGGCTGCAATAGGAGCCGGAATCGGCGGTATTGTGGGCGGGATCCTCCAGGTGTCCCTTTATATTGCCCAGAATTGTATTATGGCTGTTCCGGCCTTTATCGGCGGAGAAGGTATGACAAATCTTTTATATGGTATTATCATGATCGTGATTTCCTTTGCCGCCTCATTTATCCTTACTCTTGTGTTTGGATTCCAGGACGAAGAGGAAGGTGAGATCATCCAGGAGGAGACAAAGGCAGAGCCTGCGCACAGTGACTCGCAGTCCATGATCAAAAAAATTGAGATCAGTTCTCCGGCTAAGGGTACGGTGGTAGAATTGTCAAAAGTAAATGACAGCACCTTTGCAGAAAAAATCCTGGGTGAGGGCATCGCTGTATTCCCGTCAGAGGGAAGAGTGTTTGCCCCGGCTGACGGCATTGTGGAGACTGTGACAGAGACAGGGCATGGTATCATGATGCGTACAGACAACGGAGCAGAGCTTTTGATCCACATTGGGCTGGAAACTGTAAATCTAAAAGGCCAGGGTTTTGATCCCAAGGTAAAGGACAAGCAGAGAGTACAAAAAGGAGAGCTTCTTGTAGAATTTGAGCTGGAGAAGATGAAAAAGGACGGATACGATATGGTGATCCCCATGGTTGTTACCAATGGAACTGATTTTATCAAGGTATTGTCTATGAAGAAGGATAAGGAACCGGTTGACAAATCAGATGTTGTTCTGACAATAGTTTAGCAGAGAGGTGAAAGATATGCAGGATAATAAAATTACAATAGAAAAGAAATTTCCGGAAGGTTTTTTATGGGGCGGTGCTACGGCGGCCAATCAGTATGAGGGCGGCTGGGACGAAGGCGGCAGAGGCCCGTCTATTGCCGACATCCTTACCGGGGGCAGCGTGGATAAGGACAGGAGACTGACACCTCCGTCTCCTGTGAAGGGAGAATTTTATCCCAATCATGAAGCAACAGATTTTTATCATCACTGGAAAGAAGATATTGCCCTTTTTGCTGAAATGGGCTTTAAAATTTACCGTTTCTCTATATCCTGGTCAAGAATCTTTCCAAGAGGAGACGAGGCCCAGCCTAACCAGGAGGGACTGCAGTTCTACGATCAGGTGATCGATGAGCTGTTAAAATATGGCATTGAGCCCATGGTCACGATTTCACATTATGAGAATCCTTTGTATCTGTCCCTGGAATTTGGGGGATGGAAGAACAGAAGGCTTATTGATTTTTACTTGAACTTTGCAAAAGTATTGTTTGAGAGATATAAGGGCAAGGTAAAATACTGGCTGACCTTCAATGAGATCAATATGCTTACCCAGCCATTCGGCGCAGTATTCTGTGCGGGAATGCTGGATCCGGAGGATAATAATGAACAGGCGAGGTTCCAGGCCATGCATCATCAGCTTGTGGCAAGTGCTCTGGCTGTGAAAATGGCGCATGAAACTGACAGCTCTTACAAGCTTGGCTGTATGCTGGCTTACCATAACGGCTATCCCTGTACCTGCCGTCCGGAGGATGTGCTCTTTGCCCAGCAGCACGGACAGCTTCACAACTCTATTGCAGGAGATGTACATGTGAGAGGTGCGTATCCGGGATTTGCCTATAGATATTTTAAAGAACACGGTATTACTCTTGAACAGGCGCCGGAGGATGAAAAACTTCTCAAAGACGGAACCGTTGACTTTTTTACCATCAGTTACTATTCCAGCTGCTGTGTCAGTGCTGCACAGGACGGTGAGCGCACAGCCGGAAACGGAGCAGAAAATATAAAGAATCCATATCTCCAGACTTCAGACTGGGGCTGGCAGATAGATGCACTTGGCCTCAGATATGTTCTGAACCAGATTTATGACCGCTACCAAATCCCCGTCATGATCGTAGAAAACGGTCTCGGCGCTGTGGATGAGGTGAGCAGCGACGGTAAAATCCATGACACGTACCGCATTGATTACATGAGACAGCATGTGGAACAGATGAAAGAGGCTGTTTGCGATGGTGTGGATCTGATCGGCTATACCTGCTGGGGCTGTACAGATTTAGTCAGCGCTTCAACCGGCGAGATGAAAAAACGCTACGGACTCATCTACGTGGATAAGCATGACGATGGAAGCGGGGATTTCGGAAGGAAAAAGAAAGATTCCTTTTATTGGTATAAAAGGGTCATTGAGAGTAATGGGGAGGATATTGAGTAAAGTTTTTGTCCGTTGTCTTAAACTTTCTCCATAAACTTTTCAGAAACAACTTTTCAGAAATACAAAAAGATGCTCCCTTCAATGCAGAGAGCATCTTTTTTGTTAAGTGATAATAGTCTGGCTAGTGCACTGATACATTCATATTCAGCGTCACAGCACACTAAAGCGTGTTTGAAAATTGAGTGACAGCCCTTGATCAGTCGTTTATAACAACACCCTTCTGCAGCATCACATTTGCATAAAGGGCCTTCTCACCAGTAGAGATAATACAGTAAGCTGTCCTTGCCTCATCATAGAATGCAAATCTTTCAATATTTCCTACAGCCTTGTCTCCGCGCTCGTCATATTTGGCAACGATCTCTTTATAAGTGTCCCAGATAGGAGTCTCCACATCATCTCCGGGCATAACCTCCATCAGATTAACAGGATGCTCTACATATGTATCCAGAGGGAACAGCTTTAAAATAGCTTCCAGGATTTCCGGTACCCCATGTCCGTCGCAGCGGATGGTGATGGCGTTTTTTCCCATAGATTCTACAGGAAAATTACCGTCTGCAATGACAAGGCGGTCGCTGTGCCCCATTTCGCACAATACTTTTAATAATTCCGGTGATAAAATTTCAGGAATTCCTTTTAACATAATTTGTCTCCTTTCGAATAATAATCTAGCTTATAATTTACCGTTCTTTTGTAAAGATAGCAAGGTAATATTTTTCGATAAAAGATGAAATTTTTATGGTTGACAGAATGATGATTCAGAGGTATTATGAACTCAAACGGAAACGTTTCGGTTTCGGATACAAAACACCAGAGGAACAGGATAGTGTATTAGTGCACTGACACACTCTAGCAGCACACTATCCTGTCCCGGATTTCACCCGCAGGGAATGCGGCACAGGAGGAAATTATAATGCCATTAGCTACATCAAAAGAAATGTTATTAGATGCACAGAAGGGCGGCTATGCCGTAGGTGCCTTTAACGCAGAGAATATGGAAATGGTAAAGGCTATTATCCAGGCAGCAGAGGAGCTGAAAGCACCTGTGATGATTCAGACCACACCTTCCACAGTAAAATACGGAACTCTTGAGACTTATGCTGCCATTGTTGCAGCAGAAGCGGCTAAGGCTTCCGTGCCGGTATGTCTGCATCTTGATCATGGCAGCAGCTTTGAACTGGCAGTACAGGCTATGAAAGCAGGATACACATCAGTTATGATCGACGGCTCCAAGCTGGACTTTGAGGGAAATATTGAAGTGAGCAGAAAGGTTGCCGATGTTGCAGCCGCCCTGTATATTCCCTGTGAGGCTGAGCTTGGCAAGGTAGGCGGCAAGGAAGATGATTTAGAGGCAGAAGCTGATACAAACACAGATCCCAAGGAAGCAAAAGAGTTTGCGGAGAGAACCGGCGTCACCTCACTTGCAGTAGCCATCGGAACAGCACATGGCTTCTATGTAGGTACTCCGGTACTGGATAAAGAGCGCTTAAGCGAAATCCGTCAGGTGGTGGATATTCCTCTTGTGCTCCACGGTGCTTCCGGTCTTACAGACGAGGACGTGTCAGACTGTGTGAAACGGGGAATCTGCAAAGTGAATTTTGCCACAGAACTGCGCGCCGCATATTCTAAGGCTGTAAAAGAAGTATTTGAACAGGACGGCTCAACCATTGACCCCAAAGCATACGGAAAAGCAGGGATCGCAGCAGTAAAAGAGCTTGTAAAGAGCCGCATGAAAGTCTGCGGATGTGACGGCAAGGCAGAATAAGAAGTGTAATAAGACCAGCCGATCATCCGGCAGCAAGTACATAACAGGCAGGGGGATATCCATGGCAGCTACGATGAAAGACATTGCCAAACGTACAGGCCTTGGATTGGCCACAATTTCCTCTTATTTTAACGGCGGAAATGTACGTGAGAAAAACAGAAAGAAAATAGAAGAAGCCATTGAAGAACTGCACTATGAGGTCAATGAAGTGGCGCGGGGACTGAAGACCAACGCTACCAAGACGATCGGCGTTGTCATCCCTGAGCTGGATATGATCTTTTGTACGGAAATCATTATCGGGATGGAGGATATCCTCCGCAGCCACGGATATGCCACGATCGTCTGTGACTGCCGGACCGATAAGAATCTGGAAAAGGAAGCCGTGGAGTTTCTCACAAGAAAGCGGGTGGACGGGATCATCAATATGCCCGTTGACGCAGGAGGAAATCATCTGAAAACCTTTCAGCGCACCGGGAAACCCATAGTTCTCATCGACCGTAAGATACAGGGGCTGTCCTGTGACTGTGTTCTGGTAGATAATCTGAAGGCAGCAGAAAATGCTGTGGAGCTTCTTGTTGAAAACGGCCATAGAAATATCGGTATCATCGCTGGTCCAAGGGACATTTATACAGCTCAGGAACGAATGGCGGGCTACTGCAAGGTCCTTAAAAAATATGACATCCCAGTACAGGAGTCCCTCATCTGCCATGGCGATTATACCATCCAGGGAGGAGTCAAAGCTCTGGAAACCTTGATAAAGAAGAATCCCCATATGACAGCCGTGTTTGTAACCAACTATGAGATGACTATGGGGGCTGTGATCGGCGTCAATGAACTGGGAATCCGTATTCCGGAACAGCTGTCCCTGATCGGATTTGACAACCTTCAGTTTGCAAGGGCCTGCAGTCCAAAGCTTACAGTGGTGGCCCAGCCCACAGAGGAAATAGCCAGGGAAGTGGCAAGGATCATGCTGGAGCGCCTTGGTGAGAATAAGCAAGAAGGCTGTCCGGAGGATTATACAATAGAAAAATTGCAGACAGACATTTTTATGGGGAAATCCATTGGAAAGATTCATTGAATTGCAGATAATAAACCGCGTGCCGTGTTACTGTTCACTCTATGACCGGTAACACGCTTCGCGGTATACAGTAACCGTGCCGGCTCATCGCGCGGTATCTTAAGGCTAAAAACCGAAACGTTTCGGAATAATGGGGTGAAACAATAATGAAACCATATTTATTGGGAATTGATATTGGAACAAGTGCCTGTAAAGTGGCGGTATTTAACCGCACAGGCGAAGTGGTTGCTGCATCTAGCAAAGATTATCCGGTTTACTATCCAAAGGAAGGCTGGGCGGAGCAAAATCCTGAAGAATGGTGGCAGGCTGTATGCCAGGCCTCCCGGGAGGTTTTGGAAAAGGGCAGGATCACACCGGAGGATATTGCAGGCATAGGGATTGACGGACAGAGCTGGTCAGCCATTGCTATTGACAAAGAGGGGAGAGTTCTCACCAACACTCCGATCTGGATGGACACAAGAGCCCAGTCAATCTGCGATACACTCTTGGATACAGTTGGGGCAGATGAAATCTTTGAGGTTGCGGGAAATTCTCTTCAGCCATCCTATACCACTGCGAAAATTCTGTGGTATAAAGAAAATCTCCCGGAGATTTACGGAAAAATACATAAAATCCTTCAGTCCAACAGCTACATTGCTTTTAAGCTCACTGACGCCATTTCCCAGGATGTCTCCCAGGGGTATGGTCTCCATTGCTTTGATATGCGCCATGGGATGTGGGATGAGGAAATGTGCAGAAAGCTTGGGATTCCTATGGAGTTTCTGCCGGAAGTAGTTCCCTGTGACTATGTGGTAGGCACGGTAACCGATCGGGCAGCAGAGGAAAGCGGACTGGCTGTGGGAACACCTGTGGTGGCAGGAGGACTTGACGCAGCCTGCGGAACACTGGGGGCCGGGGTGATCCATCCGGGAGAAACACAGGAGCAGGGCGGACAGGCCGGCGGAATGAGCATCTGTATGGATAATTATAAGGCTGACCCGCGGCTGATCCTGGGCTTTCATGTAGTTCCCGGCCAATGGCTCCTTCAGGGTGGAACTACCGGAGGGGGCGGTGTGATGCGCTGGTTTGAACGGGAATTTGCAGATTACGAGAGACAGATGCAGGAAACAACAGGAAAATCATCCCTGGACCAGCTTAACGAAATCGGGGAAAAAACGGCCCCGGGAAGTGACGGCGTTGTTTTTCTTCCCTATATGGCAGGAGAACGGTCACCCATCTGGAATCCCCATGCAAAAGGGGTTTTCTACGGACTGGATTTTTCCAAGACAAAGGGTCATATGCTGCGTGCCTGTATGGAGGGGGTAGCACTTTCCCTTCGCCATAACCTGGAGATCGCAGAGGAAGCAGGGGCAAAAGTGGAAGTGCTGAGAGCCATGGGCGGCTCGGCAAATTCCCTGTTGTGGACCCAGATCAAATCAGATGTGACAGGTAAGCCTATTGTAGTACCTTCCTCAGATACCGCCACAACTTTGGGGGCCGCTATTCTGGCAGGTGTAGGAGTAGGATTCTACGACAGCTATGAGGAGGCAGTGGCGCTTACGGTCAAAGAGACAAGAAGCCATACACCTGATCCGGAAAACAAGAATGTGTATGATAAGACATATGAAACCTACCTGAAACTGTACGAATCATTAAAGAGCCTGATGAAATAAGTTACTAAAATAAGCAGACAAAAGATCTGCGTTACACCACCAGTAAGAGGAGGAATTACAAGCATGAAAGCAGCAGTAGTAGTAGCAAATGAAGATGTCCGTTACCAGGATGTAGAAGAACCACAGGTAAAACCAGGCTATATTAAAGTAAAAGTAAAAGCATCCGGTATCTGCGGCTCTGATATTCCACGTGTGTTACATAACGGAGTGCATTTTTATCCAATCGTTCTGGGACATGAATTTTCCGGTGACGTGGTGGAGACAGGAGAAGGCGTCACAAAGGTTAAAGTGGGGGACCGTGTTTCCGGGGCACCTCTTCTTCCCTGTATGAAATGTGATGACTGCCAGAACGGAAATTTTTCCCTGTGCAAGCACTACAGCTTCATCGGTTCCAGAGAGCAGGGCAGCAACGCCGAATACGTGGTACTTCCGGAGCAGAATGCCGTACCCTTCGATTCATCCATTCCTTATGAGCAAGGTGCTATGTTTGAGCCATCCACAGTTGCTCTTCACGGCCTTTTACAGAACGATTATCAGGGGGGAGAATATGTGGCGATCCTCGGGGGCGGAACTATCGGTATGTTTACCATGCAGTGGGCAAAAATTTTCGGCTCAAAGAAAGTAGTGGTATTCGATATCAGCGAGGAACGTCTTGAATTGGCAAAACGCCTTGGCGCTGATGAAGTGATCAATACTTCCAAAGAAAATTATATGGAAGAAGCCATGGCGGTTACAGGAGGAAAAGGCTACGGATATGTTTACGAGACAGCAGGACAGGTTCCAACCATGCACATGGCCTTTGAACTGGCGGGAAACAAAGCTCACGTATGCTTTATCGGAACGCCTCACGTAGACTTGACCTTCACCCCGAAGCAGTGGGAAAATATGAACCGCAAAGAGTTTAAACTCACAGGTTCCTGGATGTCCTACAGCTCTCCCTTCCCAGGAAAAGAGTGGGAGCTTACCGCACATTATTTTGCCACAGGCCAGCTGAAATTTGATCCTGGTTTTATTTATAAAAAAATGCCTATGAGCCAGGCACAGGAAGCCTTCCAGCTGTATAAAACACCTGGGCTGGTGAAAGGTAAGATTCTTCTTGTGAATGAAGAATAGGAGGACAGATCCATGATTTTGACAGTTACACTGAATGCAGCCATTGATAAGCGGTATGTGGTTGAGGGCTACAAAGTAGGAGAGGTGAACCGCGTTAAGGAGTGTGCCTATACTCCTGGGGGAAAAGGACTGAATGTTTCCAAACCGGCGGCAATTTCCGGTGCACAGGTAGTTGCTACAGGCTTTGTGGGCGGTCATGCAGGAAATTACATAGAAGCTTCCCTGGAACCCTTCCATATAAAGAGTGCTTTTTATCACCTGGAGGCGGAGAGCCGGTCCTGTATTAACATCTGGGATGAAGTAAATCATCAGCAGACGGAATTTCTGGAGCCGGGCTTCACGGTGAGTGAAGATGATTTTCTGGGATTCATAGAGAAGTTCAAGAGTCTTGTTAAAGATGCAGATGTTGTGGCAATGTCCGGAAGCGTGCCAAAAGGACTTGACGGTACTGCTTACCAGAAACTTGTGCAGATTGTAAAGGCTGCCGGCAAAAAAGTGATTCTTGATACCAGCGGAAAGCTTCTGGAGATGGGAATCCAGGCCTGCCCCACCATGATCAAGCCAAATATAGATGAAATCAGGATGCTTACCGGAAAGAGCTGTGATAATATGGACGATATTATTCAGGCGGCAAAGGAAATCCACAGCCGGGGAGTAGAAATCGTGGCAGTTTCCCTTGGTGGAGACGGAGCCTTTGTGGTGTGTGATGAGGGCATTTATCAGGCAAAGGTCCCGAAAATTGATGCCGTAAATACTGTGGGATGCGGTGATTCCATGATTGCGGGGTTTGCGCTGGGATTAAGTGAAGGTCTGCCCATTGAAGAGGTGTTGAGAAAAGCCAGTGCTATTTCTGCAGCAGCAGCACTTCGTGAAGAGACAGGATTTTATGTGAAGGAAGATATGGAACGCCTCTTCCCCCAGATTCAAATTATGAAACTGAACTGATAAACATGTTGTAAAGACAAAAAAAGGAGAAAAAATATGGGTGAATTTATTAATCCGGCAATTGTGCCGAAAGCAAAACTTTATATGGGAGATGAAATTCCGGGTATAGGAATGGGAACCTTCGGTTCCGACAGATTCAGTGCAGAAGAAGTATCTGCCGCAGTAGCAGGTGCCATCCGCTGCGGATACCGCATGTTTGACTGTGCTGCATGCTATGGAAACGAAGAACAGATCGGAGAGGTTTTCAAGGCGGCATTTGATGAGGGTGTTGTGGAAAGAAAAGAACTTTATATCATGACAAAGGTCTGGAATGATATGCACGAAAGAGTGGAAGAATCCTGCAGAAAGAGCATTGCAGATCTTAAGTGTGACTACATAGATTTATTCTTTATCCACTGGCCGTTTCCAAATTATCATGCACCCCATTGCGATGTAGATTCCAGAAATCCAGATTCCAGGCCATTTAGTGTGGATGAATTTGTAAATACGTACAGACAGTGCGAAGAACTTGTGGAAAAAGGTCTGGTGCGCCACATTGGAATATCAAATATGACGATTCCAAAGCTGGAAGCAGTTCTGCCTTTGCTGAAGATCAAACCCGCTGCATGTGAAATGGAATTTCACCCATGCTTCCAGCAGCAGGAAATTTTTGACTATCTGAACGAGCATGGTATCCAGCCAATCGGATATATGCCTCTTGGCTCACCAAAAAGGCCGGAGCGTGATATGATGCCGGAGGATATCGCTGACCTTGAAATGCCTGAAATGCAGGAGATTGCAAAAGCCCATGGAGTTCATCCGGCGCTCATTGCATTAAAGTGGGCAAGCCAGAGAGGACAGATCCCAATTCCTTTCTCTATCCATGAGAAAAATTATATTAGCAATCTGAAATGTCTTACAGAAGATCCTCTTACCCAGGAGGAGATGGCGAAGATCGCTACTCTTGAGCGGGGAAACAGGCTTGTAAAAGGCCAGGTATTCCTGTGGGAAGGTGCCAACGACTGGCATGACCTTTGGGATGAGGATGGAGTGATCGTAAAATAAATAATATTTTTGTGCCCCTGTGCGGTTTGGAACGGACGTCAAACAGCGTGTAAATATAAGGTGTATAGCACTGGGGTGTGATATGGAATAAGATAAGCCGGCGAAGATAAGAGCATTCTCTTCGCCGGCTGTTTTTGTCAAGGATCATACCATAGCCGGACAGCAGAAATCTCCGATAAATACTGTCCCCGGAAATTTCTCCGTATTTTTTACAAATACTGACTAAACTCTACCTTCTCCTTATTCGGTCCTTCAATGGTAAAGAATTTGACTCCATTTGTCCAGAAGGGCAGATAATGAATCTCATCCTCCAGGGTATTTAATCCTCTTGAGCACACTACCTCATAAACCTTCTCAATATCAGTCACATCAATGGCTACATGCTCTATGCCGCCATAGCACATAGCTGCGTCATCACTTTCATAAGCCTCGATCACCAGGTTGCCCAGTTTAAGAAAATTTACTTTTTTCCCTTCATTTTCTGTGGCGAGGGCAATATCAAATCCAAGCTCAGTGTAGAACAGAAGAGTTTCCTCCATATCCTTTGTGGGAATACCAAGATGCTGGATTCCGGTAGCATAATCTGAAATTTTCATATAAATCCCCTTTCCCGGCTATGTGCCGGTTTTTATTTTGTTTTTGAGCGGCAGCAATATCCTCAGGCAAAAGGAAAAGACTGATCCCAAGAACAAGGCGGCGCTTTCTTATTTACAGAATAACATAGTTAGTCCATCATGAAAAGAAGCAGCGTAAAACTTTTTACAGCATTACTTTGGCGTTACTGTTCGCTGATAATATAGGAAGTGTTTTCATGTATATATACAAAAATACCGGGATATACGGTATGGTCTCTGACGGTAAATCAGAATAAATTGTAAATTCACATAAAACATGTTACCATAGAACAAGCAGAAGAAAGCGGAGACAAAGTTTTCAGCAGAGGAAAGACGCTGAAACGTCTGTCCCGGCAAAAGAGCAGAAAACAGGGGGAACAAAAGAGCCTATGTATCGTATATTACTTGTAGATGATGAAATCCTGGTGCGTGATGCCATCAGGGAGAATATAGACTGGACGGGGTTGGACTGCGAGCTTGTAGGCGACTGCCAGAACGGGCAGGAGGCTGCAGAATTTGTGAAAAAGAATCCGGTGGATATCGTTCTGACCGATATCTGTATGCCTTACATGGACGGTATGGAGCTGAGTCATTTTCTCCATGATAATTACCCTGATATAGTCATCGTTATTTTCAGCGGATTCGGAGAATTTGAATATGCAAAAAAAGCAATCCAGTACAATGTGAGTGAATATATGCTCAAGCCCATCACGGCTATGGAACTTACCGGAGTTATCAACAAGATGAAAGAGAAGGTGGATCAGTGTAAGGCAGAGAGAGCCAAAATTGAGAATCTTACAAAAGCCTCGGAAAACTATCGTAAAAATGCCCATATTATCCGTTCAAAGGCAATTGAGGCTCTGGTGAATTGTACCTGTGACGTAAAAGAGAGTTTGGAACAGCTTAAGGGTATGGGGATCAATCTTGATGCATCCAGTTACAGAGTGGCTGTATTTGATATGGATCTATACTCCGGTATGTATCAGCTGGATGTGGAGAAACGCCAGGAAAGTGCATTGATGGCATTTGTCCTGTACAACGTGAGCAATGAAATCGTCAGCCGGGAAGGGGCCGGCCTGGCATATCAGGAGGGCAGCAGCCGTGTATGTGTCTTGTTTCAGGGAAACCGCACCAAGGAATTCGCAGACAGGATAAAAGCGGTGTGCCGGGAAATACAGCAGAAGGTAAAAGAAGTGATCGGTATTGAAGTTTCTATGGGGATCGGAAGCTGGGTAAGATGTCCGGAACAGCTTCTTCTGTCCCATGATCTTGCGGAGAAAGCCCTTCAGTACCGTTATCTTCTTGGAGGCAACCTGCTTATGGATATGGAGGAATGCCGGACAGATCAGAGTATTTCGCTGGAGGATTCTCTGAATAAGTTTATAAATGCGGTGAAGACAGGGAAAAAGGAAAGCATGGAGCTGTCTCTGGCAAAAATGGAGGAGGATATCAAAGGAGCGCTGGTGGATAAGAGCCGTGCCTGTATCTATCTCCAGCAGATCATCAGGGCAGTGGGAAGTGCCTGTATGGCAGTGGTGACAGATATTGACTCGATTGTCCGTGGCAGGGAGGAACTCCTTCAGAAGGTTACAGAGCAGAAAACTTTTCAGCAGGCAATCGGTTTGGTGAAGGAATATGCCGCCAGGGCTTTTGAGGAACTGCTGAACTTAAACAGCTCCAGCGGTCAGCGCCAGGCATTGCTGGCTCTTGATTACATACAGAATAACTATATGGACCCGGAACTCAGCCTCAACAGTATCTGTTCCTATTTAAATATCAGTACCAGCTATTTCAGTACAATTTTTAAAGACGTACTGGGAGAGACCTTCATGGAGGTGCTGATCCGGACAAGGATGGAGAAGGCAAAGGAACTGTTGATAAATACTACGCTGAAAAATTATGAAATCGCTGAAAAGGTAGGATTTTCAGATCCCCATTATTTTGGGATTTCTTTTAAGAAAATGACAGGGAAAACTCCTACGGAATATGCCAGGGAGAAACGAAGATGAAGGATACAAAATTGAAAAGCGGTATTCTGGGATATTTTAAAAGTATTCAGAGTGCTATATTTCTGGCCGTGTCTGTGCTGGTACTCTCTGCTGTTGTTATTGTAACGGCAGTATCGCTGCGCTATACCAGAAATTCAATTTCCGAGAATTCTGAAGTATACACTCAGACTATCATCAGACAGATGAATCAGAACATTGATTCTTACATTAATTATATGGAAAATATAGCATCTGTGGTTTCCGACAGCGATGATGTACAAAAGTTTCTGTTTGCCGATTACGGTCAGGAGGATAATCGTAAACGGCTGTTGGAACAGTTCAACACTATTTTGAACGGCAGGGACGATATTAAAAATCTGGGGATCCTTTGTGTGGAAAATGGTTCAGGTAAGACAGACACTAAGGATGCAGCCCGGGATATAAATCAGGATTCTGAGCCGGAAGTACGAGCTCTCATTAATTACGGTTTCCAAAAAGTAAATCCGGACCTGAATATTGCGGATCTTGAGTGGTATAGAGATGCGGTTGAAGGCACCAGTAATTCGGTCCTTACTTCCTCTCATGTACAGCATGTGGTCAGTGGAGAGCGGCCGTGGGTGATCACTCTCAGCCGTGGTATCCGTAACAATACAGGAAGTGGGGTCAGAGAAGGCGTATTTTTTATTGACTTAAATTACAGCGCGATCAGTGAGCTGTGTGACCAGAATACGATCGGAGAAAAAGGGTATGTTTTTATTCTGGACCAGAATGGGAACATCGTTTATCACCCCCAGCAGCAGCAGCTTTATAATGAACTTCAGACGGAAAATATCGACCTTGTCATGAACGCGGATTCAGATACCGTTGTTACTGGCGGAGATAACGGCAAGCTCTATGCAATTTCACGTTCAGAGAAAACAGGCTGGACAGTGGTAGGCTGTATGAATACCCAGGAGCTTTTTAACGGCAGCACCCAGGCACAGAGTATTTATATGATAACGGCTGTGGTTCTGGTGATCATAGCTTTGCTGCTTTCCAGTTTTATTGCCAGAAATATTACTTTGCCTATCCAGAGGCTGGGAGCTTCTATGGCAAAGGTTCAGGAAGGTGATTTCAGCGAGGTTGATGTGGAAGTCTCTTCAAAAAATGAGATCGGAAGCCTGACAAGGTCATTTAATGTAATGACTCACCGTATACAGGATTTGATGGACCAAAATGTTCATGAACAGGAACAAAAGCGTAAAAGTGAATTGAAAGCACTCCAGTCACAGATCAATCCGCATTTTCTTTACAATACCCTGGATTCTATCATATGGATGGCAGAGGGAAAAAAGAATGAGGAAGTAGTATTGATGACAGCATCACTGGCACGGCTTCTGCGGCAGAGTATCAGCAATGAAGATGAAGTGGTGCCTATCTACCAGGAGGTGGAATATGCCAGAAGTTATCTTACCATTCAGAAAATGCGGTATAAGGACAAGCTGGAGTTTCAGATTGATGTGGAGCCGTCTATTAAGCATATTATGATCATTAAACTGGTACTTCAGCCCATCATAGAAAATGCCATTTACCACGGCCTTAAGTATAAGGAAAGTAAGGGCCTTCTCATTCTGCGGGGGTATGAGGAAGGAAGAAATGTGGTTCTGCAGATCATTGACAATGGTGTGGGCATGGATGAAGAGACGGTAGAGCATATTTTTCAGCGGCATAAAGTCAACTATCATTCTAACGGTGTGGGTGTATACAATGTTCAGAAAAGGCTGCAGCTTTATTATGGAAGTGATTATGGGATTGCCTACAGCAGTGAGAAGGGAAAGGGGACTACGGTGACGATAACCATTCCCAAGGAACAGGAGGGATATGACCATGAAACAGTATAAAAAATGGCTCAGGTTGGGTATCCTTTTATGTCTGGTGGGGATCCTCGTATGTGCCGTCTCCTATTGGCAACAGCAAAAAAGCAGTAAAAGATGGGAGCTGGTGTATATTCCGAAGACAGTTGACGGGACCAATGATTTTTGGACCTCTCTTATCTCAGGAACAAGAATGGCAGCAAAAGAATACAATGCAGAAATCGAAGTGATCGCACCTGACAGAGAGCAGGATGTGGAACGGCAGAATGAAATTTTAAGGCAGGCGATCGAAGACAAACCTGATGCGATCCTGATTTCACCCTCAAGCTTTACTGCCTCTGATGAATTGCTGCGCCAGGCTAAGGATAAGGGGATTCCTCTCACATTCATTGACTCCTATACTTCCGAGGATATACAAGATCTGACGGTTGCCACGGATAATCTCGAGGTGGGGAAGAAGCTTGGGGAATTTGCCAGGGAAATGCTTGATGAGGATTCTCAGGTTGCTATAGTTGAGCATGTCAAAGGGGTGTCCACTGCCATTGAGAGAGAGGAAGGCTTCCGGGAAGGTCTGGGGGATTTAGAGAAAAATATTGTGGAAGTAGTATATTGCAATTCTTCCTATGAGAAATCATATGAACTTACAATGGATCTGTTGGAGAAATATCCTAATTTAAAAATGATTGCAGGCTTGAACGAGTATTCATCTGTGGGAGCTGCCCGTGCCGTTAAGGCCGCCGGGGCGAAGGACCGTGTGAAAATTGTGGGAGTGGACAGTTCTCAGGAGGCTGTACAGCTGATGGAACAAGGAGTGTTCCGGGGCCTGGTAGTGCAGAAAGCTTTCAAGATGGGCTACGTAGGGGTGCGTGATACAATACGTATGCTCAACGGAGAAAAGGTAGTAGATAATGTTGATTCCGGTTCCCAGCTGGTGACCCCGGAGAACATGTACAACAGTGAGATTGAGAAGCTTTTGTTTCCCTTTAACACTGTAAAGCAGTCTACAGACACTGAGGAAGAACGGCAGTGATGCTGTGAGTAAAAAGGTTAAAAATTTACGGTATCGTAAATTTTTAACCTTTTTTTAGAAGATATTCCATTAAAATTTTTACAGATAAGACATATAATATTCACAGTTGAAAGCCATACAGTCAGACTCAAGGAAGACTTTTAAAAAGTATTGAGGGCTGTAGGGCTAAATTTGAGGAAAGGAATGGAGGGAGAAGAGTGGGAGAAGTTATCTTAACCATGAAAGGCATCGATAAATCCTTTCCGGGTGTACATGCTCTTGACCATGTAGACTTAGAAGTAAGGAAAGGCGAAGTCCATGCACTGATGGGAGAGAACGGAGCCGGGAAATCCACATTGATGAAAGTCCTGACAGGTATTTATTCCAAAGATTCGGGAACGATTACCTACGAAGGAAAAGAAGTGGAGTTTACCAACCCCCGTGAAGCCCAGGCGGCAGGGATCGTCATCGTGCATCAGGAGCTGAATATGATGAACCACCTGACCGTGGCTCAGAATATATTCATCGGCCGTGAGATGATGAGCGGAAAGCTGATCAACGACAGTAAGATGAACGAAGAAGCCAAGAAGCTGTTCCGGCAGCTGAA
This sequence comes from Eubacteriales bacterium, assembly GCA_030524175.1. Lineage (GTDB taxonomy): Bacteria > Bacillota > Clostridia > Lachnospirales > Lachnospiraceae > Blautia_A. Next base: position 90,983 of record JAUNHC010000009.1, read on the forward strand.
TATCGATATTGACCCGACAGAGAAGATGGGGAACCTGACTGTGGGCAAGCAGCAGATGTGCGAGATCGCGAAAGCGATATCCCATGAGGCGAAGGTGATCGTGTTTGACGAGCCGTCGGCAGCGCTGACAGAAGCAGAGATCGATGAGCTGTTCAAGATCATCCGGGACCTGCGTGACAAGCAGCTGGGGATCGTATACATATCCCACCGTATGGACGAGATCAAGGTCATCACAGACCGTGTGACGGTCATGCGTGACGGAGGTTACGTGGGGACCCTGATCACTAAGGACAGCACGAAGGACGATATCATCAATATGATGGTAGGGCGTGTCATCTATGAAGATCCGAAGACGGAGAGCACGGTGGCGCCGGATGCCCCGGTAGTGCTGAAGGTGGAACATTTAAATGCAGGAAAGATGGTACAGGATGTAAGCTTTGAACTCCATAAAGGAGAGATCCTGGGATTCTCAGGACTGATGGGAGCAGGGCGTACAGAGACCGCGAGGGCACTGTTCGGAGCAGACCCGAAAGAAAGCGGAGAGATATATGTGAACGGCAAGAAGGTGGACATCAAGTCACCGATGGATGCAGTAAAATGCGGGATCGGATATCTGTCCGAGGACCGGAAGAGATATGGTATCGTTGTGGCGAAGAGCGTGGCAGAGAACTCAACCATGGCGAGCCTTGAGAATTTCATGAGCGGGATCTTCATCAACAAGAAGAAAGAAGCGAAGATCGCGCAGGAATATGTGGAATCTCTGAAGACGAAGACGCCTGGGGTGGACCAGCTGGTGGTAAACCTGTCAGGAGGAAACCAGCAGAAGGTAGTCATTGCGAAATGGCTGGTGCGCAACTGCGACATCCTGATATTCGACGAGCCGACGCGAGGGATCGATGTAGGAGCGAAGAGTGAGATCTACCATCTGATGAATGAACTGGTAGCAGAAGGAAAGTCGATCATCATGATTTCCTCTGAGATGACAGAAATTTTAAGAATGAGTGACCGTATCGTGGTAATGTGCGAGGGAAAGAAGACAGGAGAGATAGATATCTCTGAGGCAACCCAGGAGAACATCATGCATGCGGCAACCCTTAGAAATTAGGAGGAAGAGAAATGGAAAATTTTAAGAACAGTCCATTGGTTAAGAAAATTGGTTTTAACCGAATTGTTTTGTGCGGCGTTTTGCTACTGATGTACATCATATTTGCGATTGTCAGCCCTACATTCCTTAGTTATTCCCGTATTTTAAGTGCATTAAACTATGCATACTTTCTGGGATTCCTGGCTTTGGGCGTTACCTTTGTAATCGCGACGGGCGGAATTGACTTTTCTATCGGACCGGTTATGTTCTGTGCAGCTCTGATGGGCGGACGTCTTCTGGTTAAGGACGGTGTTCCGGTTATCGTAGCATTGCTGGCATGTCTTCTGGTTGGTTTTGTGTTTGGTGTGATCAACGGCTATCTGGTTGCATATATGGGACTTCCGTCATTTATTTCATCCATGGCCCTGATGATGCTAGCCAAAGGTGTTGGCTCTGTATTTACACAGACACAGAGTATAAGCTGGCCTCAGGGAACTGATCCCAATGGTCTTGGATGGTTCCGTAATCTGATCAAGATGAAGGTTGGCGGTGTGGATATTCCCACAGGCCTTATATGGCTTTTGATCGTGGCAGTGATCTGCGCGATCATCCTGAATAATACAAAGATAGGACGGTACATCCTTTGTCTTGGAAGCAACAAGGAAGCTGTACGTCTTTCCGGTGTAAATGTTAAGAAATGGGAAATGATCGCATTTATCATCAGCGGTACTTTGGCAGGTATGGCAGCCATTGCTTATGTAAGTGCTTATACGACTGTAACTCCCAGCGGCGGTGACATCTTTAATAATGATGCTATTGCAAGCTGTGTTATGGGAGGTACCTCCATGTCGGGCGGACTTGCCTCCATTGGCGGTAGTATCATTGGTGTTATGATTATCTCACTTTTGCAGGAAGGTATTCTGGCAATGGGATTCCAGAAGGATTATCAATATATTATCACTGGTATTATCGTCCTTTTGGCAGTATTTGCCGATGTACGAAGCAGAAGAAGAAAGAATTGATCATCTTATCTTAGAAAGGACGTATAGGTGAAGACATGGGTGAAGTCATTTTAACAATGAAAGGAATAGATAAGTCTTTTCCGGGTGTACATGCTCTTGACCATGTAGACTTAGAAGTAAGGAAAGGCGAAGTCCATGCACTGATGGGAGAGAACGGAGCCGGGAAATCCACATTGATGAAAGTCCTGACAGGTATTTATTCCAAAGATTCGGGAACGATTACCTACGAAGGAAAAGAAGTGGAGTTTACCAACCCCCGTGAAGCCCAGGCGGCAGGGATCGTCATCGTGCATCAGGAGCTGAATATGATGAACCACCTGACCGTGGCTCAGAATATATTCATCGGCCGTGAGATGATGAGCGGAAAGCTGATCAACGACAGTAAGATGAACGAAGAAGCCAAGAAGCTGTTCCGGCAGCTGAATATCGATATTGACCCGACAGAGAAGATGGGGAACCTGACTGTGGGCAAGCAGCAGATGTGCGAGATCGCGAAAGCGATATCCCATGAGGCGAAGGTGATCGTGTTTGACGAGCCGTCGGCAGCGCTGACAGAAGCAGAGATCGATGAGCTGTTCAAGATCATCCGGGACCTGCGTGACAAGCAGCTGGGGATCGTATACATATCCCACCGTATGGACGAGATCAAGGTCATCACAGACCGTGTGACGGTCATGCGTGACGGAGGTTACGTGGGGACCCTGATCACTAAGGACAGCACGAAGGACGATATCATCAATATGATGGTAGGGCGTGTCATCTATGAAGATCCGAAGACGGAGAGCACGGTGGCGCCGGATGCCCCGGTAGTGCTGAAGGTGGAACATTTAAATGCAGGAAAGATGGTACAGGATGTAAGCTTTGAACTCCATAAAGGAGAGATCCTGGGATTCTCAGGACTGATGGGAGCAGGGCGTACAGAGACCGCGAGGGCACTGTTCGGAGCAGACCCGAAAGAAAGCGGAGAGATATATGTGAACGGCAAGAAGGTGGACATCAAGTCACCGATGGATGCAGTAAAATGCGGGATCGGATATCTGTCCGAGGACCGGAAGAGATATGGTATCGTTGTGGCGAAGAGCGTGGCAGAGAACTCAACCATGGCGAGCCTTGAGAATTTCATGAGCGGGATCTTCATCAACAAGAAGAAAGAAGCGAAGATCGCGCAGGAATATGTGGAATCTCTGAAGACGAAGACGCCTGGGGTGGACCAGCTGGTGGTAAACCTGTCAGGAGGAAACCAGCAGAAGGTAGTCATTGCGAAATGGCTGGTGCGCAACTGCGACATCCTGATATTCGACGAGCCGACGCGAGGGATCGATGTAGGAGCGAAGAGTGAGATCTACCATCTGATGAATGAACTGGTAGCAGAAGGAAAGTCGATCATCATGATTTCCTCTGAGATGACAGAAATTTTAAGAATGAGTGACCGTATCGTGGTAATGTGCGAGGGAAAGAAGACAGGAGAGATAGACATCTCTGAGGCAACCCAGGAGAACATCATGCATGCGGCAACCCTTAGAAATTAGAGGAGGAGAGAGAGATGGCAGGAAAAGAGAAAAAGGGTAATGCTTTTACCAATAATCCTATTGTAAAAGCCATTGGTACCCAAAAAATTGTTGTAGTTTTAGTTATCATTGTATTGGCGCTGTTTTTCAGCATCAAGAGCCCGGCTTTCCGGCAGTATGCAACTTTAGTCAGCATTTTTGATTATTCTTATTATATCAGCTTTATGGCGATCGGTGTTACCTTCTGTCTGATTACCGGTGGTGTAGACCTTTCCATTGGTACAGGTATGATATGTTACGGTCTGTTTGGCGGATATCTCATTACCCATAAGGGAATGCCGGTAGTTGTAGGCCTTTTGGCAACGATCGTCCTGGGCCTTTTGATCGGCCTTTTAAATGCAGTGTTAGTTGCGGTGATGGATTTGCCGCCGTTTATAGCAACGCTGGGAGCCATGATGATCACCCGTGGCCTTGGTTCGGTACTCACCGGAAGTATGAGTATCACCTGGCCTCCGGCATCAGCAGATCAGGGATGGTTCAGAAGTATATTTAAAATGAATGTAGGCGGCAGAATGCTGCCTGTGGGATTCCTTTTGGTTTTGATTCTGGTGTTCCTGATGTCAATTTTCCTGAACAAGTCAAGACCGGGCCGTTACATCATCGCTATCGGCAGTAATAAAGAAGCAACAAGGCTTTCCGGTGTGAATGTTGTGAAATATCAGGGATTGGCATATGTGATCTCAGGTCTCTTCGCAGGACTTGCAGGTATTGCTTATGCATCTACATTCCAGGCTATTGCACCTGGTACTGGTGCAGGACTTGAGTTGGACGCTATTGCGGGTGCCATCATCGGCGGAACTTCCATGACAGGTGGTGTGGGAACTATTTCAGGAACCCTCCTTGGTGTATTCGTAATGTCACTGTTAAAAACAGGTCTTCCGTATATCGGCCTTCAGGCTAACTGGCAGCAGATCATCACAGGATTGATCCTGATCCTGGCAATCTTTATCGATGTATTAAAGAATAAGAAGACTGCATGATCTAAGATTCATACAGACTTCCGCAGGCTTACTTTTCAAAGATATGTACCGCCGAAACGGTTTACATATACAAAAACTATATAATCTTTATAAGGAGGATTACAAACATGACAAGAAAGAAATTAATGAGCGTTGCATTATGTGCAGCAATGGTGGGAACCATGGTAGGCGCAACAAGCGTATCCGCAGCAGATTATTCAGACCTGAGCATTGAAATCGTATCTAAAGGCTTCCAGCATCAGTATTGGCAGGCAGTTAAAAAAGGTGCTGAGCTGAAAGCAGAAGAATTAGGATGCAAGATCAACTTTGTAGGACCGAACTCTGAGTCTGACTATGCAGACCAGGTACAGATGCTTAATAACGCTATCAATGCAAAACCAGGCGCAATTGCTTTAGCTGCTCTTGATACCCAGTCTTGCCTTGATGCCATCAACACAGCTATGGGAGAAGGAATCCCGATCATCGGATTTGACTCTGGTGTTCCGGATGCTCCGGAAGGCTCTGTAGTTGCAAACGCTTCCACAGATAACTATGCAGCAGGTGAGCTTGCAGCAGAAAAAGCTTACGAAGTGCTGAAAGACAGAATCGCTAATGCAGAAGGTACTGTAAGAATCGGTGTTATGGGTCAGGATGCTGTTTCTGAGTCCGTGGTTAACCGTGGTCTTGGTTTCATCGACAAAATCGGTGAGCTTGCTATTGCTGACGGAAAGACTATTAAACTGGAAGGCAATGACAGATATGTAAACGATGCAAAAGTTGAATCTACTGATGACGGAAATGTAGTTATTGAGACACTTGTTCCTTCACAGGTTACTTCTGAGCTGTCCTCCATCGACTGCCAGACTCTGTTAAATAAAGACGACATCATCTGCATCTATGGCTCCAACCAGCATTCCGGTGAAGCTATGGTAACAGGTAATGAAAACCTTATGAAATTCGGCCAGGGCGAAGATCAGGTTCTCGGTGTAGCATTTGACTCCGGTGCTGTTATCAAAGCTGCTGTAGCTGACGGAACATTCTTAGGCGCTATTACTCAGGCTCCTGTAGCAATGGGCCAAACAGTTGTTGAACTGGCTTGCAAAGCTGCAAAAGGCGAAGAAGTAGCAGACGTTGATACTGGATGCCAGTGGTATACAGCAGACAACATGGAAGATCCTGAAATCGCACAGAACCTGTACGACTAATGAGCGCTGAAGCAACTGAGCTCATGTAAACATGATAAAGAGAATCCCTGGCCGTCAGGCCGGGGATTTTCATTCCAGGCCGGTACAGGCCGGTTTTTCCAATGGTATTTTACAGGGAGGATGAAATAAATGACAAAGCGTGTACTTGCATTTGACTTTGGCGCATCCAGCGGGCGCGCCATGATTGGTATTTATAACGGCGAAACCATCGAAATAGAAGAGATCCATCGCTTTTCCAATGACCCTGTCATTGTAAACGGTGTTATGTATTGGGATACCCTTCGCCTGCTCTATGAGATCAAGCAGGGAATCATCAAGGCAAAACATGCAGGTGGTTTTGACAGTATTGGTATTGATACATGGGGTGTGGATTTTGGCCTTCTGGATAAAGACGGAAGACTTCTGGAGAACCCGATCCATTATCGTGATGAGCGGACAAAAGGTATGGTGGAAGAGAGTTTTGAGCTTCTGCCAAAGGATGAATTCTACAAGATCACCGGCCTGCAGTTTATGGAACTGAACACTGTATTCCAGCTTCTTTCCCTGGCAAAGGAACGTCCGGAAATACTGGAGCGCACAGACAAGCTGCTTCTCACCCCGGATCTGTTCGCATACTTCCTGACAGGAATCAAGAGTACGGAATATTCCATTGCTTCTACTACCCAGCTTCTGGATGCCAGGGAGCGTAACTGGTCAAAAAGAGTATTGGATGCTCTGGGAATCCCGGAACATATATTTACAGACATTGTACCTTGCGGAACAGTTATCGGCCAGTTAAGCGATGAAATCTGTGAGGAGCTTGGTGTGGAAAAGGTAGATGTTGTATCCGTAGCCTCCCATGATACGCAGAGCGCCCTCATTGCTGTACCTGCCAAGGAGAAAGATTTCATTTTCCTCAGCAGCGGTACCTGGTCACTTCTTGGAACAGAGCTGGATGCACCTATTATCAATGAGAAATCCGAGAAATATAATGTGACAAATGAAGGCGGCTGTGAGTATAAAGCAAGCTTCCTGAAAAATATCATTGGCACCTGGCTGATCCAGGAGAGCCGCAGGCAGTGGATACGGGAAGGGCAGGAGTACGGCTTTGGCGAGCTGGAGGCCATGGCGAAGCAGGAGAAACCTCTCCAGAGCTTTATTGACCCGGATGCACCGGAATTTGTTCCCGCAGGAAACATTCCCCGCCGTATCCGTGAATTCTGTAAGAATTCCGGACAGCCTCAGCCGGAATCCATCGCACAGGTGGTACGCTGTATTGATGAAAGTCTTGCCATGAAATACCGCATGGCTCTTGAAGAGATTGAAGACTGTACCGGGAAGCACTATGATACCATATATGTAGTTGGAGGCGGAACCCAGAGTAAGCTTCTCTGCCAGTTTACAGCCAATGCCTGCGGACGCAGGGTAGTGGCAGGCCCTATTGAAGCAACGGTTCTCGGAAATCTTGTACTTCAGCTTGTGGCTGCCAAGGATGTAAAAGAAATTGACGGCCTTCAGGCTGCCAGAGACTTGATCGCCCGTTCCTCTGTGATCGATACCTACGAGCCGGAGGACAGAGAGATTTGGGACGCTGCATTTGAGACATTTAAAAATATAATCGCATAATCGTAAAGCGGCAGGTGTTTAGTCCTGCCGCTATTTATATACCAGAAAAGCTTTTCGATTTTTGCTTCACGTGATGTAATGAATTTATTTTTTTAAAGTCTTAATATATTCACTTGGAGACAAACCGATTTCTTTTTTGAATTTCTTGCTGAAATAGCCTGCATTATTAAAGCCTGTTTTTTCCGCCACATAAGTCACGTTGATCACTCCATTCTGAAAGAATTCCACTGCTTTTTCTATACGCAGGTTATTGAGATAATCATTGATGGTCATATGTTTATCTCGTTTAAAACAGGCACAGAGGTAGCTGTAATTCAGGAAAAGCGCATCCGACAGCAGAGGGATTGAGAATTCGGGATTTGAATAATTTTCCTGAATAAAGGTCTCTATTTTCGCTGTTACCCCGGAGTCAGCGGCAGACGTGAGTAAAAAGTTCTGCATTGCGGCTGTATAAATTTTTATGATCCAGTTTTTAATATCTCTTACATCTGTCATGCCGTTCAGTATATCAAGAATACTGTCAGAGCTGTTCAGGACGGAAACGGGCATGGACAGCCGGGTGCTTAAGGTATCTACCAGCATATGTACCAGCTCAATAGTGTTAAATATTAAAGAGTGGAACATATATTCCCCAGGTAAAAAGGAATCATAGAATTCTGTGAGAAGACGCTGTGTTCCGGAAATATTTTTTTCCAGGACACAGGCTTTTAGCCGGTGCTGGAGTTTGGCCTCCACTTTCTGATATCCCCCGGCGTTATCCAGTTCATCGTAAAAGGTAATTCCTTTTTTCAGCAGACAATTATTCCGGAGTGCAATGATTGCCTCATTGTAAGAGCGATATACCAGATTTAAGCTGGAACATTGAGTTCCGATTCCTACATGGGGAGAGTAATTCAATTTCTTTAATTCTCGTATACAGGATTCGAGAAATTCCACAAGGGCTTTTTTGTCTGAGGAGTCAAGGATTAAAAATATTCTTTTTTGGGAATCACAGCAGCAGATGTAATTCCGGAAGGGAAATACACCGGATATTTCTTTGAAATCATCAGAGCCAAGGGGCATGGAGGTCTGTATCACGGCAATACAATAGGCTTTGTAATCCAGGATGAAATCTTCCGGAGCCAGTATGTCCTGATCATCGTAAACAGCTTTATATACAGCAGAGCTGCAGCTTATGAGATCATTGTAATACTGCTCTAAGAGACGCTCCTTTTTTTCCAGTTCCAGGTCGGAGATTCTTTTGCTCAGTGACTCTGTGGAGCATATTTCATTTCCCAGTTCCACTAATGTGTCCATAAGAAGGATGTAATCAATGGGTTTCAAAATATAATCATATACTCCAAGCCTTAAAGCCTGCTGGGCATAGCTGAATTCATTGTAGCCTGTAAGGATAATACAGCGGCATGGTATTTTGTTTTCCTGGAGGCGGCGGATCAGCTCCAGTCCGTCGTAAATAGGCATATTGATATCCACAATGGCGATGTCAGGGCGCAGTACCATAATGTCTTCCAGAGCAGACTTTCCGTTATTCGCTTCCCCCACAACCTCAAATCCATGGTCCTCCCACGGCAGATTCCGCCGCAAAGAGGTTCTGACATAAAATTCATCATCCACCAGATATACTTTCATCATAAAAATCTCCTTTCAGATCATGTACAGCCGGAAATGTAAGCGTCACGCAGGTGTATTCGTTTTCCACACTGTCAATGTGCAGCTCTGCCTGATTGCCGCAGAAAATATTGAGACGCTTCAGAACGCTGGCTATTCCAAAATAATTGTCTATCTCTTTATCCTGAGAAATGGAGTCCATAATTTCCTGAATCTTTTCATTGCTGATCCCTTTTCCCGTATCAAATATTTCAAACACAAGCATATTCTCCTTTAAGTATCCTGAAACGCTGAGGATACCGGGACTTCCTTTTTCCTTGAGGCCGTGGTAGATGGCGTTTTCGATCAATGGCTGTAGAGTCAGTTTGGGAATGGCATAATCATGGATATCCGGAGTGAAGGAGAGTGTGTAATCCATAAATTCAATATACCGCAGCCGCTGAAGACGAAGATAATGCTCCATCAGATCAATTTCCTGGGAGATACGTACCACATTTGCACCATTGTTGAGAGAGATTCTGTAAAAGCTTGCAAGGTTTGACACTACTTCAATGGATTCGTCCTTTAGATCACAGCGGATCATACTGTTGATGGTTTCCAACATATTGTACAGAAAATGAGGTTTTACCTGCTCCTGGATAAGCTGGAACTGGATCTGCTGTTTCACTTTATAGTTGCGTTTTATGGTTTTTAACAGATTTTGTATGGTGTCCAGCAGGGTGTTGAAGGTAATTCCCAGTTCGGCAACTTCATCTTTTCCTTTCACCTTTACTCTGGTGTCAAAATCCCCGGTGTTTGTTTTGTCCATTGCCTTTTTCAGTTTCGAAACAGGCTTTGTAATGTAACGGGAAAGAATGAGGGCGGACAATAATGAGAAGATAAGCTCATAAATTCCGATAAACAAAGTATGTGTCACATTGGGCATTACCTGTTGTTTTAAATCCTCGTAGGAGGAAATGATCACAAGCTGAAAACCAAGGCGGCTGTAGTTTTTGGTGGTGACCACTAAGGCTCCCTCGTTTGTGTTGACAATCACACTGCTTTCTGCAAGAAGGTAGCCGTAATTCACATTGTACATCTGAAAAATGCTCATATAATAGGGTACCTCATTTTTGCTTGCAGTAATACGTTCGGATTCCAATATGAGGGTACCGTCGTTAAAAGGAGAAAGCATTTCCTGAAGATGGACGGTAGGCACATAGAGCAGCAGGTAGCCCAGCAATTCCGACCTGTCATTGCGGACAGGAACAAAATGAGCGATAACACGCTGGACTTCATTTCGGGAGGCAAATTCAATTGAAAAGGTGGGAGTCCAGGCCGAGGTCGCATTTTCCATTCTTTTCAGATATGTAGGATTAAAAAACCAGGCAAGTCTGTCTTTGTTCAGGTCATTTTCATACAAAAATCTCCCGTTCTTATCCATAAAACTAATGTGGCTCACAGAAGAAAAATTAGCACTGTAATTTTCCAGCTTATGGGATAACTTTTCGTAATCGCTGACCTGGATATGAGGAGATTCTAAGGCGGGAACCAGGTAATCCTGCGACAGATCTGACAGTATCTGCTGCCCCAGGTTTTCCACGGAATCCAGGTAGAGTGACATAGTGGAAGTAAGGGACGACAGATCCTTTAAATCAGATAAGCGCTTTTGCTCCAGCATCATTTCATTTGTGTATTTCTCTGAAGTGTAGGACATGAGGATAATTGGCAATGCCATGAGCAAAAAGATTAAGAAAAAACATTTTATCCACATGGAATGAAGATTGAATTTTTTCATAAAAATCCTCCTGATTTGTGATGAAATATTATACAGCAGTTCATGGAAACCGGCGTCCGGATCTGTGGGGTCATGAGCTGCAGGATGATCTAAAAGGATGCCAAAATTATACCATAAATAAAAGACAGGATGTGGGATGAAACAGAAAATTCAAAAACATGCGAGAATATTACAAACCCATATAGAATATTCCATTTGTTTTTTGAGTGCTGAAGGTTATAGTATAGATACAAGAAAAACAGACAAAAACATTGCAGTGAACCTGCAGAAAAAGGAGGAAAAGAAATGAGAAAAAGACTGGCAGCATCTTTATTGGCAGCAAGTATGGCGGTAATGACCGTAATTGGAGGAAGCGGTGTAAACATAGTTTCTGCAGCTGAAAAAGCTCCAAAATCTGATGTCACATTGACACTTGCAATGTGCGGAGACGGAACTACAAAAGAATCCCTGGACGAACTTCTTGGGGAGTATACGGAGCAGACAGGGGTTAAGGTGGAGACTATTTTCATTGCGTCAGACTGGGGGAACTATTGTACAAAGATCCAGACTATGGTAGGAGGCGGCGAAGACCTTGACTGTGCTATTCTGGCCATTGAAGGTGTGAGCAAATTTATCGGAATGGATATTGCAGCCCCCATTGATGACTGGATCGAAGCAAACCCTGAGCTTGCGGAAAACGTGATCAACGATACAAATCCTGAGCATCAGAAGGTATTCCAAAAAGACGGCAAGACCTATGCACTGCCTTTTTCTTTTAACAACGTTTTGATGCATTTTAATACCGACAGATTGGAAGAAGCGGGACTGGAGCTGCCTCCGGCAGACTGGGATAAGGAAATGTTTCTGGAATACTGCGAAAAGCTTACAACAGAAAAAGATGGTGTGAAGCAGTATGCTGTTGCCCTTCCTTATGGAGAATATTTCTGCACAGAAGCATGGCTTATCAACAACAATGGAGCATATATGAATGAGGATTTCACAGAATCCACCATCAATTCACCGGAATCTGTAGAAATGTTCCAGTTAATGCAGGACTTGATTTATAAGTATGGATATGCACCGGTTCCCGAAGAGAATGTAAGTGCCATTGAGCAGCTGATGAATGGTCAGTGCGCTATGGGATCCTGGGGAAGATGGCCAACAGCAAATTATATTGCAAGTGATTTTGACAGCGTTGCCGTACAGTATCTCCCAAGTTTTAAGAAAAACCAGCAGATTTTCGGTGTTGACGGAATCTTTACCATTGCCAGCTCCAAACATCTGGAAGAAGCAAAAGATCTGGCAGGATGGATGTCCCAGCAGGATTTTGCAGGAAAGTATCTGACAGCAGGAAATATTCCGGCGCTGAATTCTTTGGCCCAGGAGAAAATTGACAGTCTCGGCCTTCCGGAAAATTGCGAGATTTTCTACAAGGATTCCAATACTACAGATTATAAATCCGTCAGCGCACCGCCTCAGTATACAGAATGTTCTTATATAGTAACAACTGCACTTTCTGAAATTTTAGTGAATCAGGCAGATGTCCAGGAAACTTTGGACCAAGCTGCAGAAGAAATGAATGAGATTCTGGAGGAAAACAGATAACGCTGTAAGTTGGTTCTGTTAAGAGCGCAGCGATTCTGAGATGGAGAGGTGAAGGCTATATGAAAGCAGCGGGCGGAACGATAGAGGAGCTGAGAAGAAAAAAGGCCAGGCGGAATAATGTGGCAGGATACATGTTTCTGGCTCCCACACTGATATTGTTTTTGGGGTTTATTTTAATACCTATTTTACTGTCCTCAGTGTTGTCCTTTTTTAAATATAACTTAATCACAGATGCTAAATTTGTGGGACTGGACAACATTATAAAATTTTTTAATGACAAGGGTGTCATGAACTCCTTTGGAAATACCTTTAAGTTTCTGGTGATCTTAGTGCCCATACATTGTGTACTGGGTGTTGTCCTTGCATTTTTGGTATACCGTGCAAAAAGATTCCAGTTCTTTTTCAGAACAGCAATCTATTTCCCAACAGTAGTGACCACAGCTTCTGTGGCACTGGCCTGGGGATATATGTTCGCCACGGACACAGGTGTGATCAATTACTTTGTGAGAATGCTCGGAGGAAGCAATATCCCGTGGCTGACAAACAAGACCTTTGTCTATGTCACGATTGCATTGTTCAGCTTCTGGAAGTTTATAGGGACTACGTTTTTATACTATTTTATCGGTTTGCAGAATATTCCGGATGTGTATTACGAGGCAGCTCAAATTGACGGAAGCAGTACCCTGCATACTTTTATCCATGTGACGCTTCCTCTTTTGACACCTACCATATTCTTCGTCATGATAACAAATATAGTAGGGGTATTCCAGATATTTGACGAGCCGTTTTTGCTGACAAACGGAGGTCCCGGGTCTGCAACAAAAACAGTTGCCCTGGAAATTTACCAGACAGCATTCAAGGAGATGAATATCGGATATGGAGCAATGATTTCGTTTGTACTGTTTCTGATCATTCTTGTAATTACGATCGTACAGTATGTAGGCCAGAATAAGTGGGTGGTGTATGACTATGAGTAAAATGAAAGCAAAAATGCCCCAGATAATATTGATTGTATTTTTATTTGCATTATGCCTGATCATGCTGGCGCCTTTCGCATGGATCATTTCCACATCCCTCCGGCTGCCGGCAGAATCCTTTAAACTGCCGCCGCAGTTTTTTCCCACAAGTTTTCACTATCAGAACTATGTGGATGTTTTTACTTCCTTTCCATTTGCAAGATGTATTTTCAACAGTTTGAAAATCGCAGTCATTGTGGTAGCTGCAAATATCATTATTACCACAATGGCAGGATATGCCTTTGCCAGAATTCCTTTTAAAGGAAAGAATGTGGTCTTTATGCTTATTTTGGCAGGGATGATGATCCCAACACAGGCGAAGCTGATTCCCACTTACATTGTCATGTCAAAGCTGGGACTTGTGGGAACACATTCCGCCCTTATCCTGCCGGCTCTCATAAGCCCAATCAACATTTTCTTTGTCCGACAGTTTATGATGACCATACCCTCAAGTTACGAGGAGGCGGCATATATTGACGGTGCAGGAAGAGTGAAAATATGGTGGAGTATTTTCGTCCCCATGTCAAAATCAGTGATCGTCATGGTGTCGCTGCTGTCCTTTCTGGCGTCCTGGAACGACTTTATCAATCCGCTGATTTTCTTATCAAAATATGAGATGATGACCTTGCCGCTTGGACTCAAAACATTGAGCGGTGCTATGAACACGGGAAGTGCCTCTATTGTTCTGGCAGGAGTTGCAGTATCTCTCGTTGTGCCTACGCTTTTATACATATTCGGACAGAAGCATATTTTAAAAAGTGTTGTGATGTCAGGGCTGAAAACCTGACACACCGCTTAACAGAAGGGAAAATAATGAATATGAAAAAAAATAACTGGAAACGGGAACGTACCATTCAGGATAACACCAAGGTTTATACAAACAAAGATCTTGCTTTCCGTGCACTTCTGGGAGGTATCGGGACAGGAAATATCTCTCTGGATGCAGGAGGAAGGTTATGTGATTTTGAAGTGATGAATCACCCGGATAAAGGGCTGAAAATCCCTTATACCTTTTTCGCACTATGGGCGAAATTTGGTCAGGAAGAACCAAGGGCTCTTGTTCTGGAAGCAAAGCATGAAGGGGTGAGCAGCCGGGCGCTGGGACACCCCACAGGGGAGCTTCTCGGTCTGCCCAGGTTTGACGAATCTGTTGTAAAAACAAATTACCCTTTCTATTCCCTGGAATTCAGGAAAAGGAATCTTCCCCTTGAAGTACGCCTGGAGGCAGTTTCTCCTTTTATTCCTCTGGATGAAGTGAATTCCGGAATCCCTGCTTTCCGTATGAAGTATACGGTTGCAAACAAAGGAGACAAAAAGGCAGCAGTGTCTGTCAGCGGAACTATGTACAATTTTGCCGGAATGAGTCATTATAACGGATATGACCAGCTCATTCAGAACGGACAGCCTTATAATAAAAAATTTGAGGAATGGGGTGTATCCGGCATCTATATGAGCACCAAAGGCCAGGAGGAAAATGATGTAACCTACGGAAGTCTTGCCATTGCAACGGCAAATAAAAATGTAACCAGTAAGCCTTTGTGGCAGTTTGGAAGCTGGTGGGACGGAGCAGAGGAATTCTGGCAGGATTTCCGGGAGGATGGCAGGCTTAAGGAAGATACAGCCTCAGACGCAGTAGGCTCAAACATCAAGGGCACAGAGTCCAATCGTTACGTAGGCTCAGTTGCGGCTATGGAGGAGATCGGACCGGGAGAGGAAAAAGAGTTTGTCTTCTATATCTCCTGGGATTTTCCAAACAGATACGGCTGGTGGCCGGACGGGCATCATATGCTTGAAGACGGTAGTGACAAAAAGATCTGGCACAATTACTACAGCACACTGTGGAAAAATGCAGCGGAGACCATAGGATATTTCCGTGAGAACGAAGCAATGCTTATGGAAAAAAGCCGGCTTTTTGCAGATGCCCTTTACAGCACGACACTGCCGGCAGATGTGATTGAATCTCTGGTATCAGCGATCACTGTAATAAGGTCCAACACATGTTTCCGTATTGAGGACGGCAGGTTTTTCGGGTGGGAAGGATGCTTCGAACATGCAGGAAGCTGTCCCGGTACCTGTACCCATGTGTGGAATTATGCCCAGGCACTGGCTTTTCTGTTCCCGAAGCTGGAACGCAGTGCAAGGTATACAGAATTTTTACAGGAGACAGATGAGACGGGCAATATGGCGTTTCGGGCAAAAAGGCTGCTGGATGGTGAAAAATGGGATATGCTGCCGGCAGCGGACGGACAGCTTGGCTGTATCATGAGAGTATACCGGGAATGGAAGCTTTCCGGGGATGATAAATTTCTGCAGGACGTGTGGGATAAGGTGGTTCAGGCCATGGACTATTCGCTGAGAACCTGGGACCCGGACGGAGATTTTGTCATGGAGGAGCTTCAGCATAATACTTATGACATTGAATTTTACGGATTGAATTCCCTTACGAATTCCATTTTGTACGGCGCTCTTTGGGCATGCAAAGAAATGGCGGAATATCTTGGAGATACAAAGCGGGCTGCATTTTATGGAGAAGGTGTGCTGCGGGGCAGTGAAAAAATGGACAAGGAGCTGTGGAACGGCAGCTATTATGAGCAAAAAATCAGTGATGAGGATCTGAATAAATACAGGTATCAGTATGGAAAGGGCTGTCTTTCAGACCAGCTTCTGGGGCAGGAACTGGCACATTTGTACGGTCTGGGCTATATTCTTCCTAAGGAGCATGTGGCCAAGTCTGTCAAGGCTGTGTACGACTATAATTTTAAAGAAAGTCTGGAAGGCCACGAGAGCGTTCAGAGAACGTATGCTTTTGAAGATGAAGGCGGACTGCTGCTGTGTTCATGGCCCTTGGGAGGCAGGCCGAAACAGCCCTTTGTGTACAGCGATGAGGTGTGGACAGGAATTGAGTATCAGGTGGCAGTCCATCTGATATATGAAGGTTTTACTCAGGAAGCACTGGAGATGATAAATGTGCTCAGGAAACGATATGACGGGACGAGAAGAAGTCCGTATAATGAGATAGAGTGCGGAAATCACTATACCCGTTCGATGGCAGCGTGGGGACTGCTGGTATCTCTGTCAGGCTATGAATTTGATCTGACCCAAAATAAGGTATCCTTTTCACCGCGTATCAATCAGGAGGATTTTACATGTTTCTATTCCAACGGAACTTCCTGGGGAGTTTACCAGCAGAAATTCAATGATAAGGGAACCATGGAAAAAGAACTGATTTCACTGTGGGGCAGTGAAAACCAGCTGGTTTAACAAACATATATAAGCAATCAGACGATAAGGCTTTCTATGACAAAGATCCGATCATAGGAAGCCTTTTATTTTGTTCTGTATTCCATTAAATATCAACCAAACGGGCAGGCCTCTTTTTGTGAAAAAATACAATGAAATGTACATTGACATTGGAGAGAAGATATCGTATATTAAAAATAGTAACAACGTTTGAAATTTCTTTTTTTAATACAAATTGGTATTATATCACAATACCAATTATGGGAGAATAAAATGAAACTGAAAGTATTTCAAAAAGGATTTAATTATTCCCAGGACGGCCGGGGAAACCGATTGATCTATCACCTCCAGGGCTGTAATATGCACTGTCCCTGGTGCTCCAATCCCGAGGGGATTTCCGTGTGCGGTGTGCTCTTTGTGGAGAAGGAGTGGCTGGATGAAAATTCCTGTCCCAAAGGAGCAGTGCGGGACAGCGTGCTGGACAGGAACATGTGCAAGCAGTGTGAAGATGTTCCCTGCATCACGGGAAGACGTCAGAAAGGGATCCGCCTATCCTGCAAAGAGTACGAAGTGGATACCATTGTGAGAGAATGTGTGGACAGTAAGCCCATGTTTTTTGACGGCGGCGGTGTCACTCTCACAGGGGGAGAGATCACTCTTCAGTTCCAGGCGGTGAAGGAGCTGTTGGAAAAACTTCATCAGGCTGAGATCCATACGGCTATTGAGAGTAATGGCTCCCACCCCGGAATGGAAGAATATCTTCCGCTGGTGGATGAGTGGATCATGGATTTGAAGCATTATGACAACAGGAAGCATATGGAATGGGTGGGAGTGCCAAACACCTGGGTGATCAATAATATCCGCATGGCAGCAGAGCGCCACCCGGATGTATTGATCCGAATTCCTCTCATACCAGGTTTTAACGACAGCAGGGAGGAAGCGGAGGGCTTTACAGAGTTCCTGAAATCTTGTGGGATAAGGCAAAATGTGAGAGTGGAGCTTTTAAGCTATCATGAGTTCGGAAAAGGAAAATGGGAACAATGCGGTTTTACATATACTATGAAGCCTGGCAGGATATCACCGGAGACAGTGGACTATTTAGAGAATAAGCTGAGACAAGAAGGAATCAATGTTGTCCGTACTTGAAAAATTGCGCATATAACGTAACAGGGCAGGCTTGCCTGAACTGTTACCACATAACAAAGGGAAACGAAAGGAGATCAATACTATGAAAATTCAGGAATTGTACAATGCAAATGAAATCACACAGCTTGCCAAGGACCGTTTCCAGGAGGAGCGTTCCCTAAATCATCTGGAGGGATGGTTTCTGGCAAGAGAAATCGCCATGAACTGCGATGAAATTTACAAAAATGAGCCGGACAGTATCCGGATCGCTAAGACTCAGCTTGAAGTGGTGAAGAGACTTCCCTTGACGCTTGGCAGCTATCATGTTTTTGCCGGAACCCAGGATGATGCCTTTGCCCGCTCATACGCGCTGATCAACCCTGCATTCCAGGTAAGTTCCTTCACAGGTTACTGTGATCCAACAGCAGTATTTGGGGATATTGATCCCATTGGAGACATTACAGAGGAACGTATTGCACATGTCAAAGAGTATTATACGAAAAATGAGTTTGCAAAGGTTCTCACTGCTGCCTACGCTCCGGCGGAGAAGTATACAAAGGAGGCTGTTTTCTTCATAGAGCAGGTAACCGGGCATGTGATACCGGACGTACGTCATCTCCTTGAAAAAGGTGTACGCTTTGTTCAGGAAGAGATCAAGGAAAAACAGAAGGAGTCTCAGGATGCCCGGAAGAAACAGTATTATGAGGCCATGGGCATATCTCTGGAGGCAGTTCTTGTCCTTGCTGCCAGATATGCATCCCTTGCCACAGAGAAAGCCAATGCAGCACAGGGAAAAGAAAGAGAGAGGTACCTTCTCATGGCAGAAACTTTACAGAAGGTTCCGGCAGAGGGAGCAGAGGATCTTTATGAGGCGATCCAGTCCTTCCTTCTTATCTGGCAGGCAATGTGCCTGGAACAGGCACCCAATCCCTTCGCTTTTTCTGTGGGAAATGCAGACCGTATCTTTGAGCCTTACAGGGCGAAAGAGGATACAGACAGGGATATGGCAGCATCACTTTTGAAGCATATGCTGGTATTTTATAATGTGGCGGACAGAAGCTGGGCAATTTCCCAGAATCTTATTATCGGAGGAAGAGATGTTCAGGGAAATGATCTGACGAATCCTACTTCCTATGCCCTCCTGGATGCTTATTTTGACATGAACCTGCCACAGCCT
The DNA here is from genome assembly GCA_030524175.1 of Eubacteriales bacterium. Classification (GTDB taxonomy): domain Bacteria; phylum Bacillota; class Clostridia; order Lachnospirales; family Lachnospiraceae; genus Blautia_A. The sequence goes on from JAUNHC010000009.1 coordinate 109,953, forward strand.
ATCCTTTCAGTGAAACTGCATAAGAATACTCCAGATAAACTGTATGAAGAGATGGGACGTTTCTTCTTTACCCCAGGTGTGCTTACCCCTTCCCTTTTCAACGACGACTCACTTTTTGAAATCCTCAGAGCCAACGGTGTGGCGGAAGAGGATCTGCCCGATTATTCCGTAGCCGGCTGCCAGGAGCCGCTTATTATGGGAAAGGACAATGGAAATACCACCAATAGCTGGCTGAACATGCCGAAGGTTCTGGAACTTGTTCTCCAGGGCGGGAAATCTGAGATTACCGGAGAACAGATCGGAAAGACGAGAGAAGCCCTGGGTTACACCAGCAGCCTGGAACTTCTGAAAAATATCAGGGAAGTATTTTATAAAGAGCTTGACTATTATGTGGATGAGATGGTAGAAGCTGCAAACAATGCTTCACGTGCCATCGGACTTTACCAGGTGCCTTTCCTTTCTGCAATGATGGGAGGCATTGAGTCAGGAATTGATATGAGAGATACGAAACAGCAGGGGACCAAATATAACGGAAGCGGCTGCCTCATTCACGGCCTGAGTGTGATGGCGGATTCCTTCATTGCCATTGATACGCTCCTTGAGGAGCGTCCCCAGGATGCTGACCGCCTTCTGGATGCACTGCGCACCAATTTTGAGCAGGATGAGGAACTGCATCAGTACCTGCTGGAATGTGATAAATACGGCAACAACATCCCACGGGTAGACCAGGAGGCAAAGGAGATCGCAGAACGGGTATCTGCTATGGTCGCTTCCAAGAAGAATTATCTGGGAAATCCCTTCCGGCCGGATTATGCAACTCCATCCACCCATCTGATGTACGGTTACTGGGTAGGGGCAACCCCTGACGGAAGGCAGGCAAGAGAGATGCTGAATTACGGCGTGGATCCTTTATACGGAGAAGCTTCCGGAGGTCTTGGAATGCGTATGCTCTCCAACCGGTATCTGCCTTTCGAAAAAATGGTGGGCGGTTATGCATCACACTTTGGGATCAATCCAGGGTATTTCCGTGGAAAGAGTCTTGAAGAAAAGGGATTGGAATTTAAGAATAAAATCTTTAATCCTCTGTTCTTTAACCAATATGATGAAGAGAAAATATCACCCTTCTATCTTTATGTAAATGTTACAACACCTGATATGCTTCGCAAGGTGCTGGCGGAACCGAAAAAATATGCTCCAAGCGGTGTGTATATTGTGCGTATTCACGGAACCTTCGTGAATTTCCTGGATCTTTCTCCGGAAATCCAGGAGGATATCATCAAGCGTCTTGACCCCGGCTCAACCGAAATGAGTGCCTGAGGGGGAGATGGCTTGGAAGAACAGAATCTTTATCAGAATGTGAAAAAGAAAATCTGCAGGATGATCTATGAAGATATTTACCAGGACGGCGACTTGATCCCGCCGGAGCGTAAACTCTCTGAGGAGCTGGGGGTGAGCAGGGTAACTGTGCGCAAAGCCCTCAAGCTTCTGGAGGAGGAACATATCATTGAGCGTATCCAGGGAAGCGGAACAAGGATTGCCCTGCAGTACGGTGCCAGGGAGGGGAATATGGATATCATTACCCTTGTTGCACCTGCCCAGAACGCCTTTTTTTCCAGGTTTATCGATGCATTCCAGACTACGGCGGAGGAGAAGGATTCTCTGGTGCTTTTTAAGCAGAAGCCTGGAAATATGTCATTGGAAAAGTGTTTATACCAGATATATGAGAAGGATCTGCGCAATGTGGTCCTCTGGCTTGAGGATATGGAGCTGACGTCAGAGGCATTGAGGAAACTGCGGGGCCTGGGGATGAATATTGTTCTCTTTGACACTACCTTTAAAAGCGCTTATGCAGACGCGGTATGTGTGGACAACAGCGATGCCGTGAAGCGCCTGTACCAGGTATTGACGGATAAGGGCTGCAGCAAGATAGGATTTGTGGGCTGGGATGAAAAACGTGTAAGAAGTGTGCGGATCCGTGAACAGGAATTTTGCCGTCTGGCCCCGGAAGCTCCGGTGTGCCGGATGTCCTGGGACTATAGAAACAGACTGGACGAAATGTCCATGGAGGAAGTGGAAGAAAAGGTACAAGGCCTTTCCGGCTGTGACGGCATCATTTACAGTGTGGCGGAGCTGGGTATCCCCTTTGAGCGCAAGGCTAAAGAAAAAGGGATCGTTCACAGGTCAGCCATGATAGATGTACTTCCGGGGGCTGAGCAGCTTGGGATTACGGCTATGGAACAGGATTTCCAGGGGATGTCGGAGAAAATTTTTGACTGCCTGAAGCGTCAGAACCAGGGCGGAAGTGCCTGGAAAGCAGGAGTCTACCAGGTAAAGGGAAAACTGTGAAACATAGTTTCTGATATAGTAGGATAAGGAGAAATCATATGCGTGCAATGGGAATCGATATGGGAACCACCACGATCAGTGTGATCATCATTGACGGTGAAAGTGGGGAACTGATAAAAAGCAGGACCATTCCTCACAATGCTTTTATGAACGGGGAACTGCCCTCCAGCCGTATCCAGGATCCGGATAAGCTTCTGCTTCTGGTGCAGCAGGCAGTGGAGGAAATGACAGGTGAATGCGGTGTTCCTGACAGTATAGGAATGACGGGACAAATGCATGGGGTCTTGTATGTGGATGAGGAGGGAAAGGCAGTAAGTCCTCTTTATACATGGCAGGACGGAAGCGGCAATGAGAGAATGGAAGACGGCAGGACTTATGCCCAGGCTCTCCTGGAGTCAGCCGGGGCAGCCGCCGCAGGATATGGACTTACCACACATTTTTATCTTCAGAAAAACGGCAGGATACCAGGCCGGGCAAAGAAGATGACAACCATCAGCGATTATATTGCCATGAGATTATGCGGCAGTAAGGAGCCTGTGATCGCCATGGATATGGCTGCCAGCTGGGGCTGTTTTGATCTGGAAAAGGGTGAGTTTTTCCTGGACAAACTTGAAAATACAGGGGTGGATATCTCTTATCTGCCCAAGGTGACAAAGGGACATGGAGTGATGGGAAATACTCCGTCGGGGATTCCGGTGACAGTGTCTATGGGAGATAATCAGGCCAGTGTTCTTGGTTCTGTCCGGGATTTATCGGATACGGTTCTGGTGAATATCGGGACAGGAAGCCAGGTTTCCTTTGGCACAGAGAAATTTCATGATGCCCAGGGGTCCATAGAGCTGCGCCCCTGTACAGAAAAACTGTATCTCATGGCCGGGTCAGGCCTGTGCGGAGGGAGAGCCTATGCTATGCTTGAACAGTTCTACCGGGAAGCATCAGGAAAGAGTAAGGATCAGGAGCTTTATTCCGTCATGGAGGCACAGGCCAGAGATTTCCTGAAAGCCTACGGAAAAGAAAATGCCTGGAAGATCAGGACTACCTTTTCCGGGACAAGAAGTAATCCCCAGGAGAGAGGCAGTATCCGCGACATCAGTGTGGAAAACTTCCATCCCGGTGCAATGACAGTGGGGATGATCCAGGGAATCCTGGAGGAACTGTATGAAATGTACGGAGAAATGTGCCGTATGACAGGAACCAAGGCAGTTCGGCTGGTAGGCTCAGGAAACGGTGTCAGGAAAAATCCCCTGATGCGTGAGCTTGCCGAGTCTCTGTTCGGCATGAAGATGAATATCCCTGTGTGTAAAGAAGAAGCTGCTTATGGGGCCGCCTTACAGTCCCTGGCAGCAGCCGGGCTTTACGGATCCATGTCTGAATTACAGCAGAAAATCAAATATTTATGATGCCGGGATCACGAAGTGCAGAGAAATTCCAAGGTATCAGGGGGTAAAATACCTTTTGCCCCAAACATCGTATATAACAAATGGAGGAAAAGAACATGGAAATTTTATTGGATACAGCGAACCTGGAGCAGATCAGAAAATATGTGGATTTATATGAAATCACCGGAGTGACGTCCAATCCAACAATCATTTCAAAGGAAAAAGCTGATTTTTGGCCTCTTCTTACGGAGATTAAGAAGGTAATAGGCGATAAACAGCTTCACGTACAGGTGACAGCAGATACCTGGGAGGAAATGCTTAAGGAAGCAGACTGCATCCGTGAGAGACTGGGAAAAGACACTTATATCAAAGTCCCCACCATTGAACAGGGTATCTGTGCCATGAAGCATTTAAAAGCAGCAGGTGCCAATGTGACAGCCACTGCCGTATATACTACACAGCAGGCTATGATGGCAGCCAGCGCAGGAGCTGACTATGTAGCACCGTATTTTAACCGCATGAACAATTTGAATGTGGACAGCAAAAAGGTGATCGGGGATATGGCTCAGCTCTTCCGTACCCATAACAAGCCTACAAAGATTCTTGCAGCCAGCTTCAAGAATACAGAGCAGGTAATGGATGCCCTTACAGTGGGTGCCCAGGCAGTTACTGTATCCGTTGACCTTCTCACTACTATGGTGAAAAATGCTATCATTGATTTTGCTGTGGATGGGTTTAAGAAGGATTGGATCGATACTTATGGCGATAAGAAAATATATGAATTATAGTAACTGTTCAGTACAGGACTGTGCTTTTACTGCACAGTCCGTGCGGAAACGTTGAACTGCTACTTATAATGTTTTTCCGGCTGCGTCCGGTTCATAAAAGGTACTGCTGATCCGCAGGTTTTCAGGTGTCTATATACCTGCAGAGAGCTTCTGCGGGCAGCAATAAAAATTTAGGAGGTAACATTTATGAGCAGATATTTGCTTGCACATGATATCGGCACATCGGGAAATAAGGCATCTCTGTTTTCTGTAGAGGGAGAGTTGGTGAAAAGCACAGTTGCCCCTTATGAGACAAATTACCAGTCCGGAGGGATCGCAGAACAGGAACCCCGGGACTGGTGGAATGCTGTCTGCTGCTCCACCAGGGAAATTATGAGTGGTATTGCTCCTGAGGATGTGGCGGCGGTATCTTTTTCAGGCCAGATGCAGTGCTGTCTCGTGGTTGATAAACAGGGACAGGTGCTGCGTCCTGCCATGATATGGGCAGACCAGCGGGCAGAACCACAGGCAAAAAAGCTTAGAGAAGCTTTTGATGAACGTTATGCCTATGAGCTGCTGGGGCACCGCCTCAGCCCTTCATACAGCATAGAAAAGCTTATGTGGATCAAGGACAATGAGCCGGAAATTTTCAGGAATACATATAAAATGCTCCAGGTAAAGGACTATATTATCTATCGCATGACCGGTAAATTCGTCACAGATTATTCCGATGCATCAGGAACCAATGCCCTGGATTTAGAGAACTTATGCTGGTCACAGGAGATTCTGGACGCAGCACAAATAGACATAGATAAGCTTCCGGAGCTGCACAATTCCACAGATGTGATAGGCACCTTGACAGAGGAGGCGGCAGCGGCACTGGGTCTTACAACAATGACTAAAGTTGTATGCGGAGGAGGAGATGGTCCCTGTTCTGCGCTGGGAGCCGGGTGCATAGAAAAAGACCAGATGTTTCTCACCTTTGGAACCTCTGCCTGGATAGGCGGTACCACTGATAAGAAATTCCTGGATGAAGATCAGGTTTTCTTCTGCTTCGCCCATGTTATACCGGGGCGCTATATGCCCTGCGGCACTATGCAGTCTGCCGGAAGCGCTTACTCATATGCCAGAAATACCTTCTGCCAGGAGGAAATCCGTAAGGCGCAAGAGGAGGGGAAAAGCTCCTGGGAACTTATTAATGAAATGGTGGAAAATTCTCCTGCAGGGGCAAAAGGACTACTCTTCCTTCCCTACCTCACAGGGGAACGGGCCCCAAGATGGAATCCTGATGCATCAGGCAGCTTCCAGGGAATCCGTATGTATCATCAGAGGGAAGATTATATACGGGCGGTTGTGGAAGGCGTTGCCATGAATCTGGAACTGATCCTTAATGCGTACAGAAAATATCTTGATATCGACAGTATGATCCTCACAGGAGGCGGCGCCAAGGGTGACATTGTGGCACAGATCCTTTCTGATGTGATGTCTGCAGAGCTTGTCAGGCCGGATCATGTTGAGGAAGCAACTTCCATTGCGGCTGCCGTGATCGCTGGTGTGGGCTGCGGTATTTATGAAGATTTTACTGCCATCAAAAGCTTCCTGAAGTTTGGAAATCCTGTAGTGCCAGATAAAAGCAATGAAGAAGTTTACTCCAAGGCAAAAAAACTTTTTGACGATGTCTATGAAGCGTTAAAACCGCTGTATGCACGGTTTTAGCAGATAAAAAACCGATGGTTTTGGCTGAATTCAGCCTGTGCCATCGGTTTTTCTATATACCAGGAAAGCACTCCCCATTGTTCTCTCAAATCCGCATCTGTACAATAATATAAAAAGCAATAAAAAGCTATAGAAAATGCATTTCCCTGCTTGATTATTCATAAAAATAATGATATAATTTGGGAAATGTTCGGTGGACAAATACAAATGTCCTTGCGAAAAGAACAAAGAGGGAGGCTATATTCTATGAAAAAAAGCTTAATATCTGTTTTACTCACAACAGCAGTAGCAGCATCAATGGTTATTGGATCGGCAGTGCCGGCATTTGCAGCAGACACGGTAAAAATCGGTGTTTACGAGCCTGCATCAGGTGATAACGGGGCGGGCGGCAAGCAGGAGACTCTTGGTATCCAGTATGCAAACAGTATTGCACCTACCGTGGAGATCGGCGGAACAGAATACAATGTTGAACTGAAGGTAGTGGATAATGAGTCATCCAATGACAAGGGACCGTCTGCGGCAGCATCACTTGTGAGCGAGGGCGTTTCTATTGTACTTGGTTCCTACGGCTCCGGCGTTTCCATTGCAGCATCGGATATATTCAAAGAGGGCGGAGTTCCGGCTATGGGCGTTACCTGTACCAATCCTCAGGTTACTCAGGGAAATACTCATTATTTCCGTATCTGTTTCCTTGACCCGTTCCAGGGTACCGTACTTGCCAACTTCGCAAATGAGAAATTCGAAGCCAAGAAAGCCTATGTCCTGACAAAATTAGGAGATGACTACTCCACTGGCCTTGGACATTACTTCACAAAAGCCTTCGAAGAGCTTGGAGGAGAAGTGATTGCCGAGACATTCCCGGAAGGCAATAGTGATTTTGCTTCCTATATAACTTCTGCCAAGAATGCAGACGCAAGTGTTTTCTTTGCACCTGTATCCACAGAAGCAGCAGCTCTTATTATTGAGCAGGCATCCGCACAGGGGATGGAGATTCCCATTATGGCAGGCGATACCTGGGATTCAAACGTTATCTTAAGTGCAGCCAAAGGCAAAAACGTTCAGGTTTATGTCACCACTTTCTACCAGGAAGGCGGAAATCCTGAGTTTGATGAGGGTATGAAGGAATTTATCAATGCAGATTCCACAGCCAAGGCCAACAACGGCGGTGACGATACTATTTCTGCAGTATCTGCAATGGGATACGATGCTTATTTCGTGGCCCTGGAGGCCCTGAAGGCAGCCGGAAGCACTGATCCGGCAGCAGTGAACGAGGCTCTGTGGGATGTTACATACGAGGGCGTTTGCGGTAAGGTTGAGTTCGATGACGAAAACGGCGATGCAATGCGCAACACTGCTTATGTAAAGAGTGCAAACACAGAGACTGGTGCATGGGAATTCGTTGGAGAACAGAGCATCAAATAGAACCGGACGAAAAATAAAATACAGGAATCATGGGGCGGGCAGGAATTGTCCCGCCTCTGATTTTGATTGTAAGGGAGGATTTCTATGGAGTGGTTCAGCAGAAACCTGCCGTATTTGCTGGCAGGTGTTTCGGTTGGCGGTCAGTATGCGCTGATTGCCATTGGGTATACCATGGTATATGGTATCCTGCGTCTGATCAACTTTGCCCACGGCGATATTTTTATGGTGGCAGGTTTGATCATGGTTTACACATCGGCTACTTTGCCAATGTATGTTTCCATACCAATTGTTTTGATAGCAACAGTGCTTCTTGGTTTTGTGATTGAGCGTGTGGCATATAAGCCTCTGCGTTCAGCACCCCGTATGTCCATTATGATTTCTGCAATCGGTGTCTCTTATCTGCTGCAGAATCTGGCGTTGTACATAACAGGCGGCCTGGCACAGCAGTATCCGGCTATTCCCTGGGTCAGCGATACCGTCCAGGTATTTGGGGCAACCACGAAACGTGTGACTGTGATCACGCCTATTCTTACCATAATCCTGGTGGTGGCGTTGGTTATGCTGATCAAGTATACAAAGATAGGTATGGCCATGAGAGCGGCTTCAAAGGATTTTGAGACGTCTCAGCTTATGGGGATTAAAATTAATTCCGTTATCAGTATGACTTTTATCATCGGCTCATTTTTAGCAGCAGTGGGCAGCCTTTTGTTCTTTACCAATTACACAGGTGTGACGCCTATTGCCGGGGCTATGCCGGGGCTGAAGGCGTTTGTGGCTGCGGTATTCGGAGGGATCGGATCGATTCCCGGCGCAGTTATCGGCGCATTTATCATCGGCATTTGTGAGAATATCATCAAGGGTATGGGATGGACTACTTTTTCCGATGCATTTACCTTCGCCCTGCTGATCATTATTCTTATTGCCAAGCCAACAGGCCTTTTCGGTGAAAAAGAGACAGATAAAGTATAAGGAGGCGTTATCATGACAAAGAAAAAAGAGACGATCATTAACGCAGCCTTAATCGCTGCGCTGCTGATTGTATTGTTTATTATGGAACAGGTGCTGCCCCCGACGGCAATGATTTTTACTGTTCTGAAAAAGGGTGCCATTTATGCCCTGGTGGCAGTTTCCATGAACCTGCTCAACGGATTCACAGGCTTGTTTTCTCTGGGACAGGCAGGCTTTATGCTTCTGGGAGCTTATACCTACGGAGTTCTCACCATACCTGCAGATCAGAGGATCAATGTTTATCAGTATTTTGACGGGGGTGTGATCCAGTTTGCAGTACCGGTTATCATAGCTCTGATAGCAGCCGGTGTGGTGGCTGCCGTGTTCGCTTTTTTTATCGGGCTTCCTGTGCTCCGGTTAAAGAGTGACTATCTGGCAATAGCTACTTTAGGATTTGCAGAAATCATCCGTGCTATTTTCCAGTGGGATAAGCTGGGACCTCTGACAAACGGATCCAACCTGCTGAGGAATTATCCTACCTTTAAAAGCGTGATCTATCCTTTTGTGGTATCAGGTATCTGCATTGCTGTCATTGTAATGCTGATCAATTCTACCTATGGAAGGGCCTTCAAGGCTATCCGTGACGATGAGGTGGCAGCTGAGGCCATGGGTATTAATCTGGCACACCATAAGAGAATGGCCTTTGTGATCAGTTCCTTTTTTGCCGGGATTTCAGGTGCACTTCTGGCCATGTATCAGACAACTATCCAGGCATCCATGTTTAAATCAGCAATGACCTATGAGATTCTTCTTATCGTGGTGATCGGAGGAATTGGTTCTGTGACAGGAAGCTGTATCAGTTCCTTCCTGTTTATCATCTGTTCAGAGTGGCTGCTGCGTTTTCTGGACAATGACACCTTCATCGGCAGCTTCCATGTGCCCCTTCTGCGTGCAGGCTTCCGTAAAGTGGTATTTTCCATTATTATCATGATCATTGTGCTGTTCTTCCGAAAGGGTATTATGGGTACACGTGAATTCTCTGTGAGGGGGATTTATAACTTCTTCACAGGTAAGTCCAGGAAGAAAAAAGTACCGGAGGGAGGTGGCTCCAATGAATAATGTACTGAAAGCAGAGAATATAACCATGCAGTTCGGCGGTGTCATTGCCGTGGACAATGTGAACATTGAGGTAAATAAGGGGGAAATCGTTTCTCTTATCGGTCCTAATGGTGCAGGAAAGACCACTGCCTTCAATGTTATCACAGGCGTTTATGCCCCCACAAACGGTGCCGTGTATTTTAACGGGGAAAAGGTAATTGAAAATCACCCCCAGGGGAAAATGAAAAAAATGTACCAGGGACAGAACAACGGCAAATATACAGGTGTCACTGCCCCTACTCCTGACAAGATCACAAAGCTTGGTATTGCCCGGACTTTTCAGAATATACGTTTGTTTAAGAGCCAGACAGTATTTGAGAATATTTTGATAGCTAAGCATCTCAGACGTACCAGTAATCTTTTTAGTGCTACCTTCCATCTGAATGGGAAAGAGGAGGCAGAGATGCGCCGGGAGACGGAAGAGCTGCTGAGAATCCTTGAATTGGAGGAGGTGCGTGATGAGCTTGCAACCTCTCTTCCCTACGGTAAACAGCGCCGTCTGGAAATTGCCAGGGCGCTTGCCACGAAACCCAGCCTTCTCCTTCTTGACGAGCCGGCAGCCGGCATGAATCCACAGGAAACAGATGAGCTGACAGCATTTATCGGCAGGATCAGGGATGATTTCGGTCTGACTATTTTTATGATCGAGCACCACATGGATTTGGTAATGGAGATTTCCGACAGGATTTATGTACTGGATTTCGGAAAGCTCATCGCGGAGGGAACTCCCGGTGAGGTGCAGAACAATCCGCGGGTTATTGAAGCATATCTGGGAGGTGCCGTTGATGAGTAATATATTGGAAGTAAAGAATCTGAGCGTATCCTACGGCGGTATTAAGGCTGTTAAGAATATAAGCTTTGAGGTTCCCCAGGGGGAGATCGTAACCCTTATCGGAGCCAACGGTGCGGGAAAAAGCTCTACGCTGCGGTCTATTGTAGGGCTTGTAAAGCCGTCATCCGGAAGTATTATCCTAAACGGTAAAGAAATTGCAGGAAAGTCCCCGGATGCCATTGTTTCCCAGGGGGTAACCCTTGTGCCGGAGGGCCGCAGGGTGTTTGCAGACCTCACTGTTTTGGAAAACCTGAAGGTGGGGGCTTACATGCGTAAGGACAATATTGAAGAGGACATAAAGTGGTGCTACGACTTGTTCCCAAGACTTAAGGAACGCCACTGGCAGCTTTCCGGAACCTTGTCAGGGGGTGAGCAGCAGATGCTGGCTATCGCCCGCGCATTGATGAGCCGTCCGAAAATCATTATGATGGATGAACCGTCTCTTGGCCTGGCTCCGCTGATCGTCCAGGGAGTTTTCGATATCATCCGGGAAATCAACAAGCAGGGCGTGACCATCCTTCTGGTGGAGCAGAATGCCAATATGGCTCTACATGCTGCTCACCACGGATATGTTATGGAAACAGGAAACATTACCCTGTCCGGTACCGGCAAGGAGCTGGCGGAAAATGAGTCCGTCAAGGCAGCTTATCTGGGCAAGGCAAAAGCGAAAAAGAAATAAAAAGGGAACCGGAGTTCAAGTGAATAACTGGACTCCGGTTCCTTTTTTGCGCACATTCAGGCTGCAGGCAGATTCCTCTTTGTTTTACAGGATTTCTCTGCTGATGATTTCAATTGGAATTTCATAATAATAATTGCTGGGAGTGTGCATTTTAATGAGGTGGTCAAAGAGCTGTTTTACAATCTGATAGCCCTGTTCTCTGGCATTCTGGGAAATAACGAAATCAATGATCCCTTCCTTTAAAAGTGTTTCCGTCTCTGGCACCAGATCATGGCTGATGATCTTTACCGGACGTGTCACATTGGCCACCGCAAGTGCATTTCTAACACCGTCGCTTCCGCTTCCGGAAAGATAAAATCCACTTAAATCAGGGTATTTGTTAAGATAGCTTAACGCAATACGGAATGCCTCTTCTTTCTTGTCCTGGTTCTCCTTTACATCTACGATGGAGATGCCGTTGTCATGCTCATTCAGACGCGTCTGGAACCCTTTTAATCTGTCAGGATGACAGGAAAGTGTTTTGGAGCTGATGATAATGCCTACTTTACCACCCTCCGGCAGCAGCTTCTCCATGAGGCCTGCGGCTACTGCACCGGCCTTCACATGATTCTGTCCTACATACCGGAAACCATGGATTTCCTCAAGGGGGGAATTAAAAGTAAGAATCTTGATCCCCTTTTTCTGCATTTGATGAATTTTATTGATCACTTGAGGACTGTTCAGGGGCAGCAGGGCAAGTCCTGCTATATTCATATTTTCCAGTTCGATCAAAATGCTGATAAGCTCTGCGGGTTCGAGGGTGGTAAGCATCTTTACCTCCACCTCAAAGCCGAAGGATGCAAATTCCTTCTCAGCTTTCTGGATTCCGCTTAAGAGTACCTGGATGAAGGGATTGTAATCAGGTGTGAGGATCACACCTACTTTCATAGGATTTTTGCTGAGGACTAACGCTTTTCCGATGAGATTGGGGTGATAATCAACATTTTCTATGATGGCCTGCACGCGGTCCTTCGTTTCTTTTTTTACTCCCGGGCGGTTGTGGATGACTTTATCCACTGTGGCCCTGGACACATTGGCTAACTTTGCTATTTCATTTATAGTAACAGACATATGCTTACTCCTTTATGCTGACAAAAAACATGTGTACCACGGTACAAGATAACCCTGAAGATACTACGAGATGGCATGCCCAGTTATCACTATATTTTTTGAAATGTGTTTGTCTAAATTTTATCATAAAGGAACTAATCGGGCAAGTAGTATAGTTCTCTAAATTCCATTTTTTTCTTTTGTGCTCGTGTAAAAATAACAATCCACTAAGAAATAAAAAATAACAGGAAAAATTTTGTACAAATTCAAAGGATTAAGTTTGTAGACACGAGCACAAAAAGGGGGTTGACATTAAAAAACACCAAAATAATGTGTAAAACTACCAAATAATACAGGTATTAAATGTAAAAACTAGATAATTGACACAAGGATACAAAACTGCTATTATTTAATAAAGAGCACGAGCACAATTTTAAAGCGAAGGAGAAAGACACTATGAAATATGGAATTGGATATGCTTATTGGGGCACAACCTGGGACTGTGATTTAGAAAAATATAAAAAGGTGGCAAAAAAACTTGCGGATTTTGGTTTTACCATGTTTGAAATCAGTGCGGATCACCTTTATCACATGAACGAGAAGGAACTGACCGAAATGGCAGCCATAGGTAAGGAGTACGGTCTCACCTTTTCCACTAACAGCGGACCTGCCAAAGAGTACGACTTATCTTCAGGAGAGGAAGCAGTGAGAAGCAACGGACTCAACTACTTCAAGCAGATAGTGAAGAACATGGATGCGATCAAATCCCCGGTGCTTGCCGGTGCCATTTATTCCTTCTGGCCCAGTGATTTTGCACAGACAGATAAAGCCGCGGCGTGGGAACGCAGTATCCCGCTTCTTCGTGAATTGGGAAATGTGGCTGAGGGATACGGCATTGAATGTGCACTTGAGGTTCTCAACAGAAATGAGACATACATACTGACAGACTGTAAGGAAGCCATAGATTACTGCAATCAGGTGGGAAGTAAAGCGGTCAATATCCTGCTGGATACTTACCATATGAATATTGAGGAAGACAATATGTGTGATGCCATCCGCCTTGCTGGAGATATGCTGGGTCACTTCCATGTAGGAGAAGCAAACAGAAAGCTTCCGGGAATGAATAACAGCATTGACTGGGACAGTGTGGGAAAAACGCTTAGAGATATCAATTATGATAAAGGCGTGGTTATGGAGCCGTTCTTGCTGTCAGGCGGGGCAGTGGGGAGCAGTATCAGAGTTTGGAGAGATTTAAGCAATAATGCTGACGAGGCTATGATGGATGAATATCTGAAAAAATCCCTTGCCTTTCTTAAAAGCAAATGTGAGGGCTGAGAACAGGAGGCAAAGAAATGGCAGAAGTTTGGATCATGGGCGAAATGATAGTGGAAATCATGAGAGCTCAGGAAGATATGCCCCTTGACAAACCGGGGCTGTTTAAAGGACCGTACCCCAGCGGTGCGCCGGCCATCTTCATTGATACAGTGGCAAGGCTTGGACACAGTGCAGGGATTTTAGGTGGCGTAGGTAAGGACGATTTTGGCAAATGCCTTGTGGAGAGACTGAAAGGTGACGGTGTAGACTGCTCACAGGTTATTGAAAGCGAAACATGTGCCACAGGTGCGGCCTTTGTCACATATTTCTCTGATGGCTCTAGAAAATTCATATTCCACATGGGAAATACCCCGGCAGCGGATCCTAAAATGCCCCAGGCATCAGTTCTTGAGGGAGTGAAGTATTTTCATATTATGGGTTGTTCCCTGGCGGCCAAAAAGGAATTTGGGGATGAAATTTTAAAGACGATGCGTCTGGCTAAAAGTCTTGGGGCGAAGATTTCCTTTGACCCCAACATCAGGAAGGAATTGCTTTCAGATGGATCTTCTTTCGATATGGTTAAGGAAGTGGTGGCAAATACCTCTGTCTTTCTTCCAGGAGTGGAAGAATTGCTGATGATAACAAATAAGGAGACAGTGGAAGAGGCTGTGGAATGCTGCTTTGAGAATCCCAACCTGGAAATCCTGGCCTTAAAGAGAGGCTCTAAGGGATGCAAGGTTTATACAAGAGAGGAAACCATAGAGATGGGAGTATATCCCATAGAAGCGGTAGATGCAACAGGAGCAGGGGACAGCTTTGACGGAGCTTTCATCAGCGGCTTGCTGGAAGGGAAATCTATCCCGGAAATCCTAAGGATGGCTTCTGCAGCAGGGGCCTTGAATACAGCGGCCTTCGGACCGATGGAGGGCAGAATAAATCAGAAGACCATACAGTCGATGATTGATGCCAATGCTTAAATATCGGCAGATGGAGGGACTATGAGCGAAGAGATTAAATTAGAGTTACGGAACATATCAAAAAGCTTTCCGGGTGTAAAAGCCCTGGACGGGGTAAGTATTGTCCTGAAAAAAGGAACGGTTCACGCTGTGGTGGGAGAAAACGGAGCAGGTAAGTCAACATTGATGAAGATTATCAACGGCTTATATCAGCGGGACAGCGGACAGGTACTCCTGGATGGAAAAGAGGTACATTTCTCCGGCCCCATGGAGTCATCGGCAGCGGGAGTTGCCATGATCTACCAGGAATTGAACTTCTTTCCGGAGCTTACAATTGCAGAAAATATTTATATGAAGCGTCAGCCCACCAAGGGAGGCTGCGTAAGCTGGAAGAAAATGGTGGAAATGGCTCAGAAAATTCTTGATGAAAATGATCTGCCTTATGACCCCAGAATGAAAATAAAGGATTTGCCTATTGCCAGTATTCAAATGTTGGAAATTGTAAAGGCGGTAGCCTTTAATGCACAGGTGATCATTATGGATGAACCTACCTCTTCTATTTCCAATAAAGAAGTGCAGATGCTGTTCGACAAAATCAACCATTTAAGAAAAAAGGGAATCAGTTTCCTTTACATAAGTCATAAAATGGAAGAAATCTTTAAGATTGCGGATGACATTACTATTATCCGTGACGGAAAGAGCATCATCAGCGGTCCGGTTCATGAATTTACAGAAGATTCTATCATTGCCCATATGGTAGGGCGTTCTATTGAGAATGTCTATCCAAAGGAGATCATCCCTGTGGGAGACGTGGCATTTGAAGCTAAGAATCTCAGCAGCAAAGGCATGTTTGAGGATGTTTCCATGAATGTGAGAAAAGGTGAGATCGTGGGAATGGCCGGACTGGTAGGTGCAGGCAGAAGTGAGGTGTGCAGGGCGATTTTCGGGCTGGATCATCTGGATTCGGGCGAGATCACACTCTGCGGAAAGCCCTATACTCCAAAGGATGTCACCCACGCCATCAAAAATAAGATTCTCATGATTACAGAAGACCGAAAAAAAGAGGGCATTATCGGGGTCAGGAGCTGCCGTGAGAATATTACGCTCACCAGCCATCATATCAGAAAAGGCGTATTCATGAATCTGAAGCAGGAAGTGAAGGAAGCACAGGAGATGTCAGAGATGCTTAAGGTAAGATTTGCCGGGATTGAGACACCCATCGGCTCCTTAAGCGGCGGTAATCAGCAGAAGGTGCTTCTGGCACGCTGGCTGATGCTTGACAGTGATCTGCTGATCCTGGATGAGCCTACCCGTGGTATCGACGTGGGCGCTAAACTGGAAATTTATAATATCATGACAGACCTGGCAAAAAAAGGATATGCAATTTTAATGATTTCCTCTGAATTACCGGAGCTTTTAGGGATGTGTGACAGAATTTATGTGATGAGCCAGGGCTATGTGACAGGATGCCTGAATCGAGAAGAATTCGAACAGGAAAGAATCATGCAGTTAGCCACAGGGCGGGTGAAATAATCCATTGGGAAATGAGGAGGAAATGTAAATGAAAGCAAAATCAAAGATAGATATCAGGAAATATTCCCTCATACTGATTCTTATTGGAATGATGGTGGTATGTTCCATTTTATCTCAGAACTTTTTTACGGCAAAGAATCTTACAAATATTTTAAAACAGGTTAGTATTGTGACCATCTGCGCTTTTGCCCAGGGCATGATTATTATCAGCGGTGAAATCGACTTATCCCTGGGGTATCTGGCAGGTATGGCAGGAAGTTATTCCTGTATCATGTATGTGGCCACACAGAATCTGCCTCTGGCATTTATGTTCGGTATTCTTCTGGGTGCTTTGGTGGGTGCGGTTAACGGTTTGTTCGTAGCATACTTTAAGCTTCCGTCATTCATTGTCACACTGGCCATGCAGACTGTCTGTTTCGGTGCGATCTGCCTTTACACAGGGGGGCAGAATATATATAAGATCGGTGATTTTAAGATATTAGGGCAGGGGGATGTATTTGGGATTATTCCCATTACAGTTGTCTTCATGCTGATCATGCTCATCGTGACACATGTTATTCTGAAATACACCAAATTCGGACGCTACCTGTATGCGATCGGGGGTAACTCCGAGGCAGCCAATGCGGCAGGTGTCCAGGTATGTAAAGTAAAATGGGCTGCATTTATTGTATCCGGTATTTTTGCCGCTATTGCAGGTATGGTAATGATGGGACGGCTTAATGCCGGTATCCCAAGTGAGGGCAGCGGATATGAAACAGATGCCATCACAGCAACCGTTATCGGCGGGACCAGCTTCTCAGGCGGTGCGGGTACTGCTTTCGGAACCTTTTTGGGATCACTTATTATCGGAGTCCTGAATAATATTATGAACCTGATGGGGATTGATTCTTACTTACAGATGATCATCAAGGGCGCCATCATTATACTGGCAGTTTTGGCTGACGTTCTTACAAAGACACAGAAAAGAAGTGTTAAGATCATGGCTACAGGTTCAGCAAACAAGTAAAGTTAAGTTTCAGAAGCCGGCAGATCCATGACTGGGATGCTGCCTGATCAAAGAATTTTTATTGCAAAGCAATTGTAACCGTTCAGTATGGTTACGGGCAATTAAAAATAACAAGAAAACATGAAAAAAACAAAAAGGAGGATTTTACAATGAAAACAAAGAAAATGCTCAGCGTGCTTTTAGCAGCGGGAATGGTAACAGGGATGATGGCAGGTGCAGCTACAACAGTACATGCAGAGGCTGAAGAAACATATAAGGTGGCATTCCTGCCCACTGATATGTCTGCCACCTTTGCTTCCTGGCTGGCAAGTGAGTTAGAGACTGCATTTAAAGGGTATGACGATATGGAACTGACAGTCATCGACTCTAAGAACAATCTGGAAACCCAGATCAGTGCAATGGAAACCTGTGTTTCCCAGGGATATGATTATATTATCCTGCTTCCTCTTGAGCCGGCTGCGGAAGATGATCTTGTAGAAAGCTACATAGAAGACGGAACTCCTATGATGAATATCAACCTTGATGACCTGGCAGTTGAGAAGGCTTCCAGTGTAATTGCCAATCCTTATGACCTTGGAACTGTCGTGGCAGAGCATGCAGCTACCCTGCTTCCGGAAGACGCCAACGTAGTTGTACTTTTAGGGCCGTCCGGCAATACAGACTCCATTGAGCGCCGCAAAGCATATGAAGATGTGATTTTCTCAAAGAATTCTGGAATCACAATTTTAGATGAGCAGATTGGTGACTGGGAAAAATCAAAAGGTATGGAATATATGGAAAACTGGCTTCAGGTTCACGAGAAAATTGATGCGGTTATTTCTATGAATGATGCAATGGCGATCGGTGCTTTCGAGGCAGCCAAGGATGCAGGCGTTGCTGATGATATCCTCTTCTTTGGTGTGGACGGGCTTGCAGACGCGGCAGTGGCCATTGAAGCTGACGAGATGGATGCAACCGCACTTCAGGACGCACAGGTAATGGCAGAAGAAGGTGCACGTATTGTACACGAAGTTCTCACAGGCGAAAATAAAGAAGGCTTTGAGAAAGTTCAGATTCCTGTAACCCTGATCACAAAAGACAATGTGGATGAATTTATTACAAGATATACAGAAAACGGAATGATCAAATAATACATTGGTTATTGAAAATAAACATTACAGGCTCTCCCTGATTGACAGGGAGAGCCGGAAAAGATATGGAGGACATAAATAACATGAAACAGGCAGTATTAACAGCACCAGAGACAATAACATTCAGTGAAATTGAGAAACCGGCCGTCAAACCAAATGAGATTCTGATGAAGGTAAAGAATATCGGAATCTGTGGTTCAGATATTCATGCTTATTACGGAAAACATCCGTTTATGTCCTTCCCGATTCGCCTGGGCCACGAGATGGCAGGAGAAGTTGTGGAAGTCGGCGGGGAAGTGACAGGGATTGAAACAGGAGATCTTGTGACTGCAATGCCTCAGGAGTTCTGCCATGAATGTGAGCCATGTAAAAGCGGAAGATATAATATATGCAATACTTTGAATGTGATTGGATGTCAGACTCCCGGGGCTGCATGTGAATATTTCAATGTAGATGCTGCACTCGTTAAAAAGATACCTCAGGGAATGACTGCGGAACTGGCAGCCACTATCGAGCCGGCAGCCGTTGGCGTCCATGCGGTGAGAAGAAGCGGCAGTGTAAAAGGTATGAATGTAGTTGTTATGGGTGCAGGTACCATAGGAAATGTAACAGCCCAGGCAGCTTTGGCCGAAGGCGCCAAAAGTGTTCTTATCACAGACCTCTCCGACTATCGTCTTGAACTGGCAAAAACCTGCGGCATTCCTCATGCGGCCAATACCGGAAAGATGACCATGCAGGAGGCTGTCAGTGAGGCATTTGGGGATGAAGGAGCAGATATTTTCTTTGAGTGTATCGGTATCGGCGCTGCTGTAAATCAGGCTATTGAATGTTCTAAGAAGGGCCACGACATTGTCATTGTAGGAGTATACGGTTCTACGCCTGAGATTAATATGGCATGGGTCCAGGACCGGGAATTCAGACTGATCGGTTCCTTGATGTATGTGGACAAAGATTTCCAGGATACCATCGACTATATGGCAGAAGGGAAAATTAACATGAAACCTCTGATTTCCAAGGTCTTTAAATTCGATGAATATCAGGATGCCTTTAAATACATCGAAAATAACAAAGATGAAAGCCTGAAGATTCTTATCGAAATGTGATTTTTTGAAAGCTGCAGGACATCTGCGAAAAGCCCGGCTTTTGCTGGGCTTTTCTTTATAAAGATCAGGGCGGCACAAGAGTGGGGGCGGGAATGGTCTTTCCTGTGTAAGCACTTCTCCTTTACACTCTGATCTTATAAAAAATGAAAGAAGGTAAAAACATGGAAGAGAGCAATAAATACAGAAATTTTAATGAGGATTTTTCTCTTGAGGGGAAAACAGCCATTGTCACAGGTGCCTCCAACGGTATCGGTATTGAGATTGCAAAAATGTTCGCCAGAAAAGGAGCGGATATTGTATGCTTTGATCTGAATGATTCAGAGGAATTAAAGGAATATGTGACAGGACTGGGAAGAAAATATTTGTCCTACGCAGGGGATCTCACAGTGACTGGTGATATTCAGGCTGCGGTGGATATGACAATAGAAACTTTCGGGAAGATTGACGTGCTTGTGAACTGTGCGGGAATTGGTTTCCTGGAGATGGCCGATGAAAGTACGGAAAAAGTCTGGGATATGACAATGGCGGTGAATCTTACAGGGAGTACAAGGATGGCGCTTGCTGTGGGTAAGACCATGATCAATAACGGAGGAGGAAGTATTATTAATATTGCATCCCAGGCAGGAGTTGTTGCCTTAGAGCGCCATCTGGCTTATGGAACAGCAAAGGCCGGTATTATCCAGATGACGAAACAGCTGGCGCTGGAATGGGGACAATATAATATCCGTGTAAATGCTGTCTCACCAACGATCATCCTCACCAGGATGGGCGAAATGAACTGGAATAACGAAAAAGGGGAAGCTTTTAAGAAGACGATACCATCCCGCAGATTTGGCTATCCGGAAGAGGTTGCAGCATGTGCTGTTTATCTGGCCAGTGATGCAGCAAGTTTGTTTAACGGGGCAAATCTTGTACTGGACGGCGGGTTTACAATCTGTTAGGAGGAAGAAGGAATGACACTTGTCACAACAAAAGAAATGTTATTAAAGGCACAGAAAGAGCATTATGCTGTAGGCGCTTTTAATGTGGAGAATATGGAAATGGTACAGGCTGTAGTGGCGGCAGCGCAGGAAATGCAGTCTCCGGTGATTCTGCAGACAACTCCTTCTACTGTCAAGTATGCAGATCTGGATTATTTTTATGCCAATGCCAAGGTGGCTGCACAGAAGGCCACTGTGCCGGTGGCAATACATCTGGATCATGGCAGCAGTTTTGAGTTAGCCATGCAGGCATACCGGGCCGGCTATACTTCCATCATGATCGATGGTTCCCACGAAAGCTTTCAGGAGAATATCCGCGTTACCAAGGCAGTGGCAGATGCCTGCCGGCCATCCGGAATACCGGTAGAAGCAGAACTGGGTAAGGTGGGCGGAAAGGAAGATGACCTGGAAGGCGGAGACGGAAATCCATATACAGACCCACAGGAAGCAGCAGAGTTTGTGGATGCTTCAGGTGTTGATTCCCTGGCAGTGGCGATCGGAACTGCCCATGGAGTTTACAAAGGGATTCCCAGGCTTGACGTAGAGCGTCTCAGTGAAATACGCAAAGCGGTATCCATTCCTCTTGTTCTTCACGGAACCTCCGGTGTTCCTGATGAAACAGTGAGAGAATGCATTAGGCGTGGAATTTGTAAAGTGAATTACGCTACTGATCTGCGGATCGCTTTCTCAGAAGGCGTGAAAGAGGTGCTGGAAGAAAAACCGGAAACCATAGATCCTAAGAAGTATAACGCTGTTGGCCGGGAAAAGGTGAAACAGTATGTCATAGGAAAAATCAGAGTTTGCGGAAGTGACGGAAAAGCTTGAAATATAAATGAAGAGGGTTGGAGCCCATAAAAAGTGTCCTTGCAAATAAGGACACTTTTTTTGACAAACGAGGTTCTTCCATATTGTGATAAGGTATAGTATGATGGTTACATCAGATAGAAAGACAATTTGACGTGGCTGCACAGGGTGATATCAGAGCCTTATGTGTCTGGAATGATTTGAAAATTCATTCCGGGACAGAGTGATAAATGCAGAGGACTTACATATTGAGGAGGTTTTAAAATGGCTACATATTATTTGGCAGTAGACATCGGCGCATCCAGCGGGCGCCACATTTTAGGACATATGGAAAACGGCAGGATGATGCTGGAGGAAGTGTACCGTTTTGAAAATGGAATGGTAAAAAAGGACGGAGAGCTTTGCTGGGAATTTGACCGTCTGTTTCAGGAGATCATCAGTGGTCTGAAGAAATGTAAAGAAATCGGAAAGATTCCGGTGAGTATGGGAGTAGATACCTGGGGTGTTGACTTTGTTCTTCTTGATAAAGAGGAGAATGTCATCGGAAATACTGTGGGATACCGTGATCATCGTACTGACGGTATGGACGAAAAAGTATACGAGAAAATTTCCCTTAAGGATCTGTACGAGAGAACAGGAATCCAGAAAGCCATATTTAATACCATTTACCAGCTGATGGCTATCAAGGAGAAACATCCTGAGTATTTAGAAAAGGCAGAAGCCCTTCTTCATGTTCCGGATTATTTCCATTACCTGCTTACCGGACAGAAGACTTGCGAGTATACAGAGGCTACCACAGGACAGCTTGTAAGCCCTGACACCAAGGATTGGGATTATGAGCTCATTGATATGCTGGGGTATCCCAGAAAGATTTTCCAGAAGCTGATCATGCCGGGAACCAGTATCGGGCATTTTAGCGACAAGGTAAAAGAAGAAGTCGGTTTCGATCTTGAGGTTGTGGCTCCGGCTACTCATGATACAGGATCAGCAGTTCTGGCAGTTCCTGCAAATGACGACGACTTTATCTATATCAGCTCCGGAACCTGGTCCCTCATGGGGCTTGAACGTGAGCAGGCAGACTGCTCTGAGAAGAGCTGTGAGCTGAACCTTACAAATGAAGGGGGATATAACGGCAAATTCCGTTACCTGAAGAACATTATGGGACTTTGGATGATCCAGTCCGTGCGCCATGAATATGAGGATAAGTATAATTTTGCCCAGATCTGTGAAATGGCAGCGGAAGTGAAAGACTTCCCCTCCAGAGTAGATGCAAATGCGGACTGTTTCCTTTCTCCCGAAAATATGACAAAAGAGGTACAGGATTACTGCAGAAGAACAGGCCAGCAGGTTCCGGAAACCTTAGGCGAGATTGCCACAGTCATCTACACCAGCCTTGCAGAGTGCTATGCCAAAACTGCAAAAGAACTGGAGGAAATGACAGGCAGGACTTACAGCAGGATCCACATTGTAGGGGGCGGAGCCAATGCAGGCTACTTAAATGAGCTGACAGCACAGGCTACTAAAAAGGAAATCCATGCAGGCCCTACAGAGGCAACTGCCATTGGAAATATCACTGCCCAGATGTTGAAGGCAAAAGAGTTTGCATCTGTGGAGGATGCCCGTAATGTGATTCACGAATCATTTGACATTAAGATTTACAATGCATAACAGCGGCCCTGGCAGCAGTATGCAGAAACTTATGGGAAACAGCAGAGCAGGCGGATCTGCCTGCCTGCACTTAATATAACAATCAAGGAGGATATAAGAAATGACAACCAAAGAAAGATATGAGTCAGCAAAAGCCGTATATGCAAAATATGGCGTGGACACAGACAAAGCAATTGAAATCCTGAAAAATGCACCTGTATCAGTACACTGCTGGCAGGGTGATGACGTTATTGGATTTGACCATGACGGCCCTCTCACAGGCGGAATCCAGACAACAGGAAACTATCCCGGAAAAGCAAGAACTCCGGAAGAATTATTCGCTGATATGGAGAAAGTATTGTCTCTCACACCAGGCAAGAAAAAAATCAATGTCCATGCCTGCTATGCAATCTTCGAAGACGGAGAGTTTGTAGACAGAGATAAAATCGAGCCGAAACATTTCCAGAAATGGGTGGATCTGGCAAAGAAATACAATACAGGACTTGACTTTAACCCAACCTTCTTTTCCCATCCTATGGTGAAAGACGGCCTGACTCTTTCCAGCCCCGATGAAGCTACAAGAAAATTCTGGATCGAGCACGGAAAAGCCTGCATCCGTATTTCCAAATACTTTGCAGAGCAGACAGGTGTTCCTTGTGTCATGAATATCTGGACCGGAGACGGATTCAAAGATGTACCTGCAGACAGAATGGGACCAAGAATGCGCTATAAAGATTCCATCGAGCAGATTCTCTCAGAGCCATATGACTTCAATATGGTAAAACCTTGCGTAGAGTCCAAGGTATTCGGTATCGGTGTGGAATCTTACACAGTAGGAAGCGCTGAGTTTGCACTGTGCTTTGCAGCAGAACATAAAGATAAATGCCTTCCGCTCATGGACAACGGACATTATCATCCAACAGAAGTAGTATCCGACAAAGTTCCGGCTCTGCTCACCTTCTTTGATGAGATCGCACTTCATATTACACGTCCGGTACGCTGGGATTCCGACCATGTAGTACTTTTTGATGACGAGACAAAAGAAATTGCAAAAGAAATCGTTCGCAGCGATGCTATGAACCGTGTATATATGGCACTTGATTACTTTGATGCAAGCATCAACAGAATCTCTGCCTGGACAGTAGGAATCAGAAGCTGGGAGAAAGCACTTCTCAATGCTCTGTGTACTCCTAATGCAGAATTAAAGAAACTTCAGGACGAAAGCAGACTTACTGAACTTATGGTAATGCAGGAAGAAGCAAAAACCCTTCCATTCGGAGACATCTGGAAACAGTACTGCGAAGAATGCGGCGTAGCCGGAGACGAATCCTGGTTTGAAGAAGTAAAGAAATACGAAGAAGAAGTTCTCTCTAAGAGAAACTGATAATTTTGCCCTCTAACTTTAAAATACACATATTCAATGAAAAAGAGACGTTTGCCTGGCAAAGGTCTCTTTTTCATATTACATGCCGGGTGGGGGAGGTGATTCATAAGCACCTGCCTATTACTTCGGAGGTAGTGAATTAGGTTTGACCAGCTTTCCACCGTCAATC
Source organism: Eubacteriales bacterium (assembly GCA_030524175.1). Taxonomy (GTDB): domain Bacteria; phylum Bacillota; class Clostridia; order Lachnospirales; family Lachnospiraceae; genus Blautia_A. The sequence goes on from JAUNHC010000009.1 coordinate 134,315, forward strand.
TCATAGATTTCATCACAGAGCACTCGAATATCCTCTTGGCTATGGCTTACAAGAACAATAGTCTTATCGTGTTCTTTTAAATCAAGCAATAATTCTCTGATTTCTGCGACTCCCTTTCGGTCCAGTCCATTCATTGGCTCATCCAGCAGCAGTAATTGAGGATCCTCCATAATTGCCTGTGCAATTGCTAACCGTTGTTTCATTCCCAACGAATAATGTTTTACTTTTTTTGTGGATTTCGCATCCAGTCCAACTGTTTGCAGTATCTTGGCAATTAAATTCGGATTGGGCCGGTTGCGGACGGAATACAAAAATTCCAGATTTTTCTTACCGCTGTATTCTTTCAAAAAAGCAGGCTCCTCAATAATTACCCCTGCATCCTGTATCATATCCATGTCTTTTTTTAATTTTTTTTCCAGAATTGTTATTTCACCCTCGTCCAAAGTAAGAAAACCACAAATGCACTTTAGTAAAACTGTTTTTCCGCTGCCATTATATCCTACTATCCCATATATTTTTCCGGAGGAAAAGGAAATATCCAGGTGGTTTAATACCTTCTGGCCTTTAAAACTTTTCACCGCATTGCTGACCCTTATTGTTTCCATGTCTTATTCTTCCTCCATCCATTCAAAATCTTTTTTTTTGATACAAAAAAAACCAAGAAAAAACACAGTGCACAAAAAGATAGGAAGCATGATACAGACATATTTTTGTGTTGGAGCAAACTCGCTGTATCTTACACCTAATTCTGTAATCTGCATCCAGGATAGAGGTATAAGATATCGGATCCACGTTGGATAATAATTCTGGATACCAAAAATCAGTGTCATGATCGTTGCAATAATAATAGCTGTCTTTCTATTTCGAATCAGACTGATGCAAAACATAAGTATCCCGATAAAACATACAACACCCCAACCAATAAGCAAAGAATAGACTATTGCTTCCGCTGGTTCATACCGGTTCAGTATCTTATAAGGAACCGCAATTACAATGTCAAACTGCTGTCCGGCATCAGTCAGCGCCAATGTCCCCAGGACACGGTCCCACGACAAGCTATATTTCAGTATGGGAAGAAGACGTAGCATACAGAGAAAAAACGCTGACAATACAATCAGCAATGAACTGATAACAATATATACAATCTGATCCAGATACCATCTGATTTTACCGGTTCTCAATATTACATACAACTGCTCATGGGTAATAAAAGGAGTATCTGAATAAAATACCATGATTTCCAGGAAAAATATCAGTAAAAAGCCGGCATATGACTGCAGAAAAACATATGCTGCGGGAGTTATTCTTTCACCGGCTGCTGCGCCAAGTGCAGCAACCTGCTGCAGCATCATATCTTCCGTAAGCCAAAGAATCCCTAACAGAATGACTGTTTTTACATTAAAAATTCGATGACGCAGCAGATGTGTATGAAAGTCCAAATATTTAGCCATTGATACACCTCCTGCCCATTCCCCATCGTGCGGCCTTTTCTATCAGAATCAGGAATATCAACGTGACCAGCACTACCCACCCGAAACAGAGCCAGTCATTTTCCCATGGCTTGCTATAGCAGACCTTAAAAATTATGTGTAATTGCAGATATGGTTTTTCTTCCCCAATTCTTGCAAATATATTGATCATAAAATAATACAGAAACAATGGCGTTGAAAACACCAGCAGACGATTCGTTATAAATGCTGAGAATGCCATGCCTGCGGCCGTAAGTATTCCTGCAAGCAGGCCAAACTGGAATCCAATCATAAAAAGGTAGAAAAAATACTGTTTTGTCTGCAGCAAATGTCCATAACTCTGCATGTAATAATAATTATAATCTGCCCCGCGTAATGTGACAGGAAATTTGAAAGACAGAACAAAACAGAACAGCAGGAATCCCACTGTCATTGCTCCGCATGCAGCTGCGAAACAGGTTATTATTTTAGAACGCAGATACTTTTTTGTGTTTCCCCGTATATAAAGCAGACGATAATACTTTTTTTCGCAGTCTGCACATAGACCATCACCAAAGGAAAATGTACAAAAAGGAATTGTGAGCATAACCATACGTCCCCAGAAAACACTATCCACTATATCTATGATTCCTGCCTCTGAGTTAAACATATCTGTACTACAAAAAATAAAAGCGAGAAAGACCCCAAAAACAGACAGAATCCATTTCCATGAGCCAAAAGCCCGGATGCGGTCCATTTTCCAATAGCTACTTTTAGTATAATTCATATATGACCTCTTCTCCTGTAGCTGCATGAATGATCAATTGCTTCATTGTGTCAACGCCATCTCTTCCGGTCTGTTCATAATTACAGTACCAGACAGGAAGCAGCCGATAAACTTCATCATTCACAGCTTCGGTCATAAAGCTAAATCGAAATTCTCTGATGCTCACCTTATCTCCGGTAATTGTGAGTCCAAATCTCTTTTTTACCGCATTTACAATATCTTCAAAAGGAAGCATTTTCCAGGACTTATCGGTTTTCGTAATTTGGCCGAAGATGCGTGTGAGTTCCAGCATCTGTATTCCGGATTTGTCTATATAGGCCAAAACATTTGCGGTGTCTGCTTCACCCTCTATTCCGTTTCCGTAATATGTATTGGCAAAAACAGTATTTCCATCAATACACTGCACGGCCGAAATGTAATAACCGTTGTCCTCCTCACTCCAGATTTTATCCTTTTCTTCACTTCTGACATCATCCCGATTTTTATTTTTTTCGTCCTCTTGCTCCAAGGTCTTATAATTCATATAGAAAATTGTAGGTTTCAGTTCTGTTTCCACACCAAGCTTCTGAAGTGTTTTACACAAAGCTTCCCAATTTTCTTCGGCTGTGCCAAAGGCAAATTGCTGTGGCTTTGTGTACAGTTCCGCGTTATATGCCAAATCTTTTCGCGACAATTCTATGGCATTTTTGACTTTTGCCCAGTGCGTTTTCTCCATACGGAACATTCCTATATTATTTGACATTATTTCGTCCTGTCCGCCATATGCACTTTGATGTAAGCTGTTTTCTGGCTGAAGAATTATTTCCTCTTTTTGTATGTTATCCACATCTGAAAATAGTTCTTCCAGAGCCGTATTAAAATCTACGACCATATAAGTTACCTCAATTTCTGCATTTTCTGCCTTTAGACCTATTGGGGGAACAATGTCTGCGTGAAAGCTTAAGGTATCATCTACATCTTCCTCATACACTTTCGGAAACGTAAGAGGTGTCTCTTTAGTGATCTCATTGGTGATTTCAATGGAAGTGTTTTTTAAATTATCAGCATTCCTCTTTTGCTTATCACTATCACAGCCTGCCATTAGTGCTACAGACAGCAAAATAGACATAAAAATTATCATGGTTTTATTTGCCACTGTCTTATGCTTCCTTTCCATATCGGCATTTTCAAATAATAGATAACAATATTTCTAAGCATATAAATGGATTTGTATTTTTATCTAACAATTATACCGATTTATCATGTAAGATTTACGGGGTATATCTACCCTCTACATATATAGGCTGAGCTGTGGGCCCGTCAATAAAATTTGCAAATAAATAATAGTAATAATTTGAGGGGCAGGCACCACCGTAGGTATACTTCTTCAGTACATTGTTGTTGCTCCAATAAATGGTTACAAAGCCTCCTACTGCCGGTTTATTACTCTCAGTAATTATACGATGTGGCTGAACTTTGTAATTCTGATTTCTGGAAAAATAGGTTGGCCGCACATAATATATGCTTTCATAAGCACTTCCGCCAGCCTTCATAGTGCGTTTTGTTGCATCGGTGGTACCCCCACCTAGATTGAAATAATAATCCGTTGTATCTGCCGAAACAGTCACTGCAAATACGTTGCACAAGGTAACAACAAATAATAATATCTTTAATAGCCTTTTCATTTTCAATCCTCCTAGTTTTTAGATATAACGTAAAATCCATTTATATGCCTTTGGCGGTGGTGTTGCCTTATTAATTTGTATTACGTACAGAAGTACAACTGTAAACATACATTAACATATATATATTGAATGTTCAATACATTGCTTTCTTAAAAATAGACAAAATTTATCTTTGGATTTTATTAGTTTTCACATATTGAAAATGTTTACGAAACATAATACAATATGCAATATGTATTACAAACTATAATACTAACTACAGGAAATTGTGAAACGCCTACTTACTTATAATTAACGGAAGGAGGTTGGTCTTTTTTAGTGCAGTTGAGATAAAACTTATTTGATAATGAGCAGCAATTCTAAAAAAGGAGAAATGAATGATGAAAAGAAAAGTGGTAAAATTATTAGGAGTTGGATTAGTTAGTGTGTTACTTACAACAACAAATGTGCTAGCTTCCTCGCCACAGTTTTATTTTAATCTTAGAAATACCGGCCAGAATTTCCAGATAGATTGGGATTCTGCAAATAATAAGGTATATGCGGGGCAGGATTGGACATTTAAACCCTTACATTTAAACACTGGATCTTCCCCTTATGGAATGTTATTTGCACCGTATGGCAATGGAACTGTATATACAAGCGCACAGATATGGCGGAAGACAGGACAATATGATAAGAAATACGTTCCTTTTTCTAATGGTAAGAAAGGAACACACTATTTATCATCACGTATTGATGATGATTATAGTGGGCCATTTGCTACGGATGGTTGGTGGAACGCAGATAGAGCATCAAGCTGATGAAAGGAAAACTTTATGAGAAGAAAAGGAATCACATATCTCGTACCGTATTGTGTAATTGCAGCAATGATGCTGAGTGCCTGTGAGAAGGCACCGGAAAACACGGTGAAGGACGGTGCTTTGGTATCAGAGTCAACAGATAATAAGGTTAAATCCGCAAATGACTCAAATGCAAAGGAAAGAGAGCGGCTGTCTCCGCAGGAAATACTCCAGTCTTTTCCTTCGCATTATACAAAAGAGTTTTCAGCGGGAACGAATTGCCTGTGTGTGGATGCGGATATTGTGATTCCAGCTCAAGACATAAAGCTTTACCAGGCTGATGTGCTTTTGGATCCGTGGTCGGAAGAGCAGGTACGGGTAGTTTCTGCGAAACTGGAGGAGGCGGGACTGCTTTCTGGAAGTGAATTACCGGAGGCTTTCGACTACACATCCCAGGTACCCCTGGTAGGTATTACTTATTCAAATTCAGATTTATCAAAACAGGAAAAATCCGGCACTTTGCAGGGCGGACAGGAAGAGGAATTCTCCCAATATCTGGAGGACTTTTGCCGGATATTCGCTGCGAGTGGGCTGCCGGTCAGGGCAGAACCGCAAAATGATATGGAGGGAAATTGGGATGGCAGAACCTATTCGTTGGCCGCAACGTTTGAGGAGATTCCGCTGGCAGCAGGGTTTCCGGCTACGGGAACCGGGAGAATTATAAATGAATTTACAGGTGGTTCTGTGACCTTTTCTGAGGATGGAATTGTAGACTTTTTTATGAATGAAAAATTTAATTTTACCAATCAGGAGGAGTGCAAATCGCTGGCATCCATGGAAACGATTGCCAACACCCTGCAGGCGGCCCTGGATTCCGCGGAATTAATCTTTTCCAGGGATTTAAAGGCTGTTAAGCTTTCATTGGAATATCTGATTGTCAGTGAATCGGAACATCTGCAGATGATACCGGTCTGGAATGTGACATTTGATGTGGACGCTTACTATCATGCACTGGAAGAAAGCACGGATCAGGAACAGAAAATGAGCATGATGAATTTGTGCATCAATGCGGTAGATGGAAGTGTGGCCTATGCATCGTAAGTGGGATCAAAATATTTATCTGGAGGATTTGAAAAAGGCTGTGGGAAACGTCGGCTTTGTTATGGGCGTGGTGGTACTGACTGTAATTTTGATGCGGACGGTTCTTGTGTTTGCCAAAACGCCGGGAACAACTCCTGTATTGGAAATCTGTTCGTTTCCCATGGCTCTGTCCGGTTTTACAATTTTTTCGGCGGCCTTTCCTTCCTGGGCGTATGCGAATCAGTATTATAAAGAAGCAAGGAATCATTATGATTATTTTGTTGTGAGCCGGATGTCGTGGAAAAAATATGGCGTCATGCGCATTATTTCTGTGAGTATTTCCGGTGGTTTGATTATGGCAATTCCTTTGGCAATCGTTTTTTCTTATTCTTATATGATAGGAAGCCGGGAACTGGGTTATCTTTTTGAGGGTATGAAAATAAGAGTGGTCATACAGAACCTTGGAATTCCCATGGTGCTTTGCATCAAGACGGGACTGGGATTTCTGTTCGGTGCTTTCTGGGCGCTGGTGGGATTTTTGTCATCCTTTCTGCTGAAGAACAAATATGCACCGTTTTTAATACCATTTGTTTTAAGCCAGTTTTTCTGGGTTATTTTCCAGGACTATCCCATGCTGAACCCCAATCACCTTGTCCGCGGTGAAAACCTGGATTCTTATGGACTTTCCGCATTCCTGCTTTTCGTATATGTTTTTATTGCAGCACTTTCTATTTTTCTGGCTTTTTTGAGAAAGGAGAACCAGTGAGCATGTTTTCCTCCCTGAGAATTTTGCAGCATCAGATGAAATTTGAGAGACACACGGCAAGAGTGTGGCTTGGGATAGGGATGGGGATGGCATTGTGTGTCCATATCCTGGTAAGGGTTTCTGCGTACAGTGCGGCAAGAGGGGAGCCGGTCAATGTTATGGAAGGCTTTTTGTATTGTGTGCTGGAGCCTCAGAACATGATGCTGCTCTCCCTGGGGTATCTGTTTCTCATATCCGACGCCCCCTTTGTCAATGAACAGACGCTGCAGGTGGTTGTACGGACACAAAGAAGGGCATGGAATACCGGATGTCTGCTGTATATTGTGGCGCAGGCCTGTTTTTATTATCTGGCCTTGCTTGGTTTTTCCATGCTCCTGCTTGGGAAACATGGATATATCGGAATGGCCTGGAGTATTCCCACGGTTCAGGCATCCCAAAATATAAATGTGATCATATCAAATTTCCGGGTCAGTTTTCCTTATTGGGAGTTTATCCAGGAAAATACGGTGATAAGTGCGGTTGCCCTGACTCTGTGGGGGAATATTTTATATTCCTCCATGCTGGGAGGAATTCTGTATCTGGGAAATCTGGGAAGCAGATATTCATTGGGAACATGGATGGCCATCGTGGTTCATTTTTCAGGATATATCACCAGGAGAGAGTGGAATGGGCAATGGTCTTTACAGACCTTGTCCTCTCCGGCGGAAAATGATAATTTTTGTCCGTTCTATATTATTTTCCTTGTGATTGCCCTGGCTTCTTACTGGAGGGCCAAAAGAATGGATTACCATATTGTGGATAAGGATACTTGAGCGTGTTACAGGAAAGAGGGACAAAATGGAGAAGCTGACATTTTCTCATGTATACAAAGGCTTTCGCAACGGAATGATTTTAGAAGATGTAAATATGGAGTTTGCACCCGGAAAAATATACGGATTTATTGGTCCGAATGGTTCAGGCAAAACAGTGATTCTAAAAATGGCAGCGGGACTTCTGTGCCCTACAAAGGGCAGCATTTACCTTGATTCCCAGATGCTTGGAAGGAATATGGATTTTCCGCCAAGCATGGGTGTTTTAATAGAGAATCCGGGGTTTCTCGCCCATGATACAGGCCTTCAGAACCTTCTTTATCTAACAAAAATAAAGGGACTGATAGGGAAGCGGGAGGTAGAGGAGGCAATGGACAAGGTCGGTATTCTTTACGCTGCCAACCAAAGGACGGGACAGTATTCCCTTGGGATGAAGCAGCGCCTTGGTATTGCACAGGTTATCATGGAAAATCCGGAATTGTTGATTTTGGACGAGCCAATGAACGGATTGGATCAAAAGGGGATTGCGGAAATCCGGGCTCTTTTGTTGGAACAAAAAAGTCAGGGGAAATTAATATTACTTGCCAGTCATGCACAGGAGGATATAAAGCTTTTGTGTGACCAGATATATGTTATTCAGGACAAAAGAACGCAGGTTATGCAGGGTTAGGCGTTTCGCAAATGGCTAACTACAGACAAAATAAAAAGGAGAGATTATTATGCATGATGACATCAGCGAATCAGAACTACTTATTCTGGAATATTTATGGTCCAGAGATACGCCCGCTAAATTTTCAGAGATAATGAAGTATTGTTGTGAAACAGAAGGGAAGGAATGGAAGAAGCAAACGATTAATACTTTTTTGTCAAGGCTTGCCCAGAAGGGCTTTATCATTGTTGATAAAAATCACATCAGGGCTTTGTATTCCCCCGCACTTACAGCTACAGACTATTATCAAAGTCTTGCCTGTAAAATAATTGATAAATCCTACAAGGGTTCCTTGAAAAACTTTCTGTGCGCTTTTACAGGGCAGCATACTCTTGCGAAGGATGAAAAAGAAGAATTGTTAGATTACATTGAGAGGTTATAAAATATGCCATTGCCTTTTGCCATGACCCTTGCAGGAAGTATTCCTCTGGTTCTATGTATACTTTTGTGGCTGCTTCAAGCCTCCAATTTTGATGTTTTCTTAGGTATACGTTTTCTTAAACTCAGTATGTTTTTTTATCTTGTACCTGTACAGCTTATTTTTCATATACTTCCTGAACCGGTATATCGTTTTTTATTTTCCTGGAAAGAAGATAAGCCTTTTGATAAGCCTATACGTACGTATTATGAAGGCGAAATGATTATCTCTTGCAAGGAACAGTATATATGGATTCCGGCGTGGGTCTGTATTTTGTTCCTTTGCTGGATGATTTGTGTATTATTATTTGCGGCTTTGCAAATGAAAAGTTACAGAAAACTTATAAAGTCCTTATCTATTCCAGACAAAACAAATACAAAAAAAATGTCTTTCCAAGTGCTGAAATCAAATAACTCCTTCAGCCCGTTTTCTGTTGGGTTCATTAAGAATTATATTGTTTTTCCTACTAAAGAGGATTATGAACCTGAAGACAGGAACTTTATTTATAAGCATGAGTTATGTCATATTAATAACCATGATGTATGGATGAAGTTATTGTGTCTTGTAATTATCTGTATACATTTTTATAATCCTTTCGTATACATACTCCTGGTTATGTATGGTATTTTAAGCGAATATGCGTGTGACTCTTATGCCGTAGAAAACCTCAGTGATATACAAAGAAAGCGGTATGCAAGACTCTTAGTGGAGCTTTCCTGTACAGATGCACCCTTGCCAATCGTTTGGAAAAACAGCTTTTCATTTACAAAATTTAACTTAAAAAGGAGGATTCTGTACATTATGAAAAAGAATGGAATGTCAAAATTATCGAAAAGATTTACTGTGATTACGCTATCAATTTTATCTGTTTTTATTTGCACAAGTACGATATTAGCCTATGAACCGGCTAAAAGCACTGCGTGGAACCCCAAAACAGAAATTCCTGAAAATGGTTTTATAGAGTTTGCTCCATTGGACTGCAAAACGGGTTTAAATCAATATACGTTTCTTGATTTTTCAAAGTCAAATGTGCTATGGTGTCCAGAAAATGGAGAGCAAACGCCTATCTTATCTGATGAAGTAAAAGTTCAGAAAAACTGTTTCCACTCTTATGAGCCTGGGATGCTATTTTACCATACCCGTAACGGTTCGGGGGGCTGTACCATAAATCAATATACGGTTTCGCGTTGTAGCAAATGTGGAGCTGAAAAAAATAAAACTTTTTATACCAGCTTTTCATTTACCGTATGTCCGCATTAATAAGTATTGTTATATGTGGGACTATCCGGAATGTGCCTTGTTTTTTCAGTAGCTTTATGCTGCATTTGAAAAGTGAGTTTGGGGAGCGGTAACTATTAGAAAGACTGGGTATTGATTGTATAGAAGGCACATAGAAGGGAGGAGATTCCGATGCAGTAAATAACAAGATTTTTTCGCTGAATACCAGATGATAAATTGCTATAAAAAAGATGGAGGTATTGAAAATGAGAAAAAGATTGGTTGCATTGGTTCTTGGCATTATGATGTGCTTTGGAACTACGTCGGTTGTAATGGCTGATTATGCTGATTACTATACAAATATGAATAATTATGATTACAGTCCGAGTTTGCGAAAAATCAACGATACAAATCCCGTTGATCACAATACATATTGTATATACACATCCAGTGGTAATAGATCAGGTTATTACACTTCTGTTTGGGCTAACAAGTCATATAGGATGACTGAGGCGTTTGGCTTGAATAGCGGTGGCCGTATTTCGTGGTTTCTGCCTAAACGGGATGATGGTTATATCCAACTGCGGTTGGAAAATCCCCATTCATCTAAGATTACTGTGTCTGGCCGCTTTTGGCTTTATCCATAATTGTTTCTTAATACTTGCTTAAAGACTATTTGATTATGGTGTCTGCGGAGACCCGGTATTCTGCCGGGTTCCCGCAGAAATGAGGAGATGTAATGGCTCTATTTAGCAAAAAGACAAATTTAAAGCCGATGTGTTTGCGGGATAATAAATGGGTAATTAGTGTATTTGGAATTTTAATGGCGGGAGCTTCCTGTATTTCTTTCCAATATGCTATGATGTCACAGGAGAAAATCCCATTTTTTTATGACATTATACTTGATCAAACAAATGGGTTGCTGGATATTTGTCTGATAATTCCTTTTGCCTGGCTATTAGTTACAGGTAATCCAAAATCTTTATTTTATGGGCAAAGTTTTAAAACAATCATAGTCATAAAAAATGTTTTTGCTATAAATGCTATTTGTCTATTTTGTTTTTATGTTATGAACCTCATTATTTATTTGTGGTTTTCTGGATTTAAAAATCCTTTTATAAATTATTGGACAGCGAACAATCAAATGTACAGGATGGGTTTTGGGCCAATAAATGCCTGCCTTGTTTCTTTGTTGTTGTTGTATATAAGGATGACTTTTTTTACATTAGTATCGCTTGTCATCAATATGATGTTCAATAGTGAAATATATGGTTTTGTAGGGGTTTTAACACTATGTCTCATTGACTGGGGGGTATATGAATGGCTTAAAATTTATAAGCCGACAGGATTGCTTCTTGTTGAGCATTCGAGAATTCTCTATACTACAGGATATGCGCCAATGATTAGAACGGATGTCCGCATCTCTTTTGGTTTTACAATTTTTTATTGGGTATCATTGTACGTGGTAATGATATATTTATTCATACGGTTTAGAGGAAAAAATGTTGAGGTATTACAGAATGAGTGAAGTGTTAAGAACTTTAAAAAAATCACGCTTTTGGATATATGCAGGCAGCGTAGTGATGCTGGATTTTGCGTGGCTATATATTGTGAACGGAAATATTTTTATATATAAAAGAAGTTTTATTAATTTGTTTCTCCTGCCAAAGGTTTACACGGTAAATATGGTTGGCTTTTTGCTTCCTATCGTACCATTATTATTTATTTTTTCGAAAAGTGTTAAGGAAGACTACAATGGAGTGAAGTATTGCATGGTTATGGCATTGTCCGCTCCAGTTATGCTCGCTTTTGCTTACTTGGCGGAGCTTTTGTTATATTGGGTTATAGATCCATCTGTTAAAACGTTGGCATTTCCGCCTTCAGGCCTGTTTTCTTCTGTTTTAGAAACGAATCCGATTGGCTATATATTTTTGTATATTGTACATATATGTGTATGGGGATACGTACTCACACTATTTGGCCTTGCTGTTTATCAACGTACTAAAAATGAATTTTATGCAGTGGTGATGGCATTTTTATTAAGTCGATTCTCCTCATATATACCAGTTGTTTTTTGCAATATAAAAGTATCTGTTTTGAGCTATATTGTTCCTCAATTACCATATGAAATATCACAAATGGAGGATAATTGCTATACAGGCATGATGCAGGTTTTAGTAGTATTTATCGTTTCAATTATTCTCATGATGGTAAAAAGAAGTAATTAGTTCTACATGAGATAAATCTTTTTACTATTTGGGTTGTCGGAAAAGGGCAACGGAATGGAGCGCATTATGAAAAAAAAAGGTATTGTTTTGCCTATGGTTTTAGTTTCGATTTTAACTTTATCAGCATTCCAAAAAACACCTGACGCACCAATTATAGCAAACAAAAAGGATGGCAATTTAGAAAAAGCTATATTGTCGAAGGATGAACCAAAAGAGACCCTGAATCCGGAACTGGAATGGAAAGAGCAATTAACCAGCGCGGATAAGAAGGTAACGATCAGCGTAGACGCTGCAGTTGAAGGACCGGAGGTATCCCGGATTTCGGTCGTATCCTGTATGCCACACTATTTTACACTAGATGAAACAAAAAACGCAATAAAGATATTTTACGGTGATACTACGCTTTATGACAATTCTTTAAGTGATAAGGACTGGCTTGAAACGGAAATCATAAAAAGCAGGACAGATCTGGAATACTTAAAAAGGAATAGTGAATATCCAAAGATAGAAGGACAGGAAGCGCAGAGAGTAGTACTTAATCTGGAAGAAGAAATTGCCTGGCTTGAGAATAAGATTGCAAGGCTGGAAGCTGATTATCAAACTGTTTTAGATGAATCAGAAGGCATCGCAGAAATTGAATTGAAAGAAAATGAGAATGGTTCAGAATCTGTAAATGTGAGAGACAGTCAATTGCCGCCAATGCAGTTCTATGTTTTTAATGATAAGAATGTAAATGATTCGGCAATGGGGTATGAGATGACAGGAAGTGATTTTTCGTCGAGTACCCCGTTGCAGTCAACGGAGCAGCTCAATATAAATATTTCAAGAAAGGAAGCTGAGCAAAAAGCACTGGAAGTGGCTTTATCGTGCGGCATTCCTGAATGTAAAGTTATGTCTGCAGCCGAAGTGCAGATAAATGGACAATCAAGTTATGTGTTTACGATGGGAAGGCTAGTCGGCGGAGTACCAAGTATGCCGGTTTTCAACTATGATGGGACGCGGGCATTTGGAACTGACGGCGAAGAATATAGAGAACCTTGGAGACAGGAAAATATTCAAGTTGCAGTTAATGATAAAGGCGTGGTCGGTTTCCTGTGGGAATATCCGCCGGAAATCCTCAAGGTACTGAATCAAAATGTAGCATTGCTGTCATACAATGAAATAAAGGAAATAGCGAAAAATCAACTCCAGAGAACTCAAACTGCAGATGAGTTTGAACTAAATATCAATGGTGGGAAAGTAGTGGAAATAAACAGAATTGTATTTAGTATGATGCGCGTTGCTCAGAAAGGATCTCAAGATAGCTATTATTATCTGCCGGTATGGGACTTTTTGGGGAAAACTGTTGATAATAATATGGAAACACAGGAGGATGCTGTTCCCGTATCCGAAAAGTCTTTTCTGACAATTAATGCAATTGATGGAACGATTATTGACAGAGGATTAGGATATTGAAGAACAATGCTTTTTCAGCGGACATGGATTGTGCTTTAAAATCACGGGGATTTGTTGCTGGTACAGTTGGTATGGCAGCAGCAGCTTTTTTCAGTGTGTTTCAACAAATACTGCCCGTGTTTCAGGGGCAGTATGCGGAAACAGGATTGGACAAAGGATTCGTGATGCGTTTGGTGTTTACCGCATTATCCTCCGATTTGGTTTTATTGGTGTTACCGATTTTGTGTACGCTTCCCTTTGCTTCGGCATTTTTAGATGATTACAAAAGTCACTTTATACGCAAATATCTGCCACGTGCTGGAAAGAAAAACTATGTAAAAGCGAAGGTTTTTACGACAGCTCTGTCAGGCGGGCTAACACTTTTTATCGGTGCAATTTTAGTATTTCTTGTTTTTGCTATACTATTTTTTCCGATGGAAACGACAACAGAGGCATCTGAAGCATTCAGATTGGACACACAGTTAACAGAAAATGAATTAACAGCACAAAAAAATTTTGTAAAGTTTATGATGCAGGCATTTGTCTTCTTTTTAAATGGATGTTTCTGGTCATTAGTAGGTGGTATACTGGCAGCTGTAACCATGAGCAGGTATATGGCTTATGCTTCTCCTTTTATTTTATATTATGTACTTGTCATATTTTCCAAGCGATATTTTGATAAATTATATGTGTTAAATCCACAGGAATGGATAAATCCTGTTTCCGATTGGGTAGGAGGAATAAAGGGCGTTGTTTTATTCATTGTGGAATTAATCATTACAGTGGGATTTCTATATAGTTATTTTATTGAAAGGAAATTACAGGATGTGTAAATTGAGGCAGGTATATGCTGTATGCAATTATAATTTTTGCCAATGGCATAAAAATCCGCGTATTTTTATTACGTTTTCACTTGCTTTTATTCTTTGTTATCTTCTTTCTGAAAAAGCTGTGGGATTTGCAGAGGAATACGGTACAACTATGCAGCTTGTGGAAGCTTTTGTATGGACATTTGGGGATGCTACAAACATTATGCTTTCGTCACTGCTTCTGATACTTCTGTTTGCAGATATGCCGTTTGTTGGAGTTGGAACACCATTTTATTTGATGCGCATTAACCGCGCGATATGGGCTTGGGGGCAAATCATTTATATTATGCTTGCCACTGTGCTGTACATAACGTTTATTCTGGTAGTAACATCTTTAATTTGTGCAGATAACAGTTTTGTTGGAAACATGTGGAGTGAAACTGCAGCGATGCTTGGGTATTCAGGACTGGGGGAAATGGTTGCTCTTGCATCGTCTGTAAAAACAATGGAAATGTCCTATCCATATGAGTGTATGGCGTTTATATTTTTACTCATGATTTTATATACACTGTTGATGGTATTGATTATGCTTGTTGTAAATTTGCGAAAAGGTCAGTTTTGGGGCACGGTTAGTGTATTTGCTTTTAGCCTTTACGGTTTATTGCTTAACCCCCAAATGTTTAAGCAAATTTTTGGCTTATCGGATCAGCTTATGTATAAAGCAAATTTAGCAGTAGGATGGCTATCGCCACTTAATCATGCCACGTATTATATGCACAATTTTGGATATGATCTTTTGCCGCGCTTGTGGCAAACTTGTGTTATATTTATAGGATTGATAACAATGTGTTTTTTTCTCATACTGAATTCCATGAGAAAATACAACTTTAATTTTACGGGAAGTGAGATTTAGTGGAAGATATAGCAATTAGAATAGAACATGTATATAAAAAGTTTAATGGAGATGTTGTGCTGAATGATATCAATCACAACTTTGAGCGTGGAAAAATACATGGGGTTGTAGGTAATAATGGTTCGGGAAAAACAGTGCTGTTTAAATGTATTTGCGGTTTTATGTTTCCTTCCAAAGGGAGAATATTTATTGATTATGAGCAGGTGGGTGTGGATATAGACTTCCCGGACGACATGGGCATTATTATTGAAACACCCGGTTTTCTTCCAAATATTTCAGGGTTTAAGAACTTGCAGATATTAGCGAGTCTTAAAAGAAAAATCGGAAATAGGGAAATAAGAAAGGCAATTCAGCAGGTCGGACTTGATCCTGATATAAAAAAACATGTTGGTCAATATTCTCTCGGTATGCGTCAACGCCTGGGTATAGCACAGGCAATCATGGAGGATCCCGCATATCTTATTTTGGATGAGCCGTTCAATGGTCTTGATAAAAACGGTGTCAGAGAGATGAGGATAATAATTAAGGAACTATGTGCGAAGGGGAAAACAATATTACTTGCTAGCCACAATGTTATTGATATTGAAGAACTGTGTGATACAGTCTGTGAAATAGACAGGGGAATACTAACAGTGATCAGGTGAGAGTATGGAGAAAAATATACCAATTATTAGTCTGCGTAATGTAGTGAAAATATATAAAACAAGAAAGGTACGATTTAAGGCTTTGGATAATATCAGCCTTGATGTGTATCCTAATGAATTTGTTGCTATTGTTGGAACGTCAGGCAGTGGAAAATCTACTATGCTGAATCTTATAGCGGGATTAGAAAAGCCAACGGCAGGGAAAATCTTTGTAAAAGAGAGGCCTGTGCATAAGATGAGTGAGGATGAACTTGTGGATTTTCGGCTAAAGCACGTGGGATTTATTTTTCAAAATTTTAATTTGCTGGATTCTCTTACGACTCTTGAAAATGTGGCGTTTCCATTAATCTTGCGTGGAGTATGGGAGAAAGAAAGTTTGAAAGCAGCAAAGAAAATACTGAATGACTTGAGCTTGCAGGAACATCTTCAGCATTATCCTGATGAATTGTCCGGAGGACAGCAGCAGCGTGTTTCTATTGCAAGAGCTATTATTACCCATCCTCAGATTATTTTTGCTGATGAACCGACCGGAAATCTGGACAGTTGTACGGCGGAACAGATTATGAATATTCTGAAAGAAATTGTACACCAGAGGAGCAGTACTCTTTTGATGGTAACGCACGACATGGAGAAGGCGAAGTATGCTGATAAGATTGTCCGTATTGCGGATGGAGTTATTGTCAATGTAGAAACAAGAGAGGAACAGGTATGAAAAAGGTAATTCTGGCCATGGTATGTGTTCTGATAGTGTTAATGCCGAATACAATATTGGCAAGTAATGAAAATGAGTTATTATTTTCAGACAAATCCATCTCGGATATGTCGGCTGACAGTGAATGTGATTTTTCATTTCAGGAAGGTATTGACACCGACAAAAAAAATGATAGCAATAACAAACTAGTAGTTACTAACGAATTTGTTCCTGATACGGGTTTGAGTAACGAAAATAATTTGCCATGTCCAATTGAACCGCGTCCAGACATTGCCCAGGGGAAAATATTGAGCATTGACAATGAAAATGTATATGAAAAAATGAATAAAACATATGACGAGGGGTATTATCCAATTGTGCAAAATGAGACTGCTACGTTAGTGCTGCCGCTTATTGCCTCTGGAGACATACTGAATGATCAGATTCGTGTGAGGTTTGATTTAGGTGATGCTGTTTCTTCACCGTTTAGGTTTGATAATTATGATAAAACAGTGATGCTGCAAAGCCATCCTGTTAATAATGGTGTTAATGTAGTTGATTCATTTTTAATTTCAGTGGATATACCATTAGTTGAAAATTGGACAGAAGGCCGATTCCTTGTAAATGTCAAAACAGCAGGACAATGGGCGGATGGTTCTCCTTTCTTACAGGAGTTTCCATTGTATGTTACGTTAGTTGCGGAAACTGATTCTAGTGATATCCTTTCTCCGCCATTAAGTCCGGTACCACAACCGGAAGAAGTGCCACAACCTGTACCAGAGTCAGGAAACTTGTCAAAATCGGAACCTGCGGAGGAACAGCCGGTTCCCCAGGCGAAAATCATGCTGGAGAGTTTTTCAGTAAATCCATCTTTTGTTATGACAGGTGAGGAATTTAGTATCTTAGCAGTTTTTAGAAACACAAATAAAAAGCAGTCTTTGAATAATGTGAAAATAACTGTGACAGGAGAAACGACGGATGTTATTCCTGCCGGGGGTGATGATACGGGGAGTTTCTACTTTGAAAGAATTGCCAGCCAGGGCGCTGCTGCCATTGATATGAAAATGAAGGCGGCGTACAATGCAGAAGCAGGGCCACATAAAATAAAGTTTGCTATAGAGTATGAAGGCAATAAAGCAATGGCATATACAACAGCAGAAGAGGCTTTGGTACAAATTATGCAGCCTGTACGGCTAGAATTTGATGAACCTGAGATACCTAAGGAAGTTAATGCGGGTGATACAATATTAATTTCTTTAAATGTAATGAATCTAGGGCTTGATATGGTACATAATGTTCGGATGACGGTGAAAGCACAGGGATTAGTGCCAGAAAAAACGGTGTTTTTAGGTAACATAGAAAGTGGTGCAGCTAAAAAAGGTGATTTATATGTTTTTGTCGAAACGCTGAACATGTCTGATTCAAAGACGATAAAAAAAGATGGTAATTATGGTGTGACAGAAGGGAATGTTATTTTGCTCTATGAAGATGAATATGGACAGGAATATACGAAGCAATTTGGGGTTCGTACAAACATTAATCCACCTGTGATTTTGACTAAAAAAGAGTCTGAGGAAGAGGAAAAACCTAAGAACCAGGGGCAATGGTGGATTTCTGTGATTATTTTTGCAGGGATTATCGTTTCATTTGCAGGCATACGCATATATACCAGAAAAAAGAAAGAGAGGATTCTCCGTCAGGAAGATGATGATTTGATTGGAGATTCACAATATTAGGTAAGCATACATGAAAGCAAAAAACCTTCTAAAATTTGCTGTTTTCGGATTAAAGCGCCGCAAAGCCCGAACTAGTTTGACTGTGTTGGGAGTGGTTATCGGTACAGTATGTATTGTTCTAATGTTTGCAATAGGTCTTTCAAACTATAGACAATTTGAGCAGAATATGCTCTCGGATCAAAGCCTGTTAGAGATAACGATTAACAATTATTATGACAGTACAATGAAAAACGGAATCACGGACAGTATAATACAATCTATTAGTACCTTGCCGCATATTAAGACGATATCGCCTGTGATAGAATTTCCCGTGACCATAGTCGCAGGAAATTATCAAGCAAACCTGCAGCTTAAAGGAATTGCGCCTGAGGCTTTGAATGTGGTATTTGACAAAGGCTGTGGCTTTAAAGACAGCAATGCTATTTTTCCAATCGTGTGCGGCGGAAATACTGTTCAGCAGTTCATTGATCCGCAAAATCCACCAAATTATGCGGATTTTAATGCCATGGAAAACTATAGCCCTGATATTGATTTGATGAATACAGAGATGGTAATGTCTTTAGGTATGGGGATAGAGGATTCTGAAATGCCATTATCACAGCAATACCGGGTAACAATATCAGGGATTACTGAAAAATCTTATAGTGAATCAAGCTACAGTACGTATATTGATATTGATTCTGCAAAACAGATTCTTATGGAAAACCGGGAACTTGCAGAAGAAATGGGGCTTAGTATAAGTTCATATAATACAGTGAAAATTATAGTAAATGAGATGGATAATGTGGAGACCGTTTTGCAGGAAGTAAAAAAGTTGGGTTATGAAACTCACAGCCCTACGGAATCTATTATACAAATACAGGAAGAACAGGCGCGCCAGCAGGGTCAGCTTTTTGCAATAGGGTTTATTTCACTTTTGGTATCAGCGATTGGAATCGCGAATACCATGTATGCAAATATATTGGAGCGCAGACGTGATATTGGGATTATGAAGGTGTTAGGAATGCGAATATATCTGATTCGCAATTTATTTATGACGGAAGCAGCTTTAATTGGTCTGCTGGGAGGCTTGATCGGTATAGGAATTAGTTATATTATAACTATAGTAATAAATGTGAGTAATTCAGAAATATCTTTTTTAGGAATGCATTTTTCGGAGGGGATAGTAGTGTCCATACCCGTCTGGCTTTCAGTGGCGGCTATATTTATTACAATGGTGGTAGGAATTTTATCAGGTATTTATCCTGCATATAAGGCGACAAAAATGAGCGTACTGGAGGCAACGCGGAAGTGATGGAGAAGTTAATGCATCAAATGAGTGAATCTTTTTTTTAATCAACGTCTGCTGTCTGCTTGTGCCACGCAAAAAAGGATACCATCTGATATCCTTTTTTACTAAAAAAGTTTTATTTCCAATCCAGCATATATCTCTGGAATATCACTGCATCCCGTGCATCTGCATCCAGTTTCTCTTCATTCAAGTCCGGAATCATTTCTCTCCAGACCTTGATATCAGATCCGACCTTTCCTCCGGTCTGTACAAAAGGTTCCATAACAACAGCCTTGTCATACTCAATATCCCGCAGAGCATCATGGATCTCCCGCCACGGGGTACGTCCCTTACCGGGGACAAGCCTGTTGCACTCACCTGTATGGAAGTGTCCAAGAAGAGGCCCTGCCGTGCGGATGGCATCACCGATACTTGTCTCTTCAATGTTCATATGGAAGGTATCCAGCATTACCTTCACATTTTCTTTATCCACTTCCTTTACAAAACGGGTTCCTTCCTCAGAGGTGTTGAGCAGATAACCCTCAAAGCGGTTTAGCACCTCCAAGCAGAGTGTGATATTGTTTTTTGCGGCGATATCTGCCATTTCACGGACGCCCTCTATACTTCGTTTCCAATCGCCTTCTTTGTCAATTGGTTTGGTGTAATCCACAGGCCAATAGGAGTAAATTCCTCCTCCGATCAAATCAATTTCCAGTTGTCCCATTACGTCAAAGAGACGGCTGTAAAATTCTATAGCATGTGCATGGACTGCCGGGTCCGGGGAAGCTATATTGCAATCCGGAGCCGGCCCATGTCCGGCTGTCAGAAGGATTCCATTGGCTTTGGCGCAGTTTTTCAGGGCTTGAATCTGTTCATGAGTGTAATCCGGAAGTGGGCTTGCCGCAATCTCCAGAATGTCAAATCCAAGCCTGGCGGCTTTTTCTGTGTAATAGAGATAGTCGCCCTCCCATTGTTTCTCCCAGTATGCATAATAAATACCGTGCTGCATAGAGTATCCTCCTTATAATCTGTGTTTGTGACAGGTAACAGTAAAAAAATGTCAATATATCGTATGTTACAGAGCGATATGTACTGCGTGTCTATGAATGAAGTTTAAGATTGTTGTGTTGATTTGTCAATATATAGAGTCAGTTATTATATAAAATTGGTGAATTTCACTATAACCAAAGCACAAAATTTATTTTAAAATATTTAGATATTTTCAAATGAAATAAACATTCGGATTAATATATAATATGCTCATTAAAATATTTTTCTCTGTAAAGAATATGGTTAAAAGAATCGTTTGCAATTTAAAAATGTACCATATAAAGCAGAATAAAGAAAAATCCAGTACCACTGCTAATAATAAGGGTAATCCAATGTTGATGTTTTTTCCGGGGGATTCTTTTTTAATAGATAATTGCCGATGAAATATTAATAGAAGTCATGGCTGGATTGAGTTACGTTACGCCCCTCTCTCAGCCCGCCCCAGCCACAGCCTCCCGCAAAAGCGTCCCAATACCCCATTCCTCTTTATTTTACAGATAAGAGAAAACAATACCTTGACATTTTGTCTGGACAATTTTTATGATATTTTAATTTTATTTTGTTGTCAGATATGATATTATGATATAGTTATGAATTATGTAATGGCAAGTCGATGCCCTGTTCTTGGGTACGAAGCATCTCATCTGAAAAGCATTTCTTAATAATCTTATGCCTTATAAGGAGGTCAAATCTATGAAAACAAA
>JAUNHC010000099.1 GCA_030524175.1 Eubacteriales bacterium
GAGAAGGTATTTCTTCTTATGGGGTGTAGCAAAAACTATATAATGTATTGGGGGGTTTTTACGATATATATAATATCATGAGTCAACAGAAAAGTGTGCACAAACCTCACAAAATTTGGCACACTTTTTTGGTTATTTTATATACTGTTTTTTTCGATTTCTCTGTTTTCCATTGTAAAAAGTGCTTCAAACTCGTCTCTGTGCACCTTTTCCTTCTCCAGAAGAAGGTTTGCACAGTTGTGCAGCACATCCTGGTATTCCATGATAAGCTCCTTGGCTCTGTCATGACAAGTCTGGATGATACGGTGGATCTCCTCATCAATTTCCTTGGCAACTTCCTCGCTGTAGCTTCTTGTGTGAGCCAAATCCCTGCCGATAAACACCTCGTCATCATCATTCCCATAGGAAATCAAACCGATCTTATCAGACATTCCGTATTTCATTACCATTGACCTTGCAGTGCTGGTAGCACGTTTAATATCATTGGACGCTCCCGTTGTGATATCGCCGAAGATGATCTCCTCAGCCACACGGCCGCCCAGAAGGGTTGTGATATCCTGAAGCATCTTACCCTTGGTATTAAAGATCTCATCATTCTCAGGAAGAGGCATTGTATATCCTGCTGCCCCCATACCGGTAGGAATGATGGATATGGTATAAACCGGCTCCATATCAGGAAGCACATGGAAAAGAATGGCATGGCCAGCCTCATGATAAGCTGTAATTTTCTTCTCTTTGTCAGAGATAACCTTGCTTCTCTTCTCCGCACCGATACCTACTTTGATAAAAGCGCCCTTGATATCCTGCTGCTGAACGTATGCCCGGCCTTCTCTTGCAGCCACGATCGCAGCCTCATTGAGGAGGTTCTCCAAATCCGCACCTGTAAAACCGGCTGTTGTCTGGGCAATCTGGTGAAGGTCCACATCCTCCCCTAAAGGTTTGTCCTTGGCATGTACCTGGAGAATCTCTTCTCTGCCCTTCACATCAGGACGTCCCACTGCCACCTTACGGTCAAATCTTCCCGGCCGGAGTATAGCCGGATCGAGAATATCCACACGGTTGGTAGCCGCCATCACAATAATTCCCTCATTCACACCAAAGCCGTCCATCTCAACAAGAAGCTGGTTCAATGTCTGCTCCCGTTCGTCATGGCCGCCGCCCATACCGGTGCCTCGCTGCCTTGCCACAGCATCGATCTCATCAATAAATATAATACATGGTGCATGGCGTTTGCCATCCTCAAAGAGATCGCGGACACGTGACGCACCTACACCCACAAACATTTCCACAAAATCCGAACCTGAAATGGAAAAGAAGGGAACTCCCGCCTCTCCTGCCACTGCTTTAGCCAGAAGTGTTTTACCTGTTCCGGGAGGTCCGACCAGAAGCACACCTTTCGGTATCCTGGCCCCTACCTTCGTATATTTCTGAGGCGCTTTCAGGAAATCCACTACCTCTACCAGATCTTCCTTCTCCTCCTGCAGGCCGGCTACATTCTGGAAAGTCACCTTTTTATCATCCGGTCCTGACATTCGGGCACGGCTCTTGCCGAAATTCATCATTTTGGCATTGCTTCCGCCTCCGCCGGACATCTGCCTGTTCATCATCATAAAAATGAACAGTACAAGACCGCCTGTCAACAGCACGGGGAGCAATGTTGTCAAAAATACATTTTCCTTTGGAACATCTTCTACTTCAGGCTTAACACCATAGTCCTTCAGCACTTTCTCTGCTTCTTTCACATCCGTCACATAAACACGCTTCTGCCCTACATTTGAAATATCAGCAATGACTGATCCTGTAGGAACCTCGCTGTTCTGATGGATTCTTGCATTGACCACCTCATTATCTTCTAATGCCCGTTCCAGCTGATCCCATGTATAATTGCTCTGTGAGGTTACCTGCTCATTGAGATACAGATACCCGGCAATCAACATGACGATCAGGACAAGATACAGACCAATTCTGCTTGGCTGCCTATTCACTACTTAAATCTCCTTTCAATCTGCCCCTAATTCTACCACACCAATATATGGGAGATTCCTATATTTCTGGGCATAGTCAAGTCCATACCCAACTACAAACTCATCCGGAATATTGAAGCAGCAGTAATCAACTTTTACATCTTTCACTCTGCGCTCCGGCTTGTCCAGAAGGGTGCACAAACGTACACTGTTAGGATTACGCCCCTTGAGAACCTCGATAAGATAACTCAGAGTTCTCCCTGAATCAATAATATCCTCAACGATCAACACTTCCTTGCCCTCCAGGGGCTGATCCAGATCCTTGACGATCCTTACCACTCCGCTGGATTTTGTGTCGTCTCCGTAGCTGGATACTGACATAAAGTCAAGAGATACCGGAACGGTAATCCTCTTCGCCAGCTCACACATAAAAAATACTCCGCCCTTTAACACACAAATCATATGGATTTCTTTTCCAGCGTAGTCTCTGCTGATCTCTGCAGCTATCTGCTGAATACGGGCATCTACTTCTTCCTCGCTGAGTAAAACCCTGATTTTCTCACTCATGATAATTTCCTCCTTGGTAGCTTAATTGTAACACCCGGGTTGTGCCGGAAGTTATTTTATACCTTTCATTTATCCGGCCCCCTACCATCCAGAGCACTTCATTGCTGCATACAACAAGGGGAATGCGCTCCCGCTGATCCCGGGGTATCTTTTCATCGATCATATACCGGTTCAGCTTTTTACAGTTCCCTTCTCTGTTTACAACAAGAAAATCTCCGGTCCTTCTGGTCCGGGCACATAGATTATATCCTATTTTATCATAATCAAGCCATTTCGTACACTTTTTTTCTTCAATCTTCTGTCCTTCATATGAAAATATTTCCGCATGGAATCTCCCAAGAGGGCAGTCAAGTACTCCGGGAACCGGAATCTCCCACTCCTGATCCTGCTTCCCTTCACAAAAACCCGGTTCTGCCAGGCTGCTCACCGGACTCTCAGCTTTTCCAAGGATAACTCCCTGGTACCCTTTCTCTGCATAAAGGCCGTAAGGCAGCGAAACCTTTCTCCCTGTCTGCTTCTGTTCCAGTTCCAAAACCATTTTCACATGAAAGGAGGTGAAGTCCTTCCTCTGTCCTGCAAGATTTTCAAATGCCTGTTGAACTGCATATGCCATGACCACCGGTTCTTCTCCAAAAAAAGACGGCAGGAAAAGATATTTCTCCCCGTCATCTTTATATTTCTCCAGCAGTTCTCTGCCCTGTCCGGAAAGGTAATCCTCTGCCTGGGCAAGGACCCGGGCTGTCTCAGCCATATGTTCCGCAGCTTTTACATTGATCTCTTTCTCTATAAGGGGAAGGATATGATGGCGTATTCTGTTCCTGGTATAATCATCCGTGAGATTGGTGCTGTCAATCAGGTAAGGTATATTATTCTCCTTTAAATAATGGACAATTTCTTCCTTTCCTAAACATAAAACAGGACGGATGATTTCCCCTGCAGAAGGTCTCATGCTGGAAAGCCCGCGGATGCCTGTCCCTCTTGCAAGATGATGAAGCATTGTCTCTGCCAGATCATCCTGATTGTGGGCCAGCGCTGTCCGCACGCACACATCTCCTGTCCCCAGGCGCTGTCTCTCCTCCTGAAAAGCTCTGCGGCGCACAATACGTGCCGCCTCCTCTGTCCCTACCTTCCACTCCTGCGCCAGCAAAGGCACCGGATAGGCATATGCCTTACAGGGGATTCCCCATGTGCTGCAGATCTCCTGTACGAACTCCTGATCCCTGTCTGCCTCCTGCCCGCGGATTCCGTGATGTACATGCACTGCATGCAGGTCAAAGGGAACCTCTTCCCGGAATCTTCTGAGAATGGAAAGCATTGCCATTGAGTCTCCTCCTCCGGAAACACCTGCCAGTACAATATCCCCCGGCTCTATCATCTTGTTTTCAATTATGTAGTCTCTCACCTGTTCATACATAAATTTCTCCGTATATCATTCTCATCTATTTCTTCCACATCCCGGCTACCAGGACTGTCATATCATCCCTGGCCCGGTAATCGCTGTAGCCAAGCACTCTCTCCAGGATTCCTCTGCTGATTTCTTTTGGGGTTTCCTCATGGATATCCATAATGATTTCCTTCATTGTCTCTTCCTCCCGTTCTGCGGGAAGGGCATCTATCACACCATCTGTCATCATGATCAGATAATCTCCATGGTAAAGCTTACGGGACGCTGTGTCAAAGTCAAGCTGCTGCACAAGACCCGCTGCCAGACTTTCTGATGCTATGGATTCCACCCAGTGGTCACGCTTAATAAAAGTTGTTGAGGCCCCTGCCTTTAGGAAATTGCAGATTCCCGTGTACAGATCAACCGCACAGATATCAACGGTAGAAAACATTCCCTCCTGCCCTTTAAGAACAAGGGCTGAATTGACCATCTTTGCCGCTGTCTCCTGGGTGAATCCTGATTCAAGAAACTGCTCCAAAAGCTCTACAACAACCTCGCTTTCCTTACAGGCCTCCATGCCTGAGCCCATCCCGTCAGAAAGGCACATCACAAACCTTCCGCCGTCTTCCTGGCGACAGATATAGTTATCCCCGGAAACCTTTTCCTTTTCCTTTGTAAGCTTGGCAACGCCATATAAAACCTGGTAGCTCACATCCTCAACAAAATGTACTGTATGATACTCCCCGTTCACAATGCACCTGCTGCCGCTTACAGGCGCCATGGTGCATCCGCAGACCTGGGAAAGCATCTGCGCCACCTCAGTCATAGAAATACACTGACCGCTCCTGGCCCTCATTGTAAGAAAAACCTGGCGCCTTCCCTCCACCTTGTCCATCACCCAAGCCTGCTTAAGAAGGACATGACGCTTTTTTAAATTCTTCTGAAGTTCCTCCTGAAACTGGGGTGCAGCCTGGGCGATATCATAAAGATCCTCCGCTACCATCTGCATGATCTTTGATATCTCGGTGAGCTGCTGGGCCACAGCCAGACGGCTCTCGATCATACGGTTGTCCCAGATGAGATTTTGCTTCTCATTTTTGAAATTCTCGCAGACAGTATCGAAATACTGGGCAGAACGGCCGCAGACACTCATCCAGTCAGTACGGATTTTGCGGACCGGTTCTTCCTCCCCTTCCTCCAGCGCGCGTATCATAGCTTCCCCGCCCCGATACAGCGACTCAGCCCGCTCTCCCCAGCAGACTTCCCGCTGATAACACTTACTGCACACTTTATCATTTGTATCCTTGATAATTCTCTCTACCTGCCCGCTGCTTAAATATTCTTTCCGGTAGGGCATCCCGTAAAAGGTATCTGCCAGTTTTTGAAAAGAAGCGGCATACCGCTGTACTTTTTCTTTCTGCGGATGGCTCTCGCACAAAGGAAGCAGTTCCTCTGCTTTCGGCGTCCTCCCCGCCAAAATAGTTTTTGCCATGTCCCGTATCACCAGCAGTACGCTGATAACGAGCATGGCAATTATCCATTCCTGCATATTCTCCCCTCCCCTTAATGTCCTCATTAAGTGGGTATTATAAGGGATGTGATATGAAATATCTGTCAAACACGGACGAAAGGCTATAAAAAGTTTTCGCCAAAATACGTGTCTGAATGACGGGACGGATACGGCGAAATGCCGTATCTGTCTGTCCTGCTTTTCGTTACTGTCCGCCCCGGAATATTATCCGTGAAGCAGCTACTTCTCTTCCTTGAATACGATCTCGTTGTCCTTCACAAGCCCCAGCTTATCTCTGGCAACTTCTTCCACATATTCATCTGTCTGCATGTATTTTTTTAACTGGTCAATTTCTTCTGTACGTGCTTTCTCATCTTCGATTGCCTGCTCTAAGGATGCAGCCTTGGCATCATAAACAGCAAGACGGCTCTCCAGCCCCTTGCTCTCCATCATCAAGCCTCCCAGCAGCACCAACACGACCATGGCAATGGCAAGCATACCGAGATGATTGTATCCTATTCTCTTTTTATTGCTTTTTCTTCTCGACTTTTTCAATCTGCTTGCCTCTCTTTGTCCGCAAACTCCGGTCTTTTTTTCGTTGATTACGGCGGTTCGCGGATTTATACATGAAAATTTTACATCTTCCGCCTAAAAATAGCAACCTCTTTATCATTTTTTTTATAAAAAATACTGGAATCGTCAAGATTTTTGTCCAAATTTTTACAAACAGCGGACTTATTGTTGCGTGGCACAGCAAAACACCGAGAATCATGCCTAAAAATAAAAAACTGCGCAGGATTCCCTGGTTCGATTGGTAAATCCTCGCAAACACGGTCATTCCGGTTATCAGCCAGTACACCAGATCTTCTGCTGCAACGACAGCCGGATGATGGGGAATAGCCTGGCGCAGAGCAGCCAGAAGGTCATAACACAAAAGGAGCAAAGCCCCCATACAAGCAGATTGAAGGAAAAGGAGCATTTCAACATGGATATAGGCACTCATAGGCTAACGGAACATCCGTTTCAGAAGGGATTCATCCTTCTTATCTGTGGTTTTCGACAAATACGTAAGACTGTCGACCTTTCCTTCCAGATCCACCTCGCCTTTTTCCAGATTCAGACGTTTCACATGAAGCTGTTCTCCTTTTACCAGCAGTTTTCCTGCGTCTGTCAGAAGCAGGATTTCTTTCTCGTCAAAGGAATTCACATCACGGACGCCGGTGATGGTTCCTCCCTGACGGTTTTCCAGCATCAGTTTATGGGGCGTTAATATTTTTCTCTCTTCCAAAGCCAGCCTCCCAATGTTTCATTCCACTTTTAGTTTATGTGGAGGGGCCGGCAAATAGACCAGAGCTGTATCACAGATAACGGTACATACTCTCTACGTCTTCCTTCTTTACAGTATCCTTTACCTCCAGGACTTCCACCTTTACATTCCGGCTTCCGAACTGGATCTCAATGGTATCTCCTTCTTTCACCTGGGCAGATGCCTTGGCCGGCTTGTCATTTATCAGCACTCTGCCGGCATCACAGGCCTCGTTAGCCACTGTGCGGCGTTTGATAAGCCTTGATACCTTCAGATATTTATCTAAACGCATATATTACCTCCTGCTTTTACACAGATCAGGGATCAAAAGAATACAGCACTGATACTTTTGGACCCTGGTCTTAAATATGAAAAGGGGGAACTATCGTTCCCCCCGGTTATCGTCTTTTCAATTATTTGCCGTTAACCATATCTTTTAAAGCTTTGCCTGCTTTAAATCTCGGAGCTTTAGAAGCATCGATCTTCATAGTTGCACCAGTCTGAGGATTTCTTCCTTCTCTAGCAGCTCTTTCGCTGACTTCAAAAGTACCAAAGCCAACTAACTGAATCTTTCCGCCATTTTTCAGTTCTTTAGATACAACATCGATGAAAGATTTTAAAACTGCCTCTACATCTTTCTTCGCTAAGTTGGTCTCTTTCGCCATCGCTGCTATTAATTCTGTTTTATTCATGGTGTTTCCTCCTCTAAATGATCTCTCTTTCTTGTTTGTCAGCGCTCTCCGAAACGACAGCACTCCATCTTCTATATATATACCTTTTGACTTATATTGTCAAGGTTTTTCGCTAATATAAGGCAAAATCATGACGGAAAAAGTTACTGTTCACTCCGTGACCAGTAACACGCTTCGCGATGTACAGAAATTATGC
>JAUNHC010000100.1 GCA_030524175.1 Eubacteriales bacterium
CATATTATTCATAAAAGAAATATGGTACTTAATTAATTTTCAATATACTAGTTTTTCAAGAGCTTCGTTGGACGAGAGCATATAGGTAAATGTAGTATTGTGGTTAGGGTAGGGGGCACTGCTTCCGGAGAGGCAGTTGCGTATTTTGTTGATGGTTATGGAAACATCACTCTGCCCCCTGTGACGGACGTCAAAGGAGAGGAGAAGAATGGTGTCCTTAAGAGGTTTGGGCAAAGTTTTGGTGAGGGAAATTTCTTCCGTTGTGCTGCTTCGGTTCAGGAAATCTGCCGGGAGAGAGTAGGACTTCATCCGGGATTTGTACGGGGCGGTTTCCTGAGAACTATTTTCAGAATCCTTGCCGGAGAAGGCATTTTCCGGTACAATCGTGCGGTTTGTCAAGGTATCCAAGGTTTGGGGGTATGTTAAGGTGTCAAAATATTTTTCGTCTGTCAATGCGCTGGTACCGTAGGCCATAGGAAGTACGCCGTCGTTTTCAGCCAGGACCTGTCCGTCCTTTAAGGCACAGATTTCATATCCGGCGGGGAGCTTTTCAGGCGAGGTCTGGACATACCGAACTCCCATGAGATATTCCTGGAATGGATTTGCGTCTCCGTTCATGGCCACCCGGTTACGGATATTTACCGGCATTTTAAGGATATCATAAAAAAGTTTGTTATAATTTGTGTTGGAAACGGAAGAGTACAGGGTACTTTTTTTCTGGGTTCCATTATAAACATAATTAGTATTTGTCAAAGGCTGTTCCAGGATATCCATGCGGGCATTTTTATCCTTGCAGACAGCTTCCACTTCCTCCTGAGAAAAAATATTACGGGAATGATTGCTTTTTGTTTCAAATTTTTCTGTTCCCGCCATTGTCAGGTACAGAAGGGAAGGG
Source organism: Eubacteriales bacterium (assembly GCA_030524175.1). Lineage (GTDB taxonomy): Bacteria > Bacillota > Clostridia > Lachnospirales > Lachnospiraceae > Blautia_A. Next base: position 896 of record JAUNHC010000100.1, read on the forward strand.
ACTATACAGAGTACCGCCAGTGACAGGTAAGGAAGGTATGACAGGCCATGTGGGTCAGCAGTGTTTATTCCCCGCTGCCGGACAGTCCCGAAAGCTGCATAGCAGATCAGGATACTCACGTCCGCAAAGGTGAGAGTGGTAAGGGCGGAGGGACAAAAAACTGATTGGATCACAACAGGTACCAGGCAGAGCAAAGCTAACCCCAGACTGTGGTTTATTTTGTTCTGCCAAAGTTCCTCCAAGGTTACAGCGGCGAGATATAGGATAAGCGGTACAAATGGTATCAGGCTTTTGGGACGTACATAAAGGGTTCCGTTTAAAATCCAGTAAAAGATGTCAAAAAACAGAAAACAGAACAATATCAAAGCAAAGGCCCGTGTTTTTTTTCGGCGTATGCTTAAAAACAGTGTGTAAAGGCAAAGGATGGTCAGGCCGCAGCCGTAGGCACTGTACAGTAGACTGTTCAGGGTAGGATTTACAGCCAGGATTTCCAGAAGAGAACTGCCTTTTACGTCTTTTTTGTTTTCCAGGATCGTAAGTCCGGTGGGCAGCAGCAAAATCATTGCAAGGCCCACAGAAGCTGACAGGGATATCAGATAATGGATCCAGATGGGCAGCTTTTCCTTTAAAGGAATCCGGGCAGCATTTTTTGAAAAATCATCACGTCTTCTGGTTTCATAAAAGAAATATAAAGTACAGGCAGCAAAACAAGCCGGAAAGAAATAATAACTGTGGAGCAAAATCATAAACAAAGACAGAGTTAGGCCAAGGTGTGGGACCAGTGGAGAATGGCTTTTTTTCTCCGACATACAATCTATTGAAATAAGCGCCAAAATCATAAACGGCAGATAATTGACAAACATGATCTGCCTGTGTGTCTGGAACAGGCAGTCTGCACAAATATAAAGAAAACCTGCAGCAAGGCAGGCTGGACCGTATATGCCCTTTTTCCACAGCCAAAAATATAAGAAACCTGCACCCAGCATAATTCCAAGGACTGCGTATCCTTGAATGACAGTTTCCACCGGAATATGAGGCAGAAAGTAGGATATCAGTATATCCGGGCGCAAGAAACCATAGTAAGACAGGGAATAGAAATTACCTCCGCCCCCCAGGCTGCTGTAATCCGGAATCAGATTTCCTGTGGCGTAGAACTGCTTACGCATATAATCTGCGATGGTGACATGCTGGCTGAACCAGTCTGTGGTGGAGCCGTATAATTTTCCTTCAGGTACTGACATTGCTGCCATTACTGCCACTGCAGCCAGCAGGATCAGCAGATGTAAATAGTTTGTTTTTGTAAATTTCCGAGTTGTATTCATCTTGTGGTCCTTTCCGAAAATTCAAGCCGGGCATATGCCGTTAAGATTTTCCTTTCATATTATGATAAAAGAAAGAACTTAAGAAAAAACCGGGTTAAATCTGAAGAATTCTTAAGAAATGGTGATGGGGCAGGAAAAATACGTTATACTGTTACCAGAATGGACAGGAAATTTGAAAGAATCCAGGGCGGATAAATCTGGATTTCAGCAGACAACATTTCGGAGGATTAGTATTATGGAAGATTCCAGAATTTTGATTGTAGATGACAACCCGGAAATCAGGGAGGTAGTGACTATCCTTTTGGAAGGAGAAGGGTTTGTGACAGAGGAGGCTGGCGATGGCAGTGCAGCACTGGATTTCATAAGGAAAAATTCCTATGATTTAATATTGCTTGATGTCATGATGCCAGGTTTAAATGGATATCAGACCTGTGTTGAAATACGGAAAACCACTAATGCACCTATTTTGTTTCTCAGTGCCAGAACCCAGGTTGAGGACAAGACAATGGGGTTTCTAAGCGGTGGGGATGATTATCTGCCAAAGCCTTTTTCCTATCAGGAGCTTTTAGGACGGGTGAAAGCCCTGGTGCGCCGATATCAGATTTACCAGGGAAAGCCTGCAGAAGAGAAGAAACAGATTTTAAAATCCGGTAAAGTTGAATTAGATGAAGAATCAGGACTGGTAAAGGTGGATGGAAAGGAGATTTCCCTTACGGATACAGAGTTTGCCATACTCTGCCTTCTGCTGAAACACAGGAAACAAATATTCTCTGTGGAAAGGCTGTACGAGGCTATATGGGAGGAAGATTACTACTATGGGGCTTCGAATATTGTTATGGTGCATATCAGAAACCTACGTGCAAAGATAGAGGAAGACCCGCACAATCCCCAGATCATCCGTACCGTATGGGGAAGGGGGTACCGTTGTGAGTGAGAAAAGGGGTAAGACCAGGAAGCTTACCAGGGAATTATTTCTGGTGATGCTTGTAAGCGCTGTGGTTGCCGTCAGTTGTATGCTTTGGCTGTATAATACCAGAATGGCTTTTTATGCATGGACAGTGGACAGGGGATTTGTGAAGGACGGCAGGGAAGAATATAAAGAATGGATTTTAGAGCAAACACCCGGGCATAAGCTGTATCCCTTCGCGGTGGAGGAGGCAGACAGAGAGAACTTCGATGAGAAGAATCTTCCTTTTCTACGGGAGCGGCGGGACGAATATACAGGAGTTTTTATTTATGAGAAGGATTCGGGGCGTTATGTGACAGGATATATGCCGTCATTTCTGGACAATGATTTTTGGGGAGCCTGGCTGTGGTCTGATGCGGATATTTTCTCACAGGGACAGCAGCCCATGATTTTTGATGCAGAGTTTGAGGATTGTTCAGCAGAGGTGCATTTGAGCAGCTATATGATCATGCAGGTGATCCCTGTCTATTTATCAGCAGGTATTGTTCTGTGTGTGACCATATTCCTGATCCCGGTATTAGCATTTGTGCACCAGAGAATGCTCTATCTGGGGAAAGTACGGTCTGAGGTACTGGTGATGGCGGAGGGGGATCTTGAGCATCCACTGACAGTGAAGGGCGGAGATGAGATATCTTCACTGGCACAGGAATTGGATGATCTTCGTAAAGCTTTGTCCGATAATATTGAGAAGGAGCGGCAGAGCCACTGCGCGAATCAGGAGCTTATCCGTGCTATGTCCCATGACCTTCGTACACCCCTTACAACCTTGTACGGTTATCTGGAAATACTGGATCACGGTAAAGGTAATGTTGAAAAATACCCGGAGTATGTGCGCCGCTGTCTCTCCAAGACAGAGGAGATCAGGGCAATGTCGGACAAGATGTTTGAGTATGCCCTGGTGTTTGACGGCCAGGAAAATGTTGATATGTGTATGCTTCCTTTAAATATGATATGGGAAGAATTCAGAGAACAGGCAGATTATCTTAAAACCCAGGGATTTCAGATAAATATGACTCCACAATGTCTGGACGGGAAATTTTCAGGCAATGCTTTTCTTGTGAAGCGTTTGGCAGCCAATCTGTTTTCGAATATCCAAAGATATGGAGAGAGGAAGCTTCCTGTTGAAATATATGCAGAATATGTTTCAGGCTGTATAGGTGTTGTAATGCGCAATTCTGTGCGCAGTGATAAAGCAGCATCCGGCAGCGGCGTGGGCCTTAGAAGTGCCTCAAGGATCACCAGTCTCCATGGCGGAAAAATATCATGGAGGGAAGAAGACGGGATTTTTACAGTTTCCTTCAGCCTTCCTTATGAAAATAACAGTGACAAATGAGGTTATTCTTGTTTTGACAAGATAATTGTGATAAACTTTGCCACAGAGCAGATTAGAATAGCAGAGATAGAAGAGGAAAAGTATGTTAGATGTATGTTTAGTAGGAACCGGCGGCATGATGCCTTTGCCAAGAAGATGGCTGACAGCTCTCATGACCAGGTATAACGGAAGCAGCCTTCTTATTGACTGCGGAGAGGGAACTCAGATAGCTATAAAAGAAAAAGGATGGAGCTTTAAGCCTATTGATGTTATTTGTTTCACGCATTATCACGGGGATCACATCAGCGGGCTTCCGGGACTTCTTCTCACCATGGGGAATGCAGACCGCACAGAGCCGCTTACACTGGTAGGACCAAAAGGTCTTGAACGGGTGGTCAGTGCCCTGCGGATCATTGCACCGGAACTGCCTTTTGAAATAAAATTCATAGAGCTTACAAAGCCGGAACAGGTCCTGGAGCTGAATGGCTACCGTATTACGGCTTTTAAAGTTAATCATAATGTATTATGTTACGGCTATACATTAGAGATTCTCCGTCAGGGTAAGTTTTCACCGGAAAGGGCAAAAGCCCATGAAATTCCCCTGCGCCTCTGGAACCCTCTCCAGAAAGGGGAAACTGTTGAAGCGGAGGGAAAGGTATATACACCGGATATGGTTCTCGGCCCTGCCCGTAAGGGCATTAAGCTTACCTATACCACAGATACACGGCCTACAGATTCCATCCGGCGCAATGCCGTGGATTCTGATCTTTTTATCTGTGAGGGCATGTATGGGGAAGAAGATAAAGATGAGAAGGCAAAAGGTTATAAGCATATGACATTCCGTGAGGCAGCCATGCTGGCAAGGGATGCAAAGGTGGGGGAAATGTGGCTGACTCATTACAGTCCGTCCCTGATCCGCCCGGATGATTATATGGATAAGGTAAGAGAGATATTCCCAGACGCCTATCCCGGAAAAGATGGAAAAACTGTTGAATTGAATTTTGAAGAGGATTAGACAAATGAAAGATACATTGATTCTGGCAATAGAAAGCTCCTGCGATGAAACGGCAGCAGCTGTTGTAAAAAACGGAAGAACCATTTTATCCAATGTGATCTCTTCACAGATAGAGCTGCACAAATTGTATGGAGGAGTGGTTCCGGAAATTGCATCCCGGAAGCATATTGAAAAAATAAACCAGGTGATCGAACAGGCTTTGTCCGACGCTGAAGTGACCCTTGATGATCTGGATGCCATCGGTGTGACCTATGGGCCGGGTCTTGTAGGGGCGCTTTTAGTGGGGGTGGCCGAGGCAAAGGCTATTGCCTATGCCAAAAAGCTTCCCCTGGTGGGAGTCCATCATATTGAAGGCCATGTGTCGGCAAATTATATTGAACATCCTGATTTAGAACCGCCGTTTCTTTGTCTGATCGTATCCGGCGGTCATACCCATCTGGTGATCGTCAAGGATTACGGAGAATTTGAAATTCTGGGGCGTACAAGAGATGATGCGGCAGGGGAAGCTTTTGATAAAGTGGCAAGAGCAATTGGCCTTGGTTATCCCGGAGGCCCTAAAATTGATAAGCTTTCCAAGGAAGGGAATCCCGATGCCATTGTTTTCCCAAAAGCAAAAATCGGGGACTGTCCCTATGATTTCAGCTTCAGCGGTGTGAAATCTGCTGTGCTGAATTACCTTAACAATGCACAGATGAAGGGGGAGGAAGTAAACCGTGCCGATTTAGCTGCTTCCTTCCAGAAGGCTGTGGTGGATGTGCTTGTGGAGCATACTATGCTGGCGGCAAAGGATTACGGTATGGATAAGATCGCCATAGCCGGGGGAGTGGCATCAAATGGGACCCTCCGGGATGCTATGGCCATGGCTTGTGAGAAGAGAGGATATGGTTTTTACCGCCCATCGCCTATATTTTGTACGGATAATGCAGCAATGATCGGAGTGGCTGCATATTATGAGTTTGAAAAAGGAACCCGCCATGGCTGGGATTTAAACGCAGTTCCAAATCTGAAGCTGGGGGAACGTTAGATAATGTGCCCCTAGGTATCATTTGGTGGTATCGTCCACTGACGGCAATACGGCAGATGATAAAATAGGAATAATCAGGGAAGAACCGGTAAATAATAGGAGTGCTAATTGATCATGGAAAAACGTAAATGTACCGCTATTGTCTTGGCGGCAGGCAGGGGAAAGCGTATGCAGAGCAAAATACAAAAGCAATTTCTTGAAATTCAGGGATATCCGGTTCTCTATTATTCCCTGCGCTGTTTTCAGGAGAGCTCTCTGATCGGAGAAATCATACTGGTGACAGGAGAAGACACTGTTTCCTATTGTAAGGAGGAAATAGTGGATAAGTTTAGTTTCACTAAAGTGACCGGAATCATTCCGGGAGGGAAGGAAAGATATGATTCCGTTTATGCAGGACTTTTGGCCTGTGAAGACTGTGATTACGTATTTATCCATGACGGCGCCCGTCCGTTTATTACAGATGATATTCTGAAGCGGGGGCTTGAGGGTGCAATAGAAACCGGTGCCTGTGTAGTGGGAATGCCCTCAAAAGATACGGTCAAACTGTCTGATGATAAGGGGTATGTCAGGGAGACACCAGAGCGCAGTTGTGTCTGGACGATACAGACACCTCAAATTTTCCGTTATTCTCTTATTAGGAACGCCCATGACAGCATCAGGCTAAAAGATATGAGCATGATTACGGATGACGCCATGGTTGTAGAGCAGGAAACCGGCACAAGAATACGGCTGGTGGAAGGTTCCTATCAGAATATTAAGATAACCACACCCGAGGACTTGACAGTGGCGGAGTCATTTATAAGGTCAAATAGGTTACTGTCTGCTCCGTAATCAGCTCTCAAAAAGCGCATATTTTCCCTGATAAATGGGAACTATGGAAAATGCCGGGAAAAAAATTGGTAAAAAGTTATTTTTCGTATTGACACACACAATAATTGATGATAGAATACATTTTGCGCTGACAGAGAAGCGCAGAGAAATAGTGTTAAGTTTTATATGGAGAGATATCGAAGTGGTCATAACGAGGCGGTCTTGAAAACCGTTTGTCCGC
>JAUNHC010000039.1 GCA_030524175.1 Eubacteriales bacterium
GGGAGCGGGAGACCGCAGACCACACGCGATCGGAAATTTGATTCCCAAGGATGTTGACATGTATGTAGTTTTGAAGGAACGATTTTTATTATAAATATTCGGGATACTTTTCTGGTAACAGGAAGGTATCTTTTTTTCTTTATTGTAAGCAATTCCCTATAATGCTATAATAAAGGCATAGTGAATAAGTAATAAAAAAATAGCAGAAAGAAGGAATTACTTATGAAAAAAATGATGGCTGTAATCGCAGCAGCAATGTCTGTTTCCATGCTGGCAGGAGGGGCAGTGACAGTAATGGCCCAGGACGAGGTTTGTGTGGGCTCCATGAAAGGACCAACTTCCATGGGCTTGGTACATTTTATGGATGAAGCAGATAAGGACAGAGAGGTATCTTACACTTTTGACATGGTAACAGCCGCCGACGAACTGACTGCCAAGTTTACTACTGGCGATTTTGATATTGCGTTAGTTCCTGCAAATATGGCAAGTATTCTTTATAAGAAAACAGAGGGGAATATTCAGGTAATTGATATAAATACTCTTGGAGTACTTTATATGGTAACGGCAGACGACACTATTTCCAGTGTGGCTGACCTGAAAGGAAAAACTGTATATTCCACAGGCAAAGGCCAGACACCGGAATATGTTTTAAATTTTCTCCTGGAAGCCAATGGGATATCCAAGGATGATGTGACCGTGGAATATAAGTCTGAGGCAACGGAAGTGGTTTCCACTCTTGCCCAGGATGAAAGCGCCATTGGCATACTTCCCCAGCCCTTTGCAACTGTGGCTTGCAAACAGAATGAAAATCTGAAAGAGGTCTGTGATTTGACAAAGGAATGGGACAAGACGGGAAAAGGCACACTTGTCACAGGCGTTACCATAGCGAAAAAGGACTATATTCAGGAGAACCCTGAGATAATTGAGGATTTTTTGGATCAACATGAAAGCTCCATTGAATTTACCCAGGAAAACACTGCCGAAGCAGCAGATTTAATAGCAGCAGCCGGAATTGTGGAAAAAGCTCCTATTGCCCAGGCGGCACTTCCCAAATGTAATATTAAATATCTGGATGGACAGGAAATGAAGGATGCTTTGAGCGGTTATCTGGAAGTACTTCTGGAGCAGAACCCGGAATCTGTAGGGGGAAGCCTTCCCGATGATGACTTTTACTATATAGAGGCAGAATAGATATTTTCTATATAGAAGCACAATAGGGCAGAGGATGAGAAAATATGGGAGGGGTGTGATTTCCCCTCTCTTTTTTATATACTAGGCAAGCACTCCATTTTGTTGTGACCAGAAGGTTATGACTTTCCTAGTATATATAAAACCTCCGGAGGATGCACACAATGTGCAGAGGAAGGCTGCTTCGCAGCTGCACATTGGCGCACAAAGCGTACAAGTCCCTCATGAGTGAGGGATTCAGGGAGTTGAAGTGGACTTGTCCACTTTGTTTTGATTGGAAGGATACTTTACCGGGAGATGGTTATGAAGAAAACAGAGATGTGGAAAAAAGCGGCCGCAGTTATATTCTGGCTAATGATTTGGCAGGCGGCGGCAATACTGATGAAAAATTCTATTGTTTTTGTGGGACCTTTAGAAATGCTGCATTCCCTTTGGGAGCAGATGAGCGGAAATGAATTTTGGCTGTCTGTGGGAAATACGGTTTTGAAGATTATGGGAGGTTTTCTGGCAGCGTTTATTTTGGCTGTGCTGGCTGCAGGACTGGCTTTTCGCTGGAACTGGTTTAAAATACTCCTGGAACCATTGATTCTTTTGGCAAAATCAGTGCCGGTAGCATCTTTTGTAGTATTGCTTTTGATTCTGGCAGGCTCAGAGAATCTTTCAGTTTTTATTGTTTTACTTATGGTCTTTCCTATTATTTATGTAAACATGGGGCAGGGATTGGAACATGTGGACAGCAAAATGCTGGAAATGGCAAGGGTGTTTGGCATGAATCCATGGAAACAATTTCTTTATATTTATCGCCCGGCATTCTTACCTTTTCTTATCAGTGGTTCCAGAGTGGCTCTGGGGATGAGCTGGAAATCAGGTGTGGCTGCAGAAATAATCGGTGTACCTGCCCATTCCATTGGTGAGCGCCTTTATATGGCTAAGATTTATTTGAATATAGACAGTCTTTTTGCATGGACTCTGGTGATCATTTTATTGAGTATGGCATTTGAAAAACTGTTTCTATGGGGCCTGAAAAAATCCGGGGGAAAGGTCTGGAAGGGAGAGATAAGGAAGTGAAAATACGGAATCTTACTAAAAGTTATGAAGGGCATAAGGTTCTGGATCAATGCAGCCTTACTTTGGAAGAAGGAAAGGTATATGCTCTTATGGGGCCTTCCGGATGCGGCAAAACCACTTTGCTCCATATTTTAATGGGAATCGTTGAAAAGGACGAGGGAAGCATAGAAGGTATTGCAGGGAAAGAAGTTTCGGCAGTTTTTCAGGAAAACAGGCTGTTTACATTTCTTTCTGCCGGAGAGAACGCAGCGGCAGTGCAGAAAAAGGCTCAGAAGTTAGAAGACATAAATGAAATTTTGGCAGAAATCCTGCCAAGGGAATCTCTGAACCAAATGGTACAGGAATACAGCGGCGGTATGAAGAGAAGAGCTGCCATTGGAAGGGCCATGCTTGCAGAATCTGATTTCATTATAATGGATGAGCCCTTCACCGGGTTGGATGAAGAAACCAAAAATCAGGTAATCCAATTTATTAAAAAGTATCGCAGGGGAAGGACGTTGATTTTTTCTACCCATCAGGAGCGAGAGGCGGAACTGCTCCACGGGGAAAAGATTGTGTTGAACCAGGAATGTGATGTATAAAAAATGCAACATAGATAAAAAAAAGTTATAAAAATATAACATTCCGCTTGACAATTTATATAATAGTAGTAAAATCTAAAATATATAGGAGGGAAAATCATGAACAAATTGTTGGGAAGTCGTATTAAGGCACTAAGAATTGCTAAGAATTTTACTCAGGAGCATATTGCTGAGCAGATTGGAATTAGCAGACAGAAGTTTGCCCGTATAGAGTCTGGAAATAATAATATTACTCTTGAAGTTCTCTCTAAGATTTCGAGTGTATTGGATGTTACAGTAGGAGATATAACAAAAGTATTGGATGATACCCCAGTTGTTGAATATAGAGCAGGTACAGAGAATTCTTCCTCAGAAATGATGTTTGGTATGATAGATTTTTTCTATGCAAATAAACACCTTTATAGCAAATTGCGGCGTGACAATATTGTTTAGAGGAGAATGTTATGCAGGAAAGTAGAAAAAAGGAGATAAGAATAAAGGCTGATGCTTTTCGGGAGAAATGCAAGGTCAGCCGTTATGGAATCATTGACTTATTCAAGGACTGTGAAAGGATTGGATACAAATTATTGAGATATCCACTTGGTGAAGAATCAGATCTTGGTTTTACTATGAAGAAAGACAATGATACGATTATTGTTACAAATACGTGTATCAGATTAGCAAGAGAAATCTTTACGCTTGCACATGAGATTGGTCATGTGATTTTGCACATGGAGAATATTGTATCGTTTATTGATGATGCAGTAACAATATCAGGAAGAGTTACAGATGAAAAAGAGCAGGAAGCTAATTATTTTGCAGCTTGTTTGTTAATGCCAGCAGATGAAGTTGAAAAGTTTTTAGATTTAGAAATTTATGATTTTAAACGTAATGGTTTATCTGCAATGGATATAGCTCGTATCATGTCCGAATTTAATGTTAGTTTTGAAACTGCATTAAATCGTTTAGAGAATCTTGAAAAAATTGATTTATCAGAGAGAATAAGACTGGATAGTGAGAGATATCAAACCCGTGTTGGTCATTTGCTGAAAAGTGTTGGTGGCAAAAGTAGATTAAATGAAGCCAGCAGGGAGATAGGTATACCTTATGAATATATTGATTACGTAATCTATAATTATAATCACAATGCGATACCATTAGAGACACTTGAAAAAGCTTTAAGATGTTATCACCTGACAATCGAAGATATAAGCGACAAACTTGTTGATAACACAGGAAATGTTGATGACCTTGATGATTTGATAGGAGATTTACAAGATTGAGAGCCTCTTTAGATACAAACATAATCATACATTTCTATCGTGCTAACCTGCAGAATATTTTATTTGAATCTTTTGAAGATGGTGTATTTATTTATGAGCAGATACGGATAATTGAGCTTGAAAATCATGCAAAAGAGTTGCTGAAAATTATTGATGCCGATATTGATGCAGGAAGGATAGGATTGTACACTGATGATAAAATGAAACAACAATCTGTTTTTGAAATGTTTCAGAAAAATGTTAGTGAGAATAGAATGTTGTATGGTTCAGGTGATCTTGGGGAAGTTTATGCTATATCACTAGCTCAGACGCTTGGTGCATATTCGTTGCTTACAGATGATACGAAACAGGGTGGACCATATATGTCGCTATTACAGTTTGAAGATGATATCATGCCATTTACTTTCGCAGATGTTTTACTTTTGAGATATCTGATTGGTATGGTAGATGAGTTTCAGACAGTACAGGACTTTAATACAATTAATACTGCATCAAGTTTGAATTGGTCATTTAGAAGCCAGGTATCCAAATTTGTGAAACGTTTTTGGCGTGATCCATATCGAAAGGAAGATCATGAATGGATACAAAAATTGGTTGATAAATATAATATTAGAGTCAAGAGTAAGTTGTCTGCCTTGAGTAAGTTAATATAGATTATGAGGAGTATGGACAATACTTATTTTACTTATTTTTTAATTTTATTGATATGAATCAAGTGGAATCCCAAGGAACCAAGTATTCAACACCTGATGGTTCCTTGGGATTCATTATTTAGTTTTAATGCTTAATAAAATAGTTGGGATAATGCCCCTTGGTAATCTCTCTGCTTAGACAGAATTTCATTAAAAAGCCTCTCTGCCTTTTCTTTGTCTCCAAGCCCAAGGCTGCCTAAGGCACGCAGGTAATTACAATATTGAGTGTTCCGAAGCTTAATATCATCCTGGAAAACCTCAATTTCGGGAAGGGATACAGCAAAAAAGTCGTATTCCACATTGTCAAAAAGATGCTTTTCCGCATAAGCGATCAGACGATGGAAGGCTTTTTTTGCCCCTGCTTCATCCTCGAGTGCTCTTGCTGCCAGTCCCTGATAAAAGATGTAATCAGAGGGCTGGTCATTATAATAAAGGACATTTCCCGGTTCCTGTGAGCCGGAGGCTGCAAGGCGGAAGAACTCCGCAGCCTTCTCTGTATCGCCCATCATTTGGAAAGCAATTCCCATGTAGTAGTGTGTTTCATTGTCCGGTACATTAGGAAGCTTTCCTTCTCCCAGGTTTTCAGGATATGTAAGAGTACATTCCAAAAGTTCAAGGGCTTGCTGTGGGTTATGTTTCTTTAATTGGCACATAGCTGTGTGAATCAGCGCAAATTTATATTGTGTGCTGACTTTACCTTCACCCCCTTCCCATGGATGAAACCGGCGGGATGACAGAGCGTCCAAAGCTTCACTGAACTGTCCTGTACAGTTCAGTAAGGTGACATAGCGCAGATACAGGTCATCCCGGGCAGCGGTTATTTCAGGATGGGACATCATGACTCCAAGCCTTTTTTTCTTTGAGACATTCAATTTTGCGGCAAGCTGGTCATATTCCAGCCAGAGGCGTGGGTAGTTTTTGTCCAGTTCACAGGCTTTTTCCATGGCTGAGATAGCTTTTTCAGGATCATGCTGTTTGTTGTAGTATGCGATTGCCAGATTCCTATACGCAGCAGACAGATCCTGTTTTTGTGATGCTGCAATTTCCCAATGTTTTATAGCGTCTTCGTATTGTTTTTTATCGTATAATAAATTGCCCAGGTAGTAGTGAGCCATTGGGGCCTGGGGCAGTAGTTCAAAAACACTTTCAAGAATGTATTTTTCTTCCACACGATTAGGGAAGCACCAGTCAGGGGAACCATGTTCTGCCAGAACAAAGCTTTTTGCTGCTTTTTCCCCTTCATTGAGATGATTGTAAATATATCCGAGATAATAGCTGCACATAGGGTTAGTATCGTCGCAGGAAGTTAATATAGTTACTGCGTCCTGGAAAAGTCCCGCCTTTATGTAGTCAAGAGAAAGTTCCAGATAATTGTGAGATTCCTTTCCCATGAGCTGTTTCCAGGCGGGCAAGTCACCTCGGGAGAGTGCCTGCTCATACACACATGCCATATATAAAGGATCGATCGCCAGACAATCCTCTAAAAATTCTGTGTTGTCCTGTTTCATTTTTCTGAGAAGTGCTGCCTTTAAAGCTCGGATTTTCATATTGTGCCAGTTATATATCATAGATTTTTCTGCAAATACCAGCGCATCTTCATACTTTCCCTTCCGGCAGCAAAGGCAGGACAGCCAGTAGAAGCCTGCGCTTTGGGTTTCTGCACTCCAGGTAGATTTGTAAAATGCATCATATGCTTTCTCGTCCTGACCATCGGTTACCAGAGCCAGGCCCAGATTAAAATAAATCTCTCCACAATAGGGATTTGGATTTTTCCAAGTCTGTTTTTTTATGGCAGTCTGGAAATAAGGGATACTTTCTTTCACTCTGCCGCGTTTATAGAGCAGGAGACCATATCCGTTGTTCAGACGCATATCACTGGGATCTCTGCGCAGTCCTTCCAGATAATAATCTGCCGGTTCGTAAGTGGCATGGCGATATTGTTCCAGATGGGAAGCACAGAGATATAAATCTTCTGTTGTTTTCTGTTCAGCCGGGGATTTCATAGGCTTAGCAGGTTCAGGAACAGGCTGCAGTTTTTTTTCATATACAGTGTAATCGGCCAGAACATTTTCCTTACAGGAAACAGTAACACGGCAGTTATAGAGATTTTCAGGAGCCGAAAGTTCTGTTTCAAAGCACTTTTCAGGGGAAAGAGAAACCGTAGTTTTGTATATTACCTGTGAATTTTCCTTTACTTCAACAGAGGCGCATGGATAATTTGCGGTAACGTATACTTTCAGGGAAATCCGGCTTTCCGATAAATGATCGATGCTGATTGCGGCATCCTTTGTTGCATTACCTACGCGTCCCACTCCCTTATAGGGCATAAAATACTGTACAAAAGTTTTTTCTTCGCAAGGTTTCAGCCAGGTGAAATCAGGCTGGTTGTCAGTAAATACCCCAGTCATCAATTCAATGTAGGGTCCGTCAGTGTCAGTAAGGTTTCTGTCCCAGCAGCGCCCGAAATCACCATTACCCCAGGTCCACTGCTTTTTACCGGGGGAAACATGGTGGTCTGCTATATGGAGAAGCCCGGCTTCTATACCCTCATCATAATTTCCAATAAAGTCGAAATCGGAATGTGCAGCCATGTAGGAGGTAGGTACTTTTACGTTTTTATACCGCGATATATCCACACCGGCTGAGTAATCACATTTGTAATATTCTCCCGTGGCAATAGGAAAAGTGGAAACAGCACGCTTTCCGTGATCCATAACGGCATTTACATCAGGCGGAAATACAGAATAGGTATTGTCGTTTACCGGGACAGCAGGATTAGCCCACCAGAGAAAGGTTTGGGGAAGATCTGTTTTGTTATAAAGCTGCCCTTTTATTTCGATATATGCCTTTCCGGGATATAGAGTAATTGCCGCCATGCCTTTAGTTCCGTACATTTTATCTGTTTCACTTACATACACGGTACAGGAGCCGTCTGCATTTTCAGATAAGGTGTAATCTACCGGTGCGAATGTGGAGGGACGGTGATGCTGTGGCCAGTTAAATTCAATTCCTCCTGAAATCCATGGTCCGGTAAGGCCCACCAGGGCAGGTTTGATCACATGGTTGTAGTACACAAAATCATATCCGTTTGTCTTATCGTATGCCCGCTGAATGCGGCCTCCCAGTTCAGGAAGAATCATAACTTTAAGATATTCATTTTCAAGGAACACTGCATGGTAGGAAACATTTTCCTTGATATCTGAGATTTTTTCTGTTACAGGCAAAGGATAAACTTTGCCTGTACTGCCTTGATATGCTCTTTTTTCAATGAAAAGGGGAATTTTTTCCGGGGGATAGGTTTTGTAGGTGGGAATGACGTAATCTTCTTCCCATACAGTTACTTTTCTGGATTCCATAATTTTTCTCCTTTAGGATATTTGTACTTTTTCTTAGTTGTAACAGTTATTTTACATTGGAAAGAACTGGATGAAAATGACACATTTTGGAAATTAATGGACTATATTCCACTTATGTGCTATGCTCCCACTATGGAAAGATTAAATGAGAAAAAACAGGACGGATTTAAAGGTGAGTGGATGTTTGTGCTGCCTACCGAGACGTTTCAGGCATATGCGGAGCATCCCCAGGTGAGAAGATTATATTTGACTGATGTTGGATTTTTCCCTCATGCTGCACAGCACTACAGAGAAAGAAAGGAAGGAATAGAGGAGTATATATTCATCTACTGTATGGAGGGGAGCGGCATCATTGAGCTTAACGGAGGAACCAGGATCGTTCTGAAGGAAAATGAGGCATTCTGTATTCCGGGGAATTGCGGACACAAATATTATGCCTGTCAGGAGAATCCCTGGAGTATTTTATGGGTTCACTTTAAGGGCGAGGATGTGGCTTATTATCCTCTGGAGGAATGCAGGGTGGTAAAATTCCAGTCCATAAATTCATCCAGCCGTATGTTGTCATTATTTGAACTACTGCTCAGGGTACTTGGCGGGAACTATACATTGGGAAATTTTATTTATATTTCCCAGGTGCTTTCTCTCATTTTAGGTGAAACTTATTTCAGAGAAAAAGATTATACAACATTGGAACAAAATAAGCATGTGACAAATGTGATTCGTTTTATGTATAAACATTTGCAGGAAAACCTGACACTGGAGGAGGTGGCGCGGGAGTTTGACTTTTCCAAGAGCTATCTTCATGCTATTTTTCAAAAGTATACACAGCATGCGCCTATGGATTTCTATATACAGTTAAAAATCAAGGAGGCCTGTAAGCTTCTCCGCTCCACGGATCTGTATATTTATGAAATAGGAATGAGACTGGGGTATAAGGATCAATACTATTTTTCAAGAATTTTTAAGAAAGTAACAGGAGTTTCACCTAAAGAATACAGGGAGAACGGGGCTGTGCATTATGAAGAGTGATTCACAGCAATTTTTGACAATTATAAAGCAATCTACGTCAGTGCAATTTGATGATAGTCATGATATTATGAAAAAAATAGTTTCTATAAATCAGTTTTGCTGGAGTGTGTCGGAAATAAAGACAGCAATTAGATACAATTTTACTGAGACTGCCATCAGACAGGAGGAAGTGATGAAGTCAAAGGAAAAAGGAATCTGTAAAGAATCAGATTTATTTTTTGCAACACCCGGGAACTTGGCAAAAGAATTATTTTTTTATGTTACCTGTACAGGCCATTTTTGGTATGAGGATACATACAGGATATGGAGAGATAATTATAACAGTTATCTGGTTATGTATATTTTAAAAGGCAGAGCGAAGGTTTTCTGTGAAGGAAGAGCTTTCGATGCGGAAGAAAATCAGACGGTATTTCTGGATTGCTGTAAGCCTCATGGGTATGAAGCAAAGGAAGGGCTGGAAACACTGTGGTTTCATTTCGACGGACACAATACAGAGGAGTTTTATCGCTATCTATATAATCTTCAGGGGTGTGTGATGAATGCAGGGGATCCTTATACGATAAAGAACAACATGTATAAGATTTACCATATGCACAGCGGGAAAGAGGTTATTGATGAGGCCCTGCAGTCTGCGTACATAGCAAGGATACTGGCAGAGTTCTTCCCTCATAGAATATGCAGGGATAAGGAAAGCCCCACAGGGATTGAGAAGAGTATAAATTTTATCCATGAACATTTCAAGGAGGGAATAAATGTTAAAATGCTGGCATCCCAGGCCGCTTTGAGTGAATATCATTTTCTGCGGGAGTTTAAAAAGGAAACAGGCTTTACGCCTCATGAATATCTTGTAAAAACGAGGATGAATAAAGCAAAAGTCCTGTTGAGAGGGGAGAATGAGAGTATCGCCCAAGTTGCGGAGGAATGCGGTTTTTCCAACGAATCCACATTTATCAAGACTTATAAACGTCATACCGGGATGACACCGGGGAAATTCAGAAAAATGATCATGTAATACGATATGGGGAGAAATTATTATGATGAGAAAAATTCGGCTGCAGGGCAAATGGGGAATTTGTATGAACCAGGGAAAGAACCTGCCGGAAAAAAAGGCATTTGTTGATTTCATTGACTTGCCGTCTACCACAGAGTGTGCAAAAAAAGGGATATTTGCACCTGACAATACGGAAACCCTTCATCTTTCCCGGCGTTATCCCATAGAGGGGATGGTGTGGTATGAACGGCAGATAGAGATACCAAAAGCGTGGGAAAATAAAGAAATCATATTAAATATAGAAAGGACTAAATTTACGGCTGTATATGTGGACGGCAGTCTATTTTCAAGTTCTTTTGAGACAATAATCCCGCAAAAGCACAAGCTTGGAAGAATGGGAGCAGGGCTTCACACCCTTACCGTAGGGGTGGATAACGCTCTCACCTCATATGGGGATTTTCCCCCCGGACTGATGGACGGACATCAGTATACAGACCATACCCAGACAAATTGGAACGGTCTTCTGGGAGACATATCTTTAGAAGCTAAAGAGAGTGTTTATTTTACCGGAGTAAGCCTTGTGAAAGAAAAGGGAATAAATAAAATATGTGCCAGGCTTCATTTATTCAGCAGTACAGCGGCGGAAGGGTCGATCAAGTTAGAACTTCGGGGAGATACAGACGGCCGTATGTGTTTCAGCAGGGAAATACCCTGTATGCTGCAGGAAGGGGAGAACCAGGCTGAGTACTTTATTGAGCCGGAGGAGAAGATTCAATGCTGGGATGAATTTACGCCATTTCTCTATGAGGCTGGGATAAAATGGTGCGGCAAGGATGGAAAAGAGATTGATTCCTGCTGTATGAAAACCGGCTTTCCTGAGATAGAGATTAAAAATAAGCTTATCTGTAATCATGGAGTGCCTGTGTACCTCAGGGGAACAGTTGACTGCTGTATTTACCCGTTGACTGGTGCAGCGCCCATGGATGAAAAAGAATGGATGACCATTCTGAAAAAGATGAAGGAATACGGCCTGAACCATTACCGGTTTCATTCTTGGTGTCCCCCTGAAGCAGCTTTTAAGGCGGCTGATATGCTTGGTATGTACCTTGAAGTAGAGATGTCCGGTTTTGCCCTTGGTCTTTATGAAAGAAATAATGAAAAATATGATTCTGTACTTGAAAGATATTATTATGACCAGGCAGAAAAGATTTTAAAAACCTTTGGAAATCATCCTTCCTTTTTGATTTTTGCTGTTGGAAACGAGCTTGTGGGTGATGTTGCCTCTTATGACAGATTGATCAGAAGCATCAGACCATTGCGGCCCGATAAACTGTATACCCAGGGAGCGAATAACTTTCTTGAAGAGCCTGTGCAGGGACAGGAGGATGATCTTTGGATCATGATGCGTACATCCAAGACCCATAATATCAGAGGATCTTTTGCACATTCGGATAAGCCTCTTGGACATATTCAAAGTCAGGAACCTGCTTCGGCCAGGGTGAATTATAAGGAAGCCCTAACGCTGTCAAGTGTACCGCTCATTGCCCATGAAATCGGACAGTACCAGATATATCCGGATTATACAGAAATAAGAAAATACACAGGTGTGTTAGAACCTTCCGCACTTAAAATATACAGGAAACGTTTGGAGGATAAGGCACAGAGCGGGCTGGCTCCTGATTATGCAAGGGCGTCAGGAAAGCTTACAGTCCAGTGCTATAAGGAAGAAATTGAAGCGCAGCTCCGGACAGAGGGAATGTCAGGTTTCCAGCTTCTGGGACTTCAGGACTTTCCAGGGCAGGGAACTGCGCTGGTAGGTATACTGGACAGCTTTCTTGACAGCAAAGGACTGATAAGTCCCGGACAGTGGCGGCAGTTTTGTGCGCCTTGTGTGGTGCTTGCATGTTTTGATTCTTATGTATGGCAATCAAGGGACAGGATGAGTCTTGAGGTATTGTGCCCGAACTTCTCGGCAGGATACATTGAAGGAGCGGTTAAGGTTTCTTTTAAGGACAACAATACAATAATTTCAGACAGTGACCTTGGAACAATGATGGCCGGGAGAGGGCAGTGGAATAGGTTTCCTATTACGGAACTGATGCTGCCGGAAGTAAAAGAGGCCAAAGAAATTATAATGGAGCTGTCCTTTGCAGGATTAAGAAACTGTTATAGCATTTTTATTTATCCCCGGGAGCTATTGGAAGCTGGGGAGAATGTGTTCATTACGAATAAGCTGGATGAAAGTGCGGAGACAGCATTGAAGGAAGGCAGGAATGTGCTTTTGCTCAACCGTCATACAGAGGGAGAGATACCTGGATTTTTTCCGGCAGATTTCTGGTGCTACCCTATGTTCAGAGATGCCTGTTTGTCCAAGGGGATGGAGCCGGCGCCGGGAACCATGGGACTTTTAATAAGTAACACACATCCGGCATTATCCGGATTTCCTACAAAAGACTGGGCACAATGGCAGTGGCAGCAGATTGTGGTACATGGACATAGTGATGTTCTGGATGAGGATTCTGGTGCGGAGCTTATAGTGGAGGTGATTGATAATTTTCAGCGCAGCCACAGGCTGGGACTGATTTATGAAAAGCAGGTGGGAAAAGGAAAGCTGCTTTTCTGTAATGTGGACCTGCAGTCTCATCTGCACAGACCAGAAATAAGATGTCTCTACAATTCTCTTTTACGGTATTTGAAGAAAAGATAGGTATGTAATATCCGTTTTTCTTTAGAAATGTACATAATTTCATATCCTTCAAAGCGGAGCTTTTTGATAGAATAAAACCATAGTGGGGATGTTCTGTCAGAAGGCTCCGTCTTTACTGTTAGAATATTGTGGAGAGAGGACGACTATGAGTGAGGTAAGTAAAAAGGTAATGCAGGCTATGCTATGTATGACAAGACAATGCTGGGAACAAGGAATTGCGGCCCAGGCTCTTATGGAGGCGGGTGAGGAAGAACTGCTGGCACTGGTCATCCATGATATGGTGCTGCGCCAGAGCAGTGACGGCCGTCTCTGTAATGTGGAAAATACCCCTGCAGTGACGGATTCAGCCTTTTGTGTGCCGGCTGTTCTTATGACAGGAAATAAGACAGGCAGTCAAAGATATAAAGAGGCCGCAGAAGAAAATATAAGCTTTTTCTTAAAGGATGCGGAGAGAGCGGCGGACGGTACTTTGTTCCACATGCGGCACACCCGGGAAATATGGGCGGATTCCGCTGCATTTTTGCCATATGCCCTTGCGCTTTCAGGGCATTTTGAAGAGGCGTTCTGCCAGATGAAGGGGATTCTAACACGGCTGTGTAATGAAGATACAGGACTATACTGCCATATTTGGGATGACGGCAGGAGGGGATATCTGCGGGAAGTGTCTTGGGGAATAGGCAACGGGTGGATTTTAACCGGTCTTTTGAGGACGCTTCTGGTGTGGGGAAGGGAATACCAAAAAGAGAAACAACAGATGGAATGTTGGTTTTATGCGCTGTTGGAGAATATGCTGCGGTTTGAGACAAAGAACCATGGCTTCCATGATATCCTGGATCAACCGGATACCTTTGAGGAATCGGAGTGTGCAGCCATGGTTGCCTATGTGATCTATCGTGCAGTTTTTGAAGGGTTTCTTGAAGAAAAATATATAATGCGGGCAGATGGTATCCGGGAGACATTATATGAAAAAATAGGCTCTGACGGCCTGGTCCATAGGGCTTCCGGATCCCCGTCCTTCGACCGTCCGGGTACATCGGTGGAGTGTCAGGCTCACGTAATGATGATGGAGCAGGCATATGAAAATGTTCGAATTTCCTAAAAATTGAGCGAAATAAGGTCCTTATGTACAGAGAATGAGATGTTAGAATATAGTTATCAAATAAAGGAGGACGTAACAAGATGAAGAAAAAATTGATCAGTGTATTTATGGCAGCAGCAGTGGCAGTATCAGCATTTGCAGTTCCGGTGGCAGCGGAGGCAGAGGAGCAGGTAACTCTTACATATTGGGGCTGGGATTCCAATTATTATGAGCCGTTGATCGAAGCCTATATGGAATCTCATCCAAATGTGAAAATCGAAGCCACGGCAACAGAGTGGGGTGATATGCTGACAAAGGTCCAGCAGGCTCTGGCGTCCGGTTCTGAGCTTCCAACCATCATTCCTATGGATATCACTCTCATCGGAAACTGGAAGAAGATGGGGATCACAGAAAACCTTCTGGACTATGGCCTTGATACCAGTGTATATAATAGCGCATTGATTGAAGCAGCCACAGACGCTGACGGAAATGTGATCGGGTTGTTCGAAAACGTGTGTCCGGCCGGTATAGCATATAAGCGGGACCTGGCAAAGGAATATTTTGGTACAGATGACCCGGATGAGCTGGCGGAAATGTTCAGCAGCTATGACGCTTATGTTGAAAAAGGAAAAGAAGTGGCAGAAAAATCCGACGGATCTGTATTCTTGTTCCATTCCGGTCAGGCAGTAGCAGAGTGGTTATACTTTGCAAGTGATATTGCGAATGTATCTGACGATACCATTAATATGACGGACAAAATGACAGATGTTATGAGCAAGCTGGTTGAACTGAGAGATGCAGGTGCAGTGGACAGTTACCAGAACGGTACTGCAGAGGCTAATGCAACATACGCTGATGACAACCATATTTTCTATCCTTGTCCTGACTGGGCATTGACCTATTATATTGAGAGCAATGACCCGGACGGTTCCGGAAACTGGGGGCTGATCAAGGCACCTTCAGGCTACAGCCACGGCGGGACAGCTATGGGTATTTCCTCATCTGCGTCTGACGAGCAGAAAGAAGCTGCCTATGATTTTATTACCTGGGCTGTTTCATCTGAAGAAGGTGCTACAGTTGCAAAAGACAAAGCCGGTTATATCACACAGGATTCCACTATTGCAACAGATGAGTTCTGTAAACGTTCAGACGAAGAATTCTTCGGCGGACAGGATATTTCCACCTTATACTACAAAGATATTGCTTCCATCATTTCCATTGCCACACCGTCAGCTTTTGATAATGATATTGTAAGTGTCCGTAATGATGTTGCACAGCAGCTGATGAACGATACTTCCATGACTTTAGAGGATGCTGTCTCTGCGGCAGTAGAGGAACTTGGACAGCTTGTTACTGATGAGACAGTGACGATCAAATAAATATGCAGACGAAGGGGGCTGTCCCGGTTCAGGAAGGACAGTCCCTTTTCCAATTCATGGAGGCCTTATTTATGAATAAGAGTATGAAAAAATACAGGACAACGTGGCCCATTATTTTCCTGGCACCTTTCTGCATCTGTTTTTTATTGTTCAATCTTTTTCCGATTTTGTATTCCTTTTACATGAGTACACTGGATTGGGCCGGATATAACGACAAGGTGTTTGTGGGAATGAAAAATTTTATCAACATTTTTACTAACGACAAAGTGTTTTGGAAGTCTGTACTGAATACTCTGCGTATCGGTTTGGTGGGATTTCCCGTGGCTATCATACTGGGATTGATCTTTGCAGAGCTTCTAAGCAATGTAAAACGGTTCAAGAATACGCTGCAGACAGCCAATTTTTTGCCGTATATCACCACACCTGTTGCCATCGGAATGATTTTTACATTTATTTTTGAGGAGCATGTAGGCATTCTCAATAAGCTCATTGAACATTTCGGAGGAGATGCTGTTAACTTTATCGGGACAGCGAAATGGGCGCCTCTGGTCATTTCTATCATGATCATCTGGAGGAATACAGGATACTTTATGACCATGTATCTGGCCGGGATCACATCTATCCCGGAGGATTTATACGAGGCAGCCAGGATAGACGGAGCCTCCAGGATACAGTGTTTTTTTAAGATAACTGTTCCGCTTCTTAAATCAGTTACTACTTTCCTTGTTATTACAAGCACTATTTATATGTTCCAGATGTTTGACGAAGCAAATCTGTTGTTTACCAATCAGTCCAGCAGTACAGTGGGAGGACCTCAGCAGAGCTGCCTTACAATTGTGTGGAACTTTTATAATCAGGCATTCGGCTCCAATCCCCGCATGGGTTATGCGTCAGCCATGTCCTGTGTCCTGTTTGTGATCATAGCGGTTGTGTCTGTGATCGGTCTGCGCCTTATGAATGGAAAGGAGGAGGATTAAGCTGTGAAAAAAACGAAATCTGTTATTTTAGGAATTATACTGGCGGTTATTTCCATTGTTTCCCTTATTCCATTCTGGCTGATGTTCTCCATGTCCACTTACAAAAGTGAACAGATATTCCAGAATAACCCTATGATACCGTCGGACTTTCTGGCAGAGAATTTAAAGACAATATTTTCTGCCAATTTTCTACAGTCGTATCTGAATAGTTTTTTTATTTCAGCAACAGTAATGGTATTGAGTGTACTGATCTGTGCCATGGCTGGATATGCCATGAATGTATATGAATTCAGGCTGAAAAAAGTAGTAAATATTTTTATTATGATGACCATGATGGTTCCTACACAGATAGGTATCATAGGCTACATGATCGAAATGCGTAACCTGAAGATCAATAATACCCTGCTTCCGATGATTTGTGTGTGGCTTGCCAGCGGGCTTGGTGCATACTGGATGGTTTCTTTTGTAAAAAGCGGACTGCCAATGGAGCTTGTAGAGAGCGCCAGAATAGACGGAGCCGGGGAGATGAGGATTTTCGGCAGTATTGCGATTCCTTGTATAAAACCCGGGATCCTCACATTATGTTTGCTGCAGTTTCTGTGGTCATGGAACAGCTATATGTACCCTTTGGTATTTGTCAACAAGCCGGAGAACTATACGATACCTATATTTGTAAAAAGCCTGGCCAGTGCATACCGTACAGACTATGGGGCACAGCTTGCAGGGCTTACTCTGTCTACGATCCCAGTGTTGATCTTATTCCTTTTTGGTTCCAAAAACTTTATAAAAGGAATTACAGCAGGTGCCGTAAAGGGCTAATTGTGCTATAATTAAACGGGTTTATAAAAATTGTATATACTGCTGTGTACCGGGCAGTTTTCTGATTGACTGATTTAACTTTCTGACAGACGGAGGCATAAATGAAGACCAGTATTTATATTGTTGACGATGAAAGGATGGCAATTAAATATTTGAAATATCTGCTTGAGAGTGTGGAGCTGGAGTATGAGGTGGTAGGTGAAGGTACAAACAGCTTAAAAGCACTTTCAGAAATCATCCGGCTGAAGCCTGACATTGTATTTGCGGATATCAATATGCCGGTTATGGACGGTTTGGAGCTGTCGGAAGAAATTCTTAAGCATATTCCTGCAAAAATTTTTCTTCTGACATCCTACCGGGACTTTGACTATGTAAAAAAAGGTCTGCGGATTGGTGCAGCAGATTATATATTGAAAAATGAACTTACAGAAGAGTCTTTAAAAAAGCTTCTGGAAAAAACAGTTCAGGATTTGATGGTTGAAAAGAAAGAACAGCATTTGATATTGGAATATAATATACGCCATTTCCTTCTGGATGATTCCAATAGTATAGATGATCATGTATACGAACACAGGCCTATGCAGAGATACGCGTTGATCAATCTGCACCAGCCGCCTGTGATATCCATGAGACATCATACACCAGGTAAGAAACTGAATGTGGACTGCTTTGAAGTACAGAATTTAACTTATCCTCATGGAGTGGAATGCAGTGCCTTTACAGATATGGGGAACAACGAGCTTTGCGGGATTTTTTTCATAAACAGCGAAGTAACGGACGGGCAGGTAGTGCTGGAACAGGTCTGCGGGCAGCTTACCATGTATTTCAGTGAAAGAGAGCTGGAGTTCTGCTGTCTAATCTCAGATACTTTGTATCATTTTTTTGAGCTTCAGGACAGCTATCGGGAACTGCACCGTCTGGCTGAATATATTTATGCATGTCCCGGACAGCATATCTTTAAGGCGGCAGAGCTGCGGGGCAGGATGCAGGATGATCATATATCTGACGAATGGATGGAGGCTTTCAACAGAGAGCTTAATAAAGGGGAACCAGCGGAGGCTTTAGGATTACTAAGGAAGATGTTTGAACAGTGGAGAAACAGCCTTAATATCTGGGAGTATACAGAAAATCTTCAGAATATCGACAGATGTTTCCGGGCATTTGTACAAAAGAGACATTTAAACCCTCTGATCCTTGATATGCCGGAAGTATTCCCGGACACTCAGGCGGCAGAACAGACAATTTCAGATTGTCTTGAACGTATTTTTCAGGAGACTGCTGACGAAAATAAGCAGGACTGCTCCCCATATGTCCAGCAGGCACTTACTTATATCCGTAAGAACTATAGGAGTGATATCGCTATTCCTGACATTGCCCGGGAGGCGGGGATTTCAGAGGGGCATTTAAGAAGGCTGTTCAAACAGGAAATGAATATGAAGGTCTTAGATTACCTGACGGAATACCGTCTGGAATGTGCGAAAACCCTGATGAAAAACACAGAAGAGAATGTGAATGAAATCTGGAGGAAGACTGGCTTTACCTCTGCGCAGTATTTCAGTTATGTTTTTAAGAAAAAAGAGGGCGTTCTTCCAAAAGACTATATGAGGCAGGTGAGAAATGGACAGCAGAGTTAAGAAAAGAAAGGGCGGAAAATCAGGCAGACTTCAGCTCCGGCTTACGCAGATCGTGCTTACGGCAGTTTCCGCCGCTTTTTTGCTGGTTTTTGTCATTGTCATTTATACTTCGAATAACCAGTACCGAAAACAGGAAATAGATAACCAGAGAAATCAGCTGGATAAAACTGCCTCCCAGATATATACCTTGCAGAATACAGTGGAAAATCTGGCCAGACAGATCATTTATAATGATGTGGTACAAAAGGGAGTTTCAACAAAAGAGAGTTCCACAGGTATGTATCTTTATATGAAAAGGAATGTTCAGGAAACTCTCACTAACTATGCCCATATTATGAATGCTATCCAGGAAATCATGATCTACACTGCAGACGGACGGACTTTTTCCAGCCGTAATATCAGAGATCCTTTTAAACCTGAAAAAAATCAGTGGTATGGAGAGTTTTTTGATTCAGGGAGGAACACAGGGTACACTGCAGTCCACAGTTCAGAGCCTAATCAGGACGGTTATACAATGGATGTGATCAGCTATATGGTAAGCTACTATTCTGTGGAGAAAACAGGACAGGAGCTTGGTAAGCTTGTTATCAGCATTGATTTTAACGTGCTTAAGGAAATGGCTCATCTGGAATCCGATCTGCTGAAGGGGTATTGCTTTTATGATTCTATGAAGATTCCTCTTATGAAAGAAGGAGGATTGAACCGGACGTATGACGAAATCATTGAAAATATGGACGGAAACGGCAATGGGCTTATACAGGAAACGGACGGGGATGTTTTTATTGTGTCTGATCAGATGCAGGACGGGTGGATGCTGGTTTCGGAAATATCAGGGGATATGCTGATGAGAAAGTCTGTACAGGCATATATGTACCTGCTTGTTATTTTTGCGTTTATACTGGTGATCC
This sequence comes from Eubacteriales bacterium, assembly GCA_030524175.1. Taxonomy (GTDB): domain Bacteria; phylum Bacillota; class Clostridia; order Lachnospirales; family Lachnospiraceae; genus Blautia_A. The sequence goes on from JAUNHC010000039.1 coordinate 19,670, forward strand.
TTCTTCTTGGACTGCGTTATTTTATTAGACGTATTGTAAATCCCATTAATCAGCTGAGCGAGGCAGCAGTGAATCTGGGAAGCGGAAACTTTGAAGTGAGTGTGAGCATCCGGACGGATGACGAATTAGAAATGCTGGCTGAGGTGTTTAACAAAATGGTAGTGGATATCCGTACACTGATGCATGAGTCTGTGGAGCATGAAAAGGCCCTGCGCCGTATGCAGATTGAAAATCTTATGCTTCAGATCAATCCTCACTTTATTTACAATACAATGAATTCTATTGTGTATATGGCAAAGATGGGCGGTAACACGCAGATAGCCGATTTTGCAAACGCCTTCATATCTCTTCTCCAAAGTACTCTTGATGTGAGGGATTCTATTTGTCATACAGTAAGAGAAGAACTAAATACAGTAGAAAATTATTTATATCTGCAAAAATACAGATATGAGGATAAATTTACTTATGAGATCGTGTGTGAGGAAGCGCTTAAGGAATGTATGATATTAAATGTAATGCTGCAGCCTGCTGTGGAAAACGCTATATTCCACGGAATCGCACCGAAAGATGAAAAAAGTATTCTGAGGATTTCCATCTGCAGGAAGGGGACTGTCCTTGAAGCATGTGTAGAGGACAATGGCATAGGGATGTCAAAGGAAAAAGTAGATGAATTGATGCGCCCCGGCTATACGCAAAAAGGCGGAGTGCGCAAGATCGGGGTGGCAAATGTAAAAGCCCGTATCCGGGAGAACTTCGGGGAACCCTATGATCTGCTTATTGAAAGCGAATTAGGGGTGGGAACAAAGGTGATCATGAGTGTCCCTTATATGGTGCAGGAATCAGTATCCATATAGCCGGAGATTAAAAGAAATAATAATTGGAGGATAAGATTATGCAGGAATCAAGATTATTTGCAATACTGCCGGAAGAATATGTGTGCACTCCGGATGGAATGGAAATTGACAGAGAGGGCAATCTTATTGTGTCCTGTCCGAATTATGCTGACGATAATATGCCGGGTTGTGTCATACGCATCGACAAAAATAAAAATATATCCAAATGGTTTGACGTACCAGTGCACCCGGAGACAGGGATTGCCCGCAATATGGGGATTGCCTTTGATCCGGACTGGAACATGTTCATCTGTGATAATCAGCCGTGGTCAGGCAGAGAGGATCTGGCGTGGAAGGGCCGTATGCTGAAGGTAATATTTGATGAAGAAGGAAATGTAAAGGATTGGTATACTGTGGCTGATCAAATGGAGCATCCTAACGGAGTGAGGATTTATAAAAATTATATGTATGTGACCCAGAGTTACCTTACAAAGGTAAAAGACCCTTCGGGAAATCTGGTGAGCTGCGTTTACCGTTTCCCTTTAGATGCAAAAGATATTGTTATCACCAATACTTTGGAAGATGAATATATTTTAACTACCTTCATCACAAAAAATCCCAAATGCCAGTATGGTGCAGACGGGATTGAAATTGACTCCAATGGTAATATGTATGTAGGAAATTTTGGGGATGGGGAGGTGTGGAAAATACGCCTTGATGAGAATGGGGATATGGCAGACAAACAAGTATATGCCCAAAATCGTGATGAGCTGGCATCCACAGACGGAATGATCCTGGACGAGGCTACAGGAAATCTGTATATTGCTGATTTTAACAATAATGCAATCGTTATGGTAGATAAAAACAGAAATGTGAGAAGAATTGCCCAGTCTCCGGATTGCGACGGACTGCATGGTGAACTGGACCAGCCGGGGGAGCCGATCATCTGGCAGGGAAAGATCGTGGCAAGCTGCTTTGATCTGGTTACAGATGAGACGAAGGTAAACACACAGCATGAGATGCCCGCCACTATGGCAGAACTTGATCTGGAACCATAACGGGAAATAGGAGAATATAAAATGGCAGATGTATATATGGCAAGTGATAAACGATACGAAAAGATGGTATATAACCGTGTGGGTAAAAGTGGATTGAAATTTCCTGCGGTATCCCTTGGGTTTTGGCATAATTTCGGCAGCCGGGATAATTACGAAACCATGAAGGAAATGTGCCGCACTGCTTTTGATGTGGGAATCACACAGTTTGATCTGGCCAATAATTACGGGCCGGTGAATGGAAGCGCAGAGGAAAATGCCGGAAGGATCATAAAAGAAGATTTCCTGCCTTACCGGGATGAACTGGTGGTCACCACAAAGGCTGGGTATGAAATGTGGCCGGGACCATACGGTGACGGGGGAAGCAAAAAGTATCTTACTGCCAGTGTGGACCAGAGTCTGAAACGATTAGGCCTTGAATATGTGGACGTTTTTTACCACCACAGGATGGATTCTGAGACGCCTTTAGAAGAAACCATGGAAGCGCTGTCAGAGATTGTAAAAAGCGGTAAAGCTTTATATGCAGGGATATCTAACTATAATTACGAGTATACAAGAAAGGCTTCAGAGATCATGAAGGGTCTCCATTGTCCTCTTATTGTCAATCAGAGGCGTTACTCTATTTTTGACCGGTCCATTGAGGAGGACGGGGTAAAAAGAAGCTGCAAGGAACTGGGAATGGGTATCATTGCTTTCAGCCCTCTTGCACAGGGACTTCTCACAGATAAATATTTGAATGGGATTCCGGAGGACAGCCGCATTGCCAGGGATCACCGTTTCCTGAAAGCAGATGCTCTCACAGAAAAACGCCTCCGGCAGATCGAAGCCCTGAACCGCCTGGCAGGAGAGCGCGGGCAGTCTCTTGCACAGATGGCTTTGTCCTGGATTTTGAAGGATGATGAGGTGTGTTCTGTGTTGATCGGGGCATCAAGACCCCAACAAATACTGGAAAACATTTCTATTGTGGAGAATACCGGATTCACGGAAGAGGAGCTGCGCAGGATTGAGGATATCTGCGGATGCTGACAAAATCTTTGGGAGGAATGAGATGAGCAGGTTAAAAGGTGGATTTACACTTCCCGGTGAGGCGGGTTATGAAGATTTAACTCTCAGGATGGCAGAGAAATGGGGGGCGGATGTGATCCGTGACAGTGACGGAACTGTTTTGTCCAATGAAATCCTGGACTCCGGCTATGGTATTTATTCGACTATCTGTATTATCCGGGACCACAATGAATGGGCAAAGGCACACCCGGAACAATTACAGCAGACGTTTCTTATGACCAGCCCTAAAACCGCTGTTGGGGATACTATTGAAATACGTCTTATGGAAGAATTTTTCCGCGGACAGTTCCGGGTAAATGACTCAGAAACAGCTATGAAATACTGGCAGGTTTATGACAGGACTATAAATCAGGAGGTGTCCGGGGAAAAGTGGTGCTATGACAGGGAACAGGGGGCAGTGACAATCAGATATATAGAACCTTTTCATACATATACGGTAAGTTTTTTGGCATATCGTATATGGGAAGAAATTTCCATGTATAATCATATGACAAACAACTGGGAAAAGGAGCATCTGATGCAGGTGGATCCCCGATGGCCCCAGACAAGGGAGTATTTGAAGGGATGGCTGGAAAACTGGTGCCGTACACATCCCGACACAACGGTAGTGCGGTTTACTTCTCTATTCTATAACTTTACCTGGATTTGGGGGGCAGATGAGCGTAACCGGAATCTTTTTACAGACTGGGGTTCCTATGATTTTACAGTAAGTGACCTGGCCTTGGATGAGTTTGAACGAGTATACGGATACAGGATCACAGCAGAGGACTTTGTGAACAAAGGAAAGCGTCATGTGACACATATGCCTGCAGAGAGGACAAAGCTTGACTGGATGGAATTTATTAATGCCTTTGTAATAGAAGTGGGAAAAGAGCTGGTGCAAATTGTACACAAGTATGGAAAAAAGGCATATGTGTTTTATGATGACAGCTGGATAGGCCTTGAACCTTATGGCGGACGGTTCCCGGAATTTGGTTTTGACGGATTGATCAAATGTGTTTTTTCCGGTTACGAGGCCCGGATGTGTGCGGGAGCAGCAGTGGAGACTCATGAGCTGCGGCTTCATCCATATCTCTTTCCGGTAGGTTTAGGGGGCGCACCCACCTTTATGGAGGGCGGTACACCTACGCTGGATGCAAAAAAGTATTGGAATCATGTAAGACGTGCGCTTCTTCGTGCGCCAATCCAGCGTATCGGGCTGGGAGGATACCTGCATCTCACGGAGTCCTTTCCTGATTTTCAGGATTATATCGAGAAAATTTCAGATGAATTCCGGCTGCTGCAGCAGTACCATGAAGCCGGGCGGCCCTGGGTGATAAAGCCAAAGGCAGCAGTCCTTCATTTCTGGGGAAAGCTGCGGTCCTGGACCTTGTCGGGACATTTCCACGAAACGTATATGCATGACTTGATCCATGTAAATGAGGCATTGTCAGGGCTTCCGGTGGATGTGGATTTTATCAGCTTTGAGGATATAAAAAACGGAGTCCTGGACCGGTATGATATTGTGATCAATGCCGGAAGTGCAGGCAGTGCATGGAGCGGCGGAGATGCGTGGAAGGATGAAACTGTGGTGTCCCGTCTGTACCAGTGGGTTTTTGAGGGAGGTACGTTTATAGGTATTGACCAGCCTTCAGCAGTGGATGGATACGACAGCTATTACCGAATGGCACCTGTGCTGGGCGTGGATGAGGATACGGGAGCAAGAGTGTGCCACGGAAAATGGCAGTTCGAAGTGGAATCCATAGAAGGACTGCTTCCAAATGGCTGTTCTGTGCCGGGAAGAAATCGGCGGTTTCTCACAGACGGCAGTGCTAAGGTACTGATGGCTCATGGGGGGTGTCCGGATCTTACACTGCATCCATTTGGGAAGGGGTACGGTGTTTATCTCAGCAGCTTTGAATTTAATGGGGAAAATACCAAGATGCTTTTAAACCTGCTGCTTTACACTGGGGGAGAGAAACTGGACAGACCATACATAACAGACAATCCTTATACAGAATGTGCCTGGTATCCTGAAACCGGAAAGCTGGTGGTCATTAACAATTCCGATGAGAGACAGAGGACAGCAGTGAAAACAGATAAGGGAATTTGTTATTTTGAAATAGATGCTTACGATCTGCAAGTGACAGATTTAAGGGATTGGAGGTAAAGGATGAGCACAATAGAATTTCCTCAGGATTTTGTCTGGGGTGTGACAACAGCAGCCTATCAAAATGAAGGCGGTGTGAAGGAAGGGGGAAGAGGGGAGAGCATCTGGGACCGCTTTTCTCATATACCAGGGCGGATTCTTCACAATGATAACGGTGACATTGCCTGTGATTCCTATCACCGGATCGGGGAGGATATCAGTCTCCTGAAAGAGCTTGGGGTGAAAGCGTACAGGTTTTCTATTGCATGGCCCAGAATATTGCCTTCGGGCTGGGGGGAAGTCTCAGAAGAAGGGCTTAAATATTATGAACAGTTGATAGACGGGCTTCTGGAAGCAGGAATTGAGCCGTATGTCACTTTGTATCATTGGGATTTGCCCCAGAAGCTTCAGGATGAGGGTGGATGGACAAACCGCAGGACAGCAGAGTATTTTAAGGAATACTGTAAGGTTGTGTTTCAGCGGTTCGGGCATAAGGTTCATAGGTGGATCACTTTGAATGAACCATGGGTGGTGGCTTTTAACGGTTATTATACAGGGGTGATGGCTCCGGGTATCCGTGATTTTTCCGCCGCACTGGGCGCTGCACATGTGCAGCTGCTGGCACATGGGATGGCGGTGGAATGTTTCCGTTCTATGAAACTTCCGGGGGAAATAGGCATTACACTGAATCTTTGCCCAAAGGAGGCTCTAAGAAACACTGGAGCAGATCAGGAAGCCGCGGTACGCCATGACGGTTATTCTAACCGCTGGTTTTTGGATCCGCTTTTTACAGGTGCCTATCCACAGGATATGTGGAACTGGTATGAGCAGCAGGGGGTTACCATGCCGCACACAGAGCCGGGAGATATGGAATATATCAGTACATATATAGACTTCCTGGGCATTAATTACTATAATATTGATTATACAAAGGCAGATGATTCCGTGTGGCCTCTTGGTTTCCGGACAGGCTTTTCAGGAGGAAATCCAATGACATATTATCAGATGCCGGTGACACCTGAGGGGTTAAAAAAAGTTCTGAAGCGTGTGAATGAAGACTATCATCCTTCTCAAATTTATATTACAGAAAACGGAGCCAGTTATCAGGATCATCCGGACAGGAACGGGAATATTCCTGATGAAGCGAGGATTGATTATCTGTTTACACATATTCAGAAAGCATCAGAGGCATTGGCAGAGGGTGTTCCTCTTGCCGGATATTTTGTGTGGACACTGCTGGACGATTTTGAGTGGAATACAGGTTATGACAATCAGTTTGGACTGGTCTTTGTTGACAGAAAAACCCTCACCCGTACCAAAAAGAAAAGCTTTGACTGGTACGCAAAGGTTATCCGCAGCAATGGAGCAGAGCTTAAGCATATGTGACAGTCACCAGCTTAGTTTATGCTCACGGCAGTATTCCAGGGATGTCCGAAAATCTTCTGGTGTGGAATTTTCAATGGTGATACTGTTTGAAAGAGACATGCTGTTTATTTGTTCCAATACTTTTTTCCAGTTTATATTTCCTTTTCCCAGTGCAAGATGGTCATCTGACTTTCCGTGATTGTCATGGAGATGCAGGTGGCCTGCCCATGGTCCGAGTACGTCAAGCCACTGATCTGCCGGAGTACCGGAAGCATAATTAATATGTCCAAAATCAAGACATAAACTAAAATTAGCTGCCTGTATCCGGGAAGCAAAGTCCGCAATGGGCTCCGGGGCCTCATCGAATACGTTTTCAATGGCTACCGGAACTTCCCAATGCTTTTCTAGAAAGGAATTCCAGAAGTCCGCCATGCGTTCTGCCCAGCCTTCCACATAACAGACAAGAGGAATCCTGCATGTGTGATATATGATTTTTTGTGCATGAAGCTGACGCGCTGCCTCATAGGCCTGGGCAAAACGTTCCTGGGCCGCCTGGGCTGCCAATGAGTCAAAGCTTACAGGATTCAGGTCAAGAAAGGGCCCATGGATGGTAATGGGAGGAGCACCAAACATCTCAAGCTTTCGTTCCCACATCTCCAAAATGACAGTCATTTCGTCCAGATTTGTTCCAACACTGAAATCAATGAGTTCCAGTCCTGTGTGATATTCATTTATAAGAAGCTTTAATTCTTTATCAGGTATTAATTGAGAGAGATAGATCATAACCTGTTATCCTTTCCATACTGGTATCCCTAAACTGTTATAAAAGTATGCTTCCTTTTTCATAAAATGTCAAGTTTGCTGTTGACTCTGTAACCAGCAGCGTGCTTTAGTATATGAATTATGAAAAAACAGCTTGAAAAAAGAAAAAAGTTGTAGTAATTTATTATATAACGCGCTTTTAAGACAGGGGGGACAAAAATATGGAAATGACGAGAAAAAAGTCTGGATTTATCGGCAGATTTATAGGGGACAAGGCATTTTATAAAATGGTGCTGGCGATTGCCGTGCCTATTATGATCCAAAACGGGATTACAAACTTTGTAAGTCTTCTGGATAATATAATGATCGGCCGTATCGGAACAGAACAGATGTCAGGTGCAGCCATTGTCAATCAGTTGATTTTTGTTTATAACCTGTGTATTTTCGGAGGTGTGTCAGGTGCGGGTATTTTTACGGCCCAGTATTTTGGTCAGAAGGATCATGAGGGCGTGCGTCAGACTTTCCGGTATAAACTGTGGATGGTATTGATTCTTACCATAGGAACTGTAATATTGTTCCTGGGTGTGGGCGGGACATTGATCAGTATGTACCTTCACGGAGAGGGAAGTGCGGAGAATCTTGCCGCCACTTTGGTATATGGTAAACAGTATTTGTACATAATGCTTCTTGGGCTTCCTGCATTTATGATGGTACAGGTTTATGCAAGTACACTGAGGGAATGCGGGGAAACTGTAATGCCTATGAAAGCCGGGGTTACGGCGGTGCTTGTGAATCTTGTGTTTAACTACTTGCTGATATACGGAAAATTCGGATTTCCGGAGCTTGGAGTAAGGGGAGCTGCCATCGCCACGGTTATTTCACGGTATGTGGAAGTGATTATTGTTATTTTCTGGACACACAGGCATAAGGAACAGAATCCTTTTGTTGAGGGACTTTACAGCACTTTGAAGGTTCCCTTAAACCTTACAAAAAAAATTCTGATCAAGGGAACGCCGCTTCTTCTCAATGAGGCCTGCTGGGCGGCAGGAATGGCAATGCTCACTCAGTGCTACTCCATCCGCGGACTTAATGTAGTGGCAGCCTTGAACATATCGAATACCATCAGTAATGTTTTTAATATTGTGTTTATTGCTCTGGGGGATTCTGTAGCTATTGTTGTAGGGCAGCTGCTGGGAGCGGGAGATATGAAGAAGGCCAGGGATACGGATAATAAGATGATTGCTTTTTCCGTTATGTGCTGTACCGGTGTGGCGCTGCTGATGCTGGTCCTTGCACCCGTTTTCCCAAAATTATATAATACAAACGCCCAGGCACAGGAACTTGCAAAGTATTTTATTATGATAGTAGCCGTTTTTATGCCTCAGAACGCTTTTCTCCACGCTGCGTATTTCACGCTGCGCTCGGGGGGAAAGACAATTGTCACTTTTTTGTTTGACAGTGTGTTCGTGTGGTGCGTGAGTGTTACCATTGCCTTTACCTTAAGCCACTTTACCGGTATTCCTGTTATCGGGATTTTCATTCTGGTGCAGGTTGGGGATATCGTCAAATGTATTATCGGTTTCATCCTGGTTAAGAAGGGCGTGTGGCTGCAGAATATTGTATCTTAGATCACCTTGACAACCCTGCCTGAATATAGTATCATAGTGAAAATCTCTTTGCACTGCATTACATTCTTTCAAGAATGCGCGATCAACAGTACAAACTGAGCAGGCGATGCCAGGATAGGCATGGGGCCGGGCCGTATTAACGGCAGCAGATGTGCCGAAGAAACTTGCACATCTGCGGGACAGACGTATGTTCCGCAGGTGTGCTTTTTTGTTTAAAGATGAAAGGGTAGGGACATTCACACCCTTTCCGCCTTTACATGATAAAAGAAAAAACACCCTTGGAACATGAGGCTTTCATAGTCCTGACAGAGGCGGAAGCCGATTTGTTGAAATGTATGTGACATAAGAAGAACCCAAAACAAATAAGGAGGTCCTATTATGGAACACACAAAAAAGGAAACAGTAAATAATACAAATGAACAACAGATTGCAATGCGGGTATCAAGCGTCAGTATTTTTGTTAATATTGCATTGTCCTTGTTTAAGTTACTGGCAGGAATCTTTGCACATTCAGGTGCCATGATTTCTGATGCCATCCATTCTGCGTCAGATGTTATCAGCACAGTGGTAGTCATTGTGGGCGTGAATATGGCAAATAAGAAATCAGACAAGGAACATCAATATGGCCATGAAAGGCTGGAATGTGTGTCATCTATCCTTCTTGCCGGGCTTTTGACAGTGACGGGAGTAGGTATCGGTATCAGCGGAATCCAGAAGGTGATCAGCGGAACCTCAGGGGAAGATCTTATGATTCCAGGTGTGCTGGCTCTTATTGCAGCAGTTGTGTCCCTGGTGGTAAAGGAATGGATGTTCTGGTATACCAGAGCGGCTGCCAAGAAGATCAATTCCGGAGCGCTGATGGCGGATGCATGGCATCACCGTTCTGATGCTTTGTCTTCCATAGGTGCTTTTGTTGGTATCCTGGGTGCAAGGATCGGCTATCCCATTCTGGACCCTGTTGCCAGTGTGGTGATTTGTCTCTTTATAGTTAAGGCTTCCGTGGACATTTTCAGGGATGCCATTGACAAGATGGTAGACCGCTCCTGTGATGAGGAAACTATCGCACATATGAGAGAGGTGATCCAGGAAGTAACAGGAGTGATCCGTATTGATGTGCTGCGTACCCGGCTGTTTGGTTCAAAAATGTATGTGGATATAGAAATAGCCGCAGATGACAGCATAACCTTGAAGGAAGCCCACGCCATTGCAGAGAAGGTACACCGGTCTGTGGAGAGAAACTTTGAGGATGTTAAACATTGCATGGTTCATGTGAATCCGGCAAGCGAAGTTTGGAAATAAATTTTAATAGACATAAGAAGTGCAGATCCTTCAAGGGGGTTGGCACTTCTTTTTTTGCTGTCACTTTGCTGCATTTATAACCGTTTCTAAAATATTCCCCAGAATATTACCATTGAACAGCCGCTGTCAAAAATCTATAATCGTATATAAGATTTTTTTACGTTGCGCAGATAAATAACCGGATGGTATGATATAGGTCTGGGGGGACATATTATGAAGCATAAATACCATGAACTTTCACTTGCAAAGAAGTTTTCATTTTTAAGTATATTGATCATATTTTCATCCATTTTGATTTTTACCTTTGTGATCAGATTGTTTTTTGAAAAATCGGTACTGGAAATTACCAGTGACGGCTACCAGCAGAAATTTGATATTGCATCAGAGAGCAGCCAGGAGATTCTTGAAGACGCAGAAAAGATAGCCAAAGTGCTCCTCACTGACGAGGCTATCCAGGACTGGTTTCTTGAGGAGGAAGCAGACACGGCAAAGCGGCTCAACCAGAAAATTCTGGCTGAGAGAAGGCTTGATTATCTTGATGCCCTTTACCCGGATAACCAATACAGCAGTATTACGGTTTTTGACTGGGAAGGAAATATGGTAAACAGTAATCAGATACGGTCAAAAGCTGCTGTGTATGAGCAGTTTTTCCCTGTGATCCAAAATTTGGAAAACGGGAAAAAGTGGCTGGATTTGTATGATCTTAAGATTCCTGGATATCAGGAGAAAGGAATCGCTTATATCCGTTCATACAGAGAATATACCTCAGGCAAGATTAAGGGCTATATTATGCTGGAATATCGTTCCCAGCTTCTTGTGAACAACTTTACCCATATAAAATACGGGGATTCGGGCAGCTATTTTATCACTGATCTGGATGGGAATGTAAAGATTTATAACGATGAAGACTGCAGTTGGTTTCTTGGGAAGGAGGAATTTTTTAAATGGGCATCCAGGATGCAGGAAGGGGGGAAAGTCTTTCGGATTGAGGGCAGACGTTATCTTGTCACCGCCTCAGTCATACCTAATCTTGACTGGCTGATGGTAGGGCTTACACCTGTGGAGCAGCTGACCCAGCAAGGGAATACCATTGTACGTATTTTGTACGGAGTGGGATTTCTTGCCGTTTTAGTGAGTACATATTTCAGTTTTAAAATGGCCCACAGCATAACAAGGCCGCTGACAAAGCTGGCACAGACCATGGAGCGGTTCGGAAAGGGAGACTTGTCGGTCAATGTCCCTGTGCAGTATCAGGATGAGATAGGTATGCTTTCCGAAGAATTTAACAAGATGGCCCAGCAGATCCGGCATCTGGTCCAACAGGTATATCAGGAGCAGCGTTCAAAAAGGAAATCAGAGCTTGCAGCTCTTCAGGCACAGATCAATCCTCATTTTCTGTATAATACTCTCAATAGTGTGTGCTCTCTCATTAAGATGGACTGTCCGGAGGAAGCCTTTACCATGATCCACGCAGTGGGTATGTTCTACAGAACCTCGTTGAGTGACGGTAAAACCCTTATTCCCATTGAACAGGAACTGACAAACATAGAAAATTATATCCAGATCCAGAAAATCCGCTATGGAACCAAGATTGCTTATGATATATCTTTTGATGAGGAAATACTGAAAGAGTGGATTGTGAAGCTGACTCTTCAGCCGCTGGTGGAAAACTCTATCTATCACGGTATCAAGGAAATGAAGGGAAAGGGAGAGATTCACATCAAAGGCTGGAAAGAGAATGGCAGTGTTTGGATACAGGTTAAGGATAACGGAGTGGGTATCCCGGAAGAAAAGCTTAAAGGCCTTCTGAAAAATGAGAAGAACGGAGGGGAATCTTCTTATGGTTTGTTCAGCATCCAACAGAGACTGCAGCTTTATTTCGGAAAAGAGTATGGGCTTTTCCTGGAGAGTATCCCGGGAGAAGGCACTACAGCAACAATAAAAATACCTGAAGATTTCCAAAAGGAGGAGTCTGGTAAATGAAAGTACTTGTGGTAGACGATGAATATCTGCAGCGCGAGCTCATAAAGAAGGCCATTGACTGGAATGCGTTGGGCATGGAGATTGGCGGAGAGGCTGAGGATGGGGAAGAAGCTTTGCAGACTGCATTGGAAGTAAAACCTGATATTATGATAATGGATATCAATATCCCATATATGAACGGTCTTGAAGTCTCTAAAAAGGTGAAGGCAGTTCTGCCCGATACCCAGGTAGTGATCCTTACTGCTTACGGAGAGTTCCAATATGCAAGAGAGGCACTGGCATTCGGTGCAGTCAGCTTTGTCCTAAAGCCGGTGAACCCTGAAGAACTGACGAGGGAATTGCTAAAATGCAGGGAAAAGCTGGAGAAAATCCAGGGCCAGGAGAAATCCATGCGCAGGATGAAAGAAGAGATCGACCAGAAACAGAAAGAACAGTTTCTTCTGGAGCAGATTTCAGGTATTGTTCCTCCGGTAAAAGACAGGACGGTGTGGGAGAGACTGGGGATTTCTTTTGATTGTCCCACAGCAGTGCTATATGTGAAGTTTCACGGGAACGAAGGATCAGACAGCAGAGAAGAGGAAATAGAGGAGATGGTTCAGGACTATTTCCCATGTTATGAGGTTCTCAGTATTCACCGGGATGTTCTATTTCTGCTTTTCGGGGAAAAAGACATGGAGCTTTGCCTGCAGCTTTTATATACATATCTTCAGGAGGAGATGAACAGAAAAGGAGTGTTTTCCGGAGGCGTAAGTCTGGTGCATATTGGAGTGTCCGGGCTTAGAGAGGCTTATCAGGAAGCATATGCAGCCGGAAAAAAAGGAGAGACCAAGAGAAAAATATGTATCTTTGAACCGTTATCCATGTCAGATTTTCTCAGCTCTGTTTCCTATGAACCTGAAAAGCTTATGTATCTTTTGCGGAAGAAGGATTATGAGACATTTCAGTCGTCCATTGGAGATTGTTTTAACAGGATGGAAGGGGAAAATACTTTTTTGCCTGCAGCTTACTATGTGGCTATGGATATTGTGGTACATTTTTCCCTGTACCTTACAGAGCTTGGAATTGATTTTTCCGGCGGAACTGAAGAAGAGCAGAGAGCGTTGTCACGGTCAGGTGAGAATGGAAATATACAGGAAATGAAGGAAATTCTGCTGCAGCTTCTCAGCAGAGGGCAGGAGATGATAGAAAGTCAAAGGCTTCCTTCCACTAAGAAAAAAGTACAGGATGCAAAAGAATTTATAGACAATAATTATCACAGATTTGATATGAGTCTGAATCTGGCTGCAGAGGCAGTAGGTGTGAACTCAAGCTATCTAAGTAATATTTTCAAAAAAGAATGCGGCTGTTCCTTAAGCAGATATCTTACCAATGTAAGGCTGGAACACGGGAAGGAGTGGATGAAAAAAGAGCCTGGAATGACATTGGCAGATATCGCGGAAAAGGTAGGATATGCTGATGTATACTATTTCAGCAAAACCTTCAAGAATTACTATGGCATTACCCCATCTAAATACCAGGAGGAGATCAGGAAATAAATTTTGCTTACCAAAGTTTTTTTAAGTTAAAACAGTCATCCATAGATTTTATAAATGCGTTGGTGAAAGTCCTGTTTCTGCGCCTTTTTTTGACTAACAGCAATTGGTCTGCATGAATGGAAACCTCCAGAGGAACATATGCCACATTAGCCATAGGGCGGAATTCCACGCTGGGATACCCTACAAAGCAATATTTATGCTGATTGAGAGCAATTCTGCTGCATGTTTCTATGTTAGAGGTCCGGCTTACATTTTTCATCTCGTGACCTAATTCCTGAATGATTTTTTCTCCCACAGCTTTCTGTTTTGGTGTTCCGGTATATAGCAGCATGGGAAGTGTTTCCAGAAGCTTAAGAGGGATTTTGTCATACTGGGCCAGAGGATCTCCCAAAGGAACCTGCAGGCAGAGTTCATCGCTGAATATAAAATAACAATGGTATATTTTTTCTGTTTTCTTTTGAAGGAATGTCATTTTTTCAGGGACCTCATTAAGCAGGACAAGGTCGGGCATATCGTCCTCCTTTTCCAGCGTATAGAGGTCCTTTCGAATTTCTGAACTGCTTTTTTTATCAATCTGGATGGGAGCCTCCGAGTTTTCTGACAGGATGATGTTAATGGTGGCTGTGGCAATAGGTTCCATAACTGAACAACTGCACACAGATACCAGGGCCTGGGTCTCAGAGCAGTATAATGCCGGAGTTTCCACATGAAAATATTGGTTTAGGACCTCAATATCTTTCAGAATGTTTTGAATTAGCAGATATGCTTGTTCACCGTCCTCTGTTAATTGAATGCCTGTTTTTGAACGGGTGTAAAGCGTGGTATTCCACTCTTTTTCAAGCTGTATCATAGATTTGCTGATGTTCTGAGGAGAAGAATAGAGACTTTCACTGGCTTTACGTATTGAACCACTTTCTGCTATTTTTTGAAAAATATATAATTGTTCCAGACGCACTGGTCTGTCCTCCTTCAAACGATTTTGATTATTTTATCATTTATAAAAATACATGTCAATCTGTGGTTTACACAAGACGTTTATATAGAATACCCGTTGCTTTACAAAAAAGGGCAGGGTTCGTAAAATTAGAATATGAATGAAAAACAAAGGAGGGGGCAAAGTGAACAAAAAGTATTATCTTAACAGTGCGATCGTGGTGATTCTCATGTCATTCTTTCGCTTTATACCGGGTTTTGGTGCTATGACTTCTATGGGGATGACGATTTTGGGGATTTTCCTGGGTGCGTTATGGGGATGGATCACCTGTGACATGATCTGGCCAAGTATTCTGGCTTTGGTCATGCTGGGATTCAGCGGCTATACTGCTAATGTTTCAGAGGCATTAACCGCAACTATCAGTAATGGGACGATTCAGTTGATCTTATGGCTGCTGGTATTTTCAGCAATTCTTACAACAACAGGTATTTCCAAGTGGTTTGTGGCCAAACTGGTAAATTCAAGGCTCTGTAAAGGACATCCCTGGAGATTATCCTTGTTTATCTGCCTTGCAGTGTGGGTTTGTGCGGCATTTGGCGCAGGTTTTGCCGCTATATTGATTTGCTGGCAGCTAGTTTATACTGTCTGCGAACAGGTGGGGTATACGAAAGCAGACAAGTGGCCGAAAATGATGGTTTGCGCAATCATATTTTTTAATGCGCTGGGTGCTTTGGCGCTGCCGTTTCAGGCTGGGGTTGTGGCAAATTTCGGATTTCTTGCCAAGGCTTCGGAAGGAACATACAGTGATTACAACTATATCCAGTATCTTGCATTCAGTATAATATTCTGTGTTGTTACGATGGTGATTTATTTCTTGTTCTGCCGGTTTATCCTGCGGCCTGATATGAGTAAGCTGATGAATTCCATTGAGGTTGAAAAAGCAAATAAACTTGATATCAGGCAGAAAATAGCTATGGGTGCTTTAATAGCCTTAATTGTATTGACCATTGTTCCAAGCTGTCTTCCTGCCGGACCGGTGAAGGCATTTCTTATGCAGCTGGGTACGACAGCCTGTGTTCTGTTAATTGTGGGTTTTGTTACCTTTCTCAGAGGAAAAGACGGGAAACCTTACTTTACATTTAAAGAATTGGCTAACAATGGAATTATGTGGCCTTTGCTGTTTATGGTAGCGACTGCAACAATGATCGGAGGCGCACTGTCATCAGCAGACACCGGTTTCACAGCTACAGTTACATCTGTTTTTGAACCTGTTTTGGCTAATGCAAGTCCTTATATATGTGCAGCAGTTATTGCAATAGCTACATTGGCTTTAACAAACTTGATCAATAATACAGTGGCAAGTGCGATCATGATTCCGGTTATGTACCCCTTTGCAGCATCTCTGGGTATCAATCCGCTTATGATGACTGCAGTAGTATGCTTCTGTGCCAATTGCGGTCTGCTCCTCCCTTGTGCCAGCCCGGCAGGAGCTATGCTTCACGGCAATAAAGAGTGGGTGAGCACAAAAGAAGCTGAAATACATTCCCTTCTTGGAATAGCAGCGTTAGCCTTGGCAGCTGTACTTGTAGGGATTCCGCTGGGCGGGATTATATTCAGATAAATATGTATGATCTTGGCATTATAAATAACTGTATAGGAAGGAGATAAGATCATGTCGTCAAATTTACATACACCAATAACTCCAAAGGAAAACTACATCCGTGCTGCTAAACATCAAAATCCTTTATGGCTGCCAATGAAATCAGACTCTGTCAATTTTGCGCCCCGTATCTATCCCGATAATGTTGCCCGTGCATTTGTAATAGACGGACAGCCTTACGAAGGGCCTGTGGGCGGAGCGGATATTTTTGGTGTTGTCTGGAAATATATTCCTGTAGCCGGAGGCTCCATGGTTGAACCTGGCAATCCATTTTTGGAAGATATTTCTGAATGGAAGGAAAAAGTACATTTTCCTGATTTGGACAGCTGGGATTGGGAAAAAAGCGCAGAGGAAAACAGAGAGTTTCTGGACACAGATAAACTGGTGACAATCTGGATTTTTAACGGATTATTTGAACGTTTGATTTCTTT
The DNA here is from genome assembly GCA_030524175.1 of Eubacteriales bacterium. GTDB lineage: Bacteria > Bacillota > Clostridia > Lachnospirales > Lachnospiraceae > Blautia_A. The sequence continues at coordinate 36,348 of JAUNHC010000039.1, forward strand.
TGTTGATTTTGAAGCCGCCGCTATTGCTTTGGTTGACGAGGATCAGCAGGATGATGTTCGAGAATTATTCCAGGCACTTGTTGAATTTTACAAAAAATTAATTGATAAGTTTGTTGCATATTACAACATTGATGCTGTTTTTTTTCACGATGACTGGGGATCACAAAGGGCGGCCTTTTTCTCTCTGGATACCTGCAGGGAGATGCTGGTTCCGTACATGAGACAAATAGTAGATCATTGCCATAGCAAAGGCTTGCTGTTTGATTTTCATTGCTGCGGAAAAAATGAAGCGCTGGTTCCGGCTATGCTGGAATGTGGGATGGATATATGGGGCGGCCAGCCAATGAATGACAAACAGATGCTCACAAATGTATACGGGGAAGATATCATGATCGGTGTGCATGTGCCGTTTGGTCCCAACAAGCCAATTCCTGAGGACGATGACGAATTATACCGGCAGGTGGAAGTGTTTCTGCAGCCGTATGCAGAAGAAGCGGACAAAAAACCAATCTTTCTAATGGATTTAAAACCGGATGAGCGAGTGAGAAGAGCATTTTACAAATGCAGCAGTAAATTGTTGATGAAAAAATAAACAATGAATGGCTATCGGAAAACAGATAGCTTAAAAAGGGGAGACAATGACTTTTGTAAGTCAATGGCTCCCTTTAACTTTTTTTAAATGAAAAAATCATGGTGTTCAGAAAGAAATTTCGATGATAAATATGAGATTTTGTCTCAAATAATGTTTACAAAAATAAAATAAAGAATATAATAAGATTATAGGAATAGAACATAGTCAAAGAGGAGGTGTTTACTATGTTATGCCAATTTACGGTGAAAAATTATAAGAGTTTAAGAGATGAAGGAACGTTTGATATGCAGGCTGCTGCCATTTCCGAGCATGAGGACCGGGTAATTCGAGATAAAGACGGAGAATTGTATCTTCCGGTATCAGCGATTTATGGACCTAATGGAGGAGGAAAATCGAACGTATTAGAAGCATTGCATGGATTAGTGTTGAAAGTGTTAAAACCTTTGTATGCAACAAGCAATAATGAAGAAGCAGTAATTGTAAGTAAAAAAACGATTATAGAACCCTTTGCATTTTCTGACGTAAGCAGAGAGAAGCCTACAGAATTTGAGGTTTTTTTTCGTACAGCTAACGCTGAGTATCGGTATATGCTGAGTGTGAAGAAAGATATAGTCCTTTATGAGAGACTTGATCGTGTTAAACTGGATACGGGAAGGCGTTCAGCCCTTTATGAACGTTCTGATGAGGGGATTGAGTTAAAAGGCGCTTTTTCAAAATTAAGGATTAGCGACGAACTTTCCGATACCTTGACATTGCTTTCTTACTTAGGAATTACTTACAGAAAAAATGAAGTAGTTGATGATGTACTGGAATGGTTTGAGAACGGCATTGATTTTCTGAATTATGGAAATCCAAGACAGGAACTTAGGATGGCCGTTGCTAATTCTGAAGATGTGAAAGAACTTGTTATAGACATGATTCAGGAAATGGATTTAGATATTGTTGATTTCAGGGTAGAAGAAAAAGAAAATAGTAGGATTGAAGTTTTTACCAAACATATTGTTGATGGCTATGAGACTGAATTAAATTTATCTGACGAGTCCAGCGGGACGAAAAAGTTATTTGGACTGCTTCCATTTATTGCAGAAAGCTTTATTTCAGGTACCACACTTGTTATTGATGAATTAGACGCAAAAATCCATCCTGCTTTATTACGCCATGTTATTATGATGTTTACTGATATGGAAATTAATCGGCGCGGTGCACAGTTAATATTTACATCCCATGATTTGTCAACAATGAATAGTGAAGTGTTCCGCAGAGATGAAATCTGGTTTGTTGCAAAAGGAAACGGACAAAATTCTAAATTATATTCTTTGGTAGAGTTCAAAAACAAAAAAGGGGAATCTGTCCGTAAGGATGCTAAATTTGACAAACAATATCTTGAAGGCAAATATGGCGCTGATCCATACCTCAGAAAAATCATAGATTGGGGGAAGGTCAATGCCTAAAAAAGCAGGAATGGAAACGTGGAAGAAAAAGCGTAGGCAGGAGTATTTGGAGAAAAAAGAGTTCAGATATTATATCTTTTGTGAAGGCCAGCAGACAGAGCCAAAATATTTTCAGGGATTTAAGCGATATATTGAGTCTAATCCTATTTATAGAGATATGGTGTTGATAGAAATTGAGCCTTGTCAGGCAGAAACCATGCGTGTGATCGGAATGGCAGAGAAATATGTGAAGAAAAATAAGATCACGAAAGGCCAGATATGGTGTGTATATGATAAAGACAGCTTCCCGTCAAAAGATTTCAATGGAGTTGTGCAGCGGGCGGAACGATTAAACCAGGAAAATCCGGATTTACAATACCATGGGGCATGGAGTAACGAATGTATTGAGTTTTGGTTTTTGCTGCATTTTGCTTATTATACTTCCAATAATCACCGGGACGAGTATAAAGTATTTCTTAACGATAAGTTTCTGGAATTAGGGATAGGAAAGTATCAGAAGAATATGGATAATGTATTTGAGATACTAATGGAAAACGGAAATCCCATACTGGCGATACGGTATGCGAAACGGCTGATAAGAGATGGGGAAGGCAAGACGCCGACAGAAATTGCGCCGGGGACAAAAGTGTATGAGTTAGTTGAGGAACTGATAAAGTATTTTCCGGAAGAAGCTAAAAGAAAATATATTTGAAAAGTATACTATCCTACAGCTCTATTTGATACATTCTTGATTGTATTCTTAGATATTATCATGTATTATGAAAATATATACACATGTGATATATAGGAGGGGCAGTCTTGGAAGAGGGGAACATAAAAAGACAAATAACTATATCCGGGGTTCTTGTGGCATTGATCAGTGTTATTTTGGTCTTTGTAAGCGGAGTGATATATGCAAGTATAAAAGAGGCTCAGGAAAAAGATGCACAGAAATATATGACGGAGATCGTATCACAGTATAAAAATATTATGACAGCGCAGATTAACGGGGATATACAGACTTTGGAGGCGCTGTCGACATTTATTGCACAAAGCGATACCATTGATTTAGAATTTACACTTTCCCGCCTTGAAGCAGAAAGTACACGCAATAATTTTGTGCGCATGGGTTTTGTTACTCTTGAACATACCGGATATTTTATAGAGACAGATGGGAAAAAGTATTATGATATAGATATCGGGGACGAAGCTTTTGTGAAGGATGCTTTGTCTGGTGAATCTGTAGTTTCAGAAGTAATGGAAGATAAATTATCGGACGACAAGATAATATGCTATGGTGTTCCGGTAACACATAAGGGGAAGATTATCGGCGCACTTACAGCAACTCGTTTTACTTCGATTTTTTCGGAAATGATAAGCCGTGAAATTTTTGACGGAATTGCTTATTTACATATAATTGACCAAGAGGGTAACTTTATCATCCGTTCCCAACATGCAGTTATTGATAAGCAGATGGATAATATCTTTGATGAAGGAGAGGTAGAGGAGGACACTCAGTCGTCAGTTCTTTCTGATATGGAGAAGGGCGGGGATTCGTTTACTACTTTTCGTTATAAAGGTGAGGCCTACTGGACAGTCTTTATACCTATAGGGATTAACGGCTGGCAGATATTCTGCCTGGTGCCTCAGACATTTTTGAATCATAATTTTAATACATTGCTTCTTGTGTTCCTGTGTGTCATGTCCGCCATATTCCTTTTGTTTATTATTTTGTTTTTCTACATATATAGTATTTTAAAGAAAGGGCAAAAGACTCTCCAAATATTGGCGTTTAAGGATGTTCTCACAGGTGCTGACAACAGGAATCGCTTTGTCACAGATCTTCCGGCGCTGCTGCAGGAGCCTTTGGCACATGCCATGGTTCTGATGAATATTAGCGGATTTAAGTTTGTAAATGAGTTCTTCGGCTTTGAAAAAGGAAACCTTCTGCTGCGGCATATCTCTTCTGTACTCCAGGGGAATATGGAAGAGGGGGAGCGGTATTATCGTGACAATGCAGACCATTTCGGTATGCTGCTCTATTACAATGGTAATGAAAGATTGATTTCCAGAATACAGAAAATACAGTATGAAATAAACGATTATACAGTCAGCCCCAATCAGGACTATCGTGTGAACTGCAGCTTTGGCGTAAATATCATACAACCTGAGCCGGGGAACAAAAGTGCTGTTCTGCCGGATGCTGTTCTTAATGGTGCTTTACTGGCATTGAACAGTGTGAATGGGAATATGTCCAATCCTATAGCTTTTTATGATAAGGCGATCCATGAAAAGGCCCGCAAGAAAATTGAGATTGAAAGCCAGATGCACGCTGCTTTGGCAAACAAGGAATTCCATATGTACCTTCAGCCAAAGTATTATCTTGACGATAAGACACTGCACAGTGCAGAGGCGCTTGTCAGATGGTGTACAGAGGACGGGGTGATTCATTATCCGGATGAATTTATACCTGTATTTGAAGAAAACGGATTTATCACGGAGCTGGACATGTTTATGCTGGAAGAGGCTTGCAGGCTGGTATCTTCTTGGATTGAAAAGGGCTTGGAGGTGCGGCCGGTTTCTGTGAACCAGTCCAGGATTTTCTTCTATGATGAGGACTATCTTGATAAGTTCCATGAGATTGTAGATAAGTATAATATTGAGCCGTCTATGATCATTCTGGAAGTGACAGAGAGTGTGGCAATGAGTAATCTGGAACAGGTCAAGATGGTTATCAAAAAGCTGCATAAAATGGGATTTTCAATTTCAATGGATGATTTCGGAAGCGGGTATTCTTCTCTTAACACGCTGAAAGATCTGGATATTGCAGAACTTAAGCTGGATAAAGAATTTCTTTCTGAACAGTCAACATCTCCCCGGGGGAAAGTGGTGATAGAGAGTATGATCCATCTCGCAAGAGCCCTCTCCATCACAACTGTTGCGGAAGGGATTGAAAATGAGGTACAGCTTGAATTCTTAAAAAGAATTAAATGTGATATCGGACAGGGATTTTATTTTGCAAAACCTATGCCTGTGGAAGAATTTGAAAATACGATCCTCAGGTTAGTAAGTGATAAGTAAGATGATTCAATAATTGTGGAACCAATAATAGTATTTCTCTGATAAAATTTATTAGAGGTATCAGCCATTAATAAGAATATCCTCACAGGACCTGTGTTTTTAAGACATAGGCTCTCCTGTGGGGATATTTTTTTGAAAATCTAAAAAATTTCCCGGCAGTCCAAAATATCTACATTCACGTGGGAAATGGAAGATGATAAGATGTGTTTATCACAAAGACAGGAGGGAGAGAGATGGCAGAGAAAGAAATACCTTTTCGGCAGATCCATCTTGATTTTCACACAAGTGAGGATATTGAGGGAATATGCGGGGAGTTTGACGCCCAGGAGTTTGCACAGACACTGGAAGATGCACATGTGAATTCAGTTACGCTTTTCAGCTGTGGGCACCACGGGAATTTATATTATGATTCTAAGCTGTTTCCTGAGATGGTCCATCCTCATCTGGTCCACAGGGATTTGCTGGAACAACAGTCTGCAGCTTTGCGGGAACGGGGGATACAGGTGAATTTGTACACCACGATCCGATGGAATAAAAGAGCCGCGGATCTTCATCCGGAGTGGATATGTATAGATGAAAAGGGGACGCTTCAGGATTATAAGGGAAAGGGATATTTTGAAGCCGGATTCTATAAGAATCTGTGTGTGAACACTCCTTACCGGGATTTTCTGAAAAAGCAGTTCGGAGAGGTTTTGGAGAATATACCGGGAGACGGGGTGTGGTATGATGCAGCCTTTATGAATGAGTGCTGCTGCCCGTCCTGCCAAAGGCTTATGAGAGAGCAGGGGCTGAACCCTGCAGTAAAAGAAGACAGACAGGCATTTGCCAGATGGACCTATTACGATATGGTGAGAGACTTGACGGAATTTGCGAAAAGCTATAATCCGGATTTCCATGTATGCTACAACAAGGGCCATGTTGGATACCTTGACAAGCCGGTGAAGGATGGGTATTCTTATTTTTCTTTTGAATCCCTTCCGGGAGTGGAATGGGGATATTTGGATTTTCCGGTATCTGCAAAGTATATGAGAAATTTCGGTAAGGAATGCCTTGGGCTTACCAGCAGGTTCCATACAGAGTGGGGGGATTTTCATGCTTTCCGCAATGAGGCCGCCATGGAATATGAGGTTTTTTCCATGCTGGCTCAGGGATGTAAATGTACCATTGGGGATCAGATGGATTACTGGGGAAAACTGAACCAGGATATGTATAAACAGATCGGACGTATTTACGGTTCCGTGGAGGCCAAGGAACCTTGGTGTGAAGGTGCTGTACCTATAGCGGAAATCGGTGTGTTTACGGCAGAAGAATTTTTTGCCACTGGGGCAGCAGGAGACATTCCGGGAGCATCGGAAGGAGCGGCAAGGCTTTTGACAGAGCTTGGATATCAGTTTGACTTTATTGACAGCACCCTTGATTTTGGGAAATACCGTCTGCTGATCCTTCCGGATGTGATTCCGGTAGATGAGGAGCTGGCTGAAAAGCTTTCACAATATATAGAACAAGGGGGAAAGCTTCTGGCTTCCTATTGTTCCGGCCTGGACAGGAAGAGAGAAAAATGTATGCTTCCTGACCTTGGGATCACATATCTGGGAGAGGCGCCGTACAGTCCTGATTTTATCAGCCCGAAAGGGCATCTGGCAGAAGGGATGGCAGATGGAGAGCATGTAATGTATGACAGGGGTACCCTTGTAAAAGCAGGAGAGGATGTTACTTTTATCCAGAATGTAATCCCCCCTGTATTTAACAGGAGTTATGAACATTTCTGTTCCCACCTTCATTCGCCCTCAGGACGTAAGGAAGAATATCCGGGAATCGTGGAGACTGAGAGGACGGCTTATTTTATTCATCCTGTTTTTACCACATATCAGAACTGGGCGCCCAAATGGTATAAAAGCTTGCTGGAGAATGAGCTTGCAAGGCTTCTGCCCGGACAGATGGTAAGGCATGACGGACCGTCCACCGTGCAGCAGAATCTTCTTTACCAGGAAGAGGAAGACCGTATGGTTTTACATACTTTACATTATGTGCCTGTAAAGAAATGTAAAAATTTGGAGATTGTTGAGGATGTCATTCCACTGTACAATTTAATGAGCACCGTGGAAGTACCCAAGACGGTAAAAGAAATTTACAGTGTTCCGGAAAAGATGCCCATCCCATTTCAGCAGGATGGTAATAAAGTATCATTTATAATTCAGAAAGTGAATGGCCACCATATGACAGCCATTTGTTTTAAACATGAAGATCAAAGAAAAAAGGAGGATTTGAAACATGAGAAAGAGTAAGAAAGTTTTAAGCGTGGTGATGGCGGCTGCATTGGCTGCATCTGTGGCAGTACCGGTTTTTGCTTCAGGGGACAAGGTGAAGATTACCTTTATGAGCCGTGACAGCGGTGACACTCCCATTGCAAAGGTTTACGAGGATCAGATTGCCCGCTTTATGGAGGAAAATCCTGATATCCAGGTTCAGAATGATTCTATTTATGAAGAGGCTGCCTATAACAATAAGTTAAAGGTTGCACTTTCCACTGGGGAGACGCCAAATATTTTCTATTATCCCGCTATAGCTGGTCTGACAGAATGGGCAAAGAACGGTGTGCTTCTGGATCTGACAGATTCTCTCAATGAGGATGAGGAATGGAAGAATACTTTTCTGGACGGAGCGTTGGATACGTATGATTTAAGCGCTTACGGTGCAGACGGTATTTATGCACTGCCAAATGAATTAAACGTGGACGCTGTTTTCTATAATAAAGCTCTCTTTGAGAAGGCCGGGATTACAGAAACCCCGGAGACAATGGATGATCTTTATGACGCTGTTGACAAACTGAAGGAAGCCGGCATCACTCCCTTTGGCGTAGGCGGAAAGAATACCTGGGTTATGGGACATATTTTTAATAATATTTTGGCAAAGCGTATCGGGACTGAAGGGATCATACAATTAGGAACAGGGGAAAAGAGCTGGACTGACGAGGATGTTGTGGAATGCCTTCAGCTTACCAAGGATTTGAAGGAAAAGGGCGCTTTTGCAGAAGGCTTTGAGGGGATGGATTATAATACCCAGATGAACCAGTTCCTGACAGGGGAGATTGCCATGATTTCCCACAGCAGTCCTATCATCCCGGAGATGTTGTCCAGTGAATCAGAGATTCTTGACGATATATCTTTCTTCCCCTTCCCGTATTTTGAGGACAAGCCGGAATTTAAGGATACACATGTTATCTATACTTCAGGCTGGATGCTTTCCGGTACTATGAGTGATGAGGAAAAGGAGGCTACCTTAAAGCTGGTGAAGTTTATGACTACTCCGGAATCAATCCAGGAGCGTATGGATGCAGCCATGCGTGTGGCTCCGTACAAAGATATCACGGCACCAGAAGACGCCCCTGAGATTTTTAAAGATATGGTGGAGTATACAGGAACCATCACCAAGTCAGTGGGAGAATACTTTGACTATGATACCTGCTCCACATTAGTGGATACGTCCAGAAACGGAATCCTGAACATGATGCTGTCTGAGTCAGCAGAGGATACTGCAGCAGCCATTCAGGCAGATATAGATGCAAACCGCCCGTAAGCAGGAGTGAAAGAGGGAAGGGTGTCCGCACCCTTCCTTTTTGATGAAGAAAAGGAGGAGTTTAAGTGGAAAAAATCAGAAAAAATAAAAAGACGATTATTCTGTTCCTGTTTCCGGCCGTGATTTTGTACCTGTGTTTTGAGGTTATTCCTGTAGTGATGTCTATCTATTTTTCTTTTAATGACTGGCCCGGAATACAGGCGGTTCCGCTGAAATTTGTCGGCTTGGAGAATTACAGGAACTTATTTCAGAATGCAGTATTTTTAAAATCCCTGCAGAATGTGTTCATTTATGTGATCGTCAGTGTGGTGCTCCAAGTACCTCTTGGGTTTGCACTGGGACTTTTGATCCATCATTTTAAGAAAGGACAGAGATTTTTTAAAGCTGCTTTTTTCATACCTATGATTTTGTCTGTGACAGCGGTGGCGCTTCTGTGGAACTTTATATATTTTCCTACGGAAAAAGGGATTTTGAACAGTTTTCTTATAAAATTAGGACTTCAGGATTTCACACAGCAGTGGCTGGTAAATCCAAAGACATCCTTACTCTGTCTTATTATAGTAAGTACATGGACAAGTGTGGGATATTATATGATCATCTGTCTGGCCGGGCTGACTTCAGTGCCGGAATCAGTGATTGAGGCAGGGCAGCTTGACGGAGCTACAGGCTGGAAGAAAATCCGGCATCTGTATATTCCAATGCTGTGGGACCCCATTAAAATGTCAACGATCATGGTTATCACAGGTGTCCTGAAAATCTTTGATACAGTATACATACTGACACCCACGGGAGGAACCAATAATTCTACGGTTGTCCCGGCACTGTTGATGTACAATGAGGCTTACCGTTACGGCCATTATGGGACAGGCAGTGCCATTGCAACTGTTATCTTCGTGCTGAGCGCCCTTGTTTCTGTGGTCAGTCTGAAGCTGATGAACAGACGGGAAAGCATTGAGTATTAAGGGGGGAAGACAATGACAAAAAGAAAAAAGCACTCGGTTGGTTTCTATACAGCCTTTATGTTATTCGTAATTGTGGCAGTGATAAATGTGTATCCTATGGTATTTTCTATTTTTTGTTCTTTTAAGGGGAATCTTGAGATTTTTTCTTCCTTTACAGCCTTGCCGAAAAGACTTCGGTTTGAGAATTATGTGACTGCCTGGGAGGTGGGAAGGATTGGACGGTATTTCCTTAATACCATTATTCTGGCAGTGGGGACTTTAGGGATTTCAGGGCTTTTCGGGGCGATGGCATCTTATATTCTGTCCAGGTTTACATTCAAAGGGAAGTCAAAAATGTATCTGCTTTTTATTTCAGGCATGATGATTCCCATACAGGCAGTTTTGATTCCTCTGTCCTACCTGTTTGGGAAATTGGGGATCATGAATAATTATCCGGTGTTGATCCTTCTGTATGCAGCCTTCTGTTTCCCCATGACTATCCTTATTCTAACCGGATTTATGAACAGTATTCCCACAGAGCTGGAGGAGGCCATGGTCATTGACGGCGCCAGCATTTATCAGGTATTTTACAGAATGATACTGCCCTTATCCATGCCGGGAATTGTCAGTGTGTCCATCTTTAATTTCATCCAGGTGTGGAATAACCTTCTATTCCCCTTAATATTCATCTCTGACAAAGATAAGGGTACCATTTCCATGGGACTGCTGGCCTTCTTCGGAGAGTACAGCACAGATTACAGTGCCAGCATGGCGGGAATCTGCCTTACTACCATACCGGTGATCATCGCCTATGTATTCTTTCAGGATAAGATTGAAAACGGTCTTATGAGCGGCGCGATCAAAGGGTGAGTGCCAAGGGGTGTGCTTACATGGTGAGGACAGCAGACACCATAAGACAGATTGCTCCCACAGCAAGAAACAGCAGGCTGACCCCGGCTTTCTTCTTGCGGGAGTTCATTTTAACAGCGTCTTCCTGGGAAATCTGGGCAGGATATTTTCTCCGGCCAAGAAGGTATAGCAGCAGCCCTCCGTTCCCATTATTTCCGCTGAGAGCAAAAAATCCCCAGAACTTCGGGTGCTTCAGGCCGCGGCATGAGGCATCTAGTTCTGTCAGCTTATAGATCTGATAGGAAAGTGTAAACGCTCCTAACAGTGTGATAAATACGAAAACAACAATGTACCAGTGCATATCTTCTCCTCCTAAAATTTTTTAATGATCTGGTAAAACAAGGTAGTAGTGCCTACGATAGCCAGTGTGGCGCAGACTGCTATGAGATACTTGTTTCTGGCAATAAGTCCGTTGAACAAAATGAACAAAACCATAAGCGCTACGTTTACTCCCACAGCAATCAGAAGCTTTCGGTTGCTCTCCACCACATTTGTGGTTTCTTCCAGGTGTTCTATCATTTTTACATCTCCTTTCAGCAGTTCATCAAGGCTGATGTTATAGAGGTCGCTTAATTTAATGACACTTACAATATCCGGATAAGATTTTTCATTCTCCCAGTTGGATATGGTCTGACGGGAAACCTGGATTTCCTCAGCCACTTTTTCCTGTGTGAATCCGGACGCTGTCCGTGCATTTTTTAGCTTGCTTCCTATTTCCATAACCTTGTTCCTCGCTTTCGTTGATATCATGTCATATTCGGGGCAGAATGTCTATCAAACATCTTTGATATTGGTGTTTTTAACCATGTCAAAATTCTTTGACACGGCCAATTATCAGGGCTTTTACAGCATTGGAAAGTAATCTGCTTCTATGGAGGACAGAATGGATTTTGCCGTCATAGAACAAAGTGGAGTACGCTCCTGGTATACAAAAAAACAGCCGGTCTGTTTTCAGACTGGCTGTGAACTAAGCAGGGGATGAGAGAATCGAACTCCCACTAAAGGTTTTGGAGACCTCTGTCATACCATTTGACCAATCCCCTAAAAGTTGCTTATGTTGGAATTATACATGCAGAAGATACGCTTGTCAAGATAAATGGGGATTTTTTGTCAGCTTGCCGCCGGTAATGCCAAAACCGGCGGTTTTTCTATTTGCGGGAGTTCACATTTAAAAATCATACTTTTAAGTCCAGATTTAATTTACAATTGGATAATTTATGTTATAATTCTAGTATACAGTCCGGTGATCACCGGGACTTGATGATTTAGATTATTTCAGTGAGTATTTGTCTGCAAAATATGTTTTGTTTCCAGGAGTAAAGCTTTGACAAGCTTACTGGAAAGAGGTGAAGAAATGGCGGCAATTCTGATTACAGGTAATACAGGAATATTTACAGAGGATGCGTTGGTTCCTCTGACGGAAGATTATAAGATAGTAATTGCCGGAAAACTAAAATTAACCGGAAAACATAAAAATATAATTTCTTATGATACGGTTCCTACGGAAGAAAAGTTTGCCAGGTTGTTTGATGTGTACAGTTTCCAGGCAGTGTTGTATGTCACAGGGTATGTGGACGGGGGCAACGGCTCTTTCGGTGAAATGCAGTATATTGGGAGTACGATGAATGAATGCCGGCGGGGCAAGGTTGAAAAGCTTATACTTCTCTCCACAGTGGAGAGCCGGAATTTTCGTTTGGATAAAGAACACAGTGGAGTGCAGAACCAGGATTATCTGTCAGAACAGGCATTTAGTGCGGCGCAGGCAGAAGAACTGTGCCGCTATTTTTCCGGGAAATCAGGGGTAAAAACCGTACTTCTGCGGCTGCCGTATCTGGCTGGGCGCACCAACCGCAATAATTTTCTGGGAAATATTTTTGCAGAAATGGAACAGAAGGAAAATATTATTTTTCCCCACCGTGCGGAAGACAGGGTTGATTTTGTGTCACTGAGGGACTTGATCGGGCTTTTGGGACAGATCGCAGGTGAGACGGAGGATGAAAGCGGCGATTATTTTGTGACAAGCGGATACCGTCATAGTTATGGTGAACTGCACAGGAGGCTGCAGGGGCTGGACCCGGAATTGCAGGCAGTGTATGAAAATAGTCCGGATTTAATCCCCTGGCCTGATTATCCCACAGAGCTGCGGATAAAATATGGATTTATTCCTCTGGACAATGTGATTGAGGACATTGAAGAGTATTATGAGGAATATAAAAGGGAAACAGGACACGGAAAGATGGGGATTGCCGGGAAGCTGAGGCAGCTTCTGGGAGATACGGGCAAAGGTGTTTTCCAATATATTGAGCTGCTGCTTGTCTTTTTGCTTGCAGAGGTGATCAGCTATTATACTTCTGATTCTGTGTACTTTAAGTTTGTTGATGTCAGGTTGTTTTATATTATGATCATGGGGACCATGCATGGAATGAAGCTGGGACTTCTGGCAGCGCTGCTGGAAAGCATTGTTCTGGTAAGGAATTTCGGGCAGATCGGAATGGATGGCACACTGCTCTTTTATAATGTTGAGAACTGGATTCCCTTTGCCGTCTATCTGATGGCCGGCTCCATAACAGGATATATTAAGAATAAAAAGACAGATGAATTAAACAACTCCCGGAAAGAATACGCTCTTCTTCGGAACAAGTACATATTTTTAAACGATGTTTATCACAGTGCCATTGAGAATAAAAGCGAGTATAAAAAACAGATACTTGGCTTTAAAGACAGCTTTGGAAAGATTTTCGATGCGGTGCAGAAGCTGGAGTGCGACGTGAAGTCGCGTAATGAATTGCTAACTGTTAGCTACC
>JAUNHC010000040.1 GCA_030524175.1 Eubacteriales bacterium
ATCATTTTGGTGCAAGCGTGATTCATGGGCAGCGTAGCAATATTTTGCGCTTACCCACTATCGATATCTTCACTGGCTACATTTACCTGATTTTTTCCTATCGCTCTACTAAAAGTAATTTTCCCTTTGTCTGTGTTAACCACCATCGTGACTTTTGTGTATCCTGTACTTTTATCAAAAGGTGTCTCTCCACTTCCAAAAATGAAGTCAATGCATTTAATAACACATGTTTTTCCAGTATTAGAGTATCCCTGAATGATATTGAGTCCTTTACCAAACGTTGCTACCGCATCTTCCTTTTGATCACTCACTATTCTTTCAATATAAAAATTAGCCATTCAGGTCACCTCCTCAATGCTTCTTTTGCTTTATTACTAATTATGGTCAGCAATTTTAACTCACTATAATTTCCAAAAGTATAATTCGCCTTGAAAACCATTATTTTGTACATTTCGCATATTCCGTATTTTGTTTATTAGAAAAAACCAATCTGGCATCTGTTATTTCATAACAAAAACCCTCTTTTTTGTGCGAAGCTATAACCAAGCCATCTAGAGCCAAACTTCTTAAAGCCTTATTCAAAAGTTCTCATCTGGTAGTGAACTCCCTAAAGCTATAATCGTTTTCTCCATGAAGGTTATTTTCTGCCAAGCCAAAATAACTACCATAAATTGTGATGAAATCATACGCTACAATTCTATCTAATGTCATATCTTTACGTACAGTAACTGCAAGCAACAAAATTGTTCGGAGAGACAATTCAAGTGTTGTATTAAATAACAACATTATCTACGTTCACTCACGATTTAATTTCACCGTCGTTTACCAACATATGACAAATGCCTTTCTTCTCTAAATTACTAATAAGTCCTCTCGTATTCATCCACGATGAGGCAGATAGCGTCGTGTTTGTGATCTTTTCTATAACCGCTTCTAACCTTTCATATCTGTTTGGATGTCGATCACTATAATAAGTAGTTTCTATGCCTTCGAATGCATCATTTTTTAATACATTGAATTGCGTTTCTCCGTCAGAAAATACTTCTCTAACAGATCGTTGTGCACTTTCAGCTCCAAAATATGCTTTTCTCTCATTTGCATAATGGCGCTTAAATTCACGAGGAATTGCATCTGGAGCCACTGCACGTTGAATCTTCTCGGCATATACCTCATATAATGCATTTTTGTATGGCTGTTATTCGAATCCAACTCACCTTATGAAACCAACTGCACTGGCAAGGTGATTTCTTCGCTTCCAAGATATATAATCCTTTTTTCCCTGTCGTAACGAGTCGGTACTATCGGTGTAAAGGGGTTTCCCGTAGCATCGTAAACTTCGGAGTTCCTATCATTGAACACATTAACAGTCACGCTCTCAACGTAATCCACATGAATCGATTTATCTCCATATTGATTTACTTGCTTAGTTGGAATAACATCAATTCCTCTGGGATAGTTTCACCGCCTTACATCTTTAAATTTTCCACATGATCAATGTGTACAGGATGATCGCCATACTGATTTACTATTGTTTGATGTACAACTTTTCCTTTTTTATCAGTGGCACCTGACATATCCTCGTCCACGACCTCCGCCTCTTTTTGTTCCATTTCATCATCCTCCGGAATAGGGTACATTCGTTCATACAATCGGCCAATTTGACATCTTAATCTGTATCACTCTGGCTGTAATACATTCCTAAGTTGCTCACCTTCTTCTAAAGATTCATTTCTAAACCATAGAATTTCTGTTCCAGGGATTCACCTTAGAAACTTATCAGTTAAATAATAACTATATTCGTTTAATGTTCTAATCGTATCTATCACTAACTGACGAAATGCTGTATCTTTAATTTTAACTCCGCCATTCTCCCCAATGTTAAGTAATATTTGTTTTTCACTTTATTATCATAGCTATCGCTCACTGCAGTTTCGTTAAAAGGTATATTAACACTCCCAAAATTAAGACACTCTCGATATTTTGATGTATCTTTTGACATCTCTTTTCCCCTCTGTCCTGTAACTGCATAAACCAGATCCGCCATAACAGTTTGTGCATTATGATTATCCTTTATACCTGCCGCATGTTCACGAGCAGTCCCCTTTGCTGGTTTCGCCTGAGTAAACAGAAAGAACAGTACACCTCCACATAGATAAGAATTTTGTCATTTGTCATTCATTTATCCTCCCCGAAAAAGTAACTGAAGTAACTGCATATCTCCTCTTGACAATAACCAAAGCAACGATAAGTTCAGAAGTGTAAAGAGACAAAGGAGCTACACTGGTATTTATCTAAAAGCTTTACATTTTATAATACCACAAACTTATAGAAAAATCTACTGCATACGCAAACATAAAATCGCGTTTGCATATTTTTCATCGCAATATTAAAGTTCTTCTTTTCTCTTTTCAAAGCACTTAGCGCTAAATACCAGATTCCAAATCTATAACAAAGGAGGATGGCACAAATGACAAGAGCAGAGCGAAACAACTGGCTCACCAACATCGAGAACACATCTGCCAAAGTAGCTGCAAACGTTGAGCAAGAAACCGTAGATTTTGTTCTCAGCAAATACGGTGCATAAACTATACATGCCCTGAAGTCTTCTGACCTTTCAGATGTATTCAGCGAACTGTATGCAATCGCATCCGACAACTAAACAGCAGTCCAGAGCATGACACTAAACTGCTCCATCACATCGCAGTTGCCAGAGGCGGCACCTTCTTAGAACTGCAAATGTCCATGAGTACTTTGCATCCTTTAAAACAGAAGAAACCCTCTCATATGACCAGTTTCTTGAAGATGCAGAGTCCGAAGATGGCAAAGGCTATGACCCAGCCGCTACTACTCCTTTGGAAGACACTGCTTTGCTTCGAATGATTATCGATGACCTTATTCGCCAGGTAGGAGAAATCAACCCAAAGTATGGCCGCATCCTTGAACTTATCAAGTCCGACTATAGCAAAGGGGAGATTCTTTCCGAACTGAGCCTTGGCAAATCCCAGGGCTATGCTGACATTAAAGCAGCCCAGAAACTTGCCAAGAATCTTTACACCAAATAACTAATCCTATAGAAAAAGCAACAGCGATACCCGTCTCTTCTGATATCGCTGTTGCCATTTTTTATGCTCTTTTTCTTACTTTCACCTGAAATGTATCGTGCCTTTTAATACTTTTCAATGCCTGACGCAAGGTACGAGAACGTACATGTTGATGATATGAATGTGAATACCTATGCTTATGAAATATAACACATGCACTTTCCGTCGGATACTCCGTACAATGCAGATACCAAAAATGTCCGGTATTCTTACTCTGAATTGTTACATCTCTATCATCTGAAACAATAACATTAAAATATTTCTGGTCCAGCTTAGCCAAATTCTCCGCATTAAACATTAGCATCATCTTCTCTGGCAAACCACACTTCCAGTGCTTTATTCAAAATTTCTTCAATATCTTTCGCTTCTTTCCCATCAAAGTATTTCTTAGAAATCGTTTCTGCAACCTTGATATTCATTGTTTGTCCTTCAGGTCCACCGTCTTTGTCAAATAACGACGCACCATTGCTTTTGTTAATTGTCGGGAATGCTCTCGCAATTTGATTGCCATATGTATAGTAAGCTTCACATGCAAGTCCATCATTTCCTCATACATCATCTGCTGTTCTTCTTCCGAAAGAAATGATATCTGAATTCCAACCTAAAACTGCAGCGAACCATTATCCAGCTTGTGACGTAATGGCTTTATCGAATCATTCACCTTTAACAACCTACCAACAGAACTGCTAGATAAGTCATATTCTTTTCCCACAACTTCTCGATTGCTGAAAAGTTGGTCACTGTGACCAACTTTCAAAGTGGCATCTTCCAGTCTAGCTACTTCTTCCATAATTTTCTCACGTTGTCTCTGATACAACACCTTGTCATATCGTTCCTTCAAGACTGCTACCTTTTCTGATATTTCCTAATCTACAAATGATCTCTGCATCAGATTCGTCTCAATTACATACACATAGGCATCCGTATCCGGCAAGTCCTTCTTTATGATAGCCGGAATCTCTGTAAACCCAGCCAATCTCGCCGCATTCTGTCTATAATGTCCGGAAAGCATTTCATAACCATCTTCCGTCGTTCTTACGATTACCGGATTTAATATACCATGTGTTCTCATACTCTCAATCATATCGGCCAAGCGATCCCTCTCATATAAATGAAATGGATGTTCATGGAACGGTTTGATGGAGTCGATGCTTAGCATCGAAACTCCATTTTTCATTTTCACTGTAGGTACACTTACCGGCATATCTTCCGTTAAAAGATTCACCGCATCAAATACTTTTCTTCTCTCATTAGCCCTCATTTCTCCTTTATTCTTCATCAAAAAGGCGCCCTGCATTCACAATACAAAGCGCCCCTCCCATTCTCCTAAACCTTCAGCTTTACAAATCTCCCTCCCCCCAGTCCATATAGTTCAAAAAATACTCATAATAAGCTTTGCCGCCCCATTAAAAAGAATACAAAAAACAATCCCTGCCGCAGTAGGCAATGCTGCTGCCAAGGCGGTCCATCTAAGACTTTGTGTCTCTTTTTTTATTGTAAGCAAGGTTGTGGAACAGGGCCAGTGCATTAAGGAGAATAACATGGTGCTTACTGCTGTCACCCAGGTCCATCCGTTTGCAATGAACAGCTGCTTCATTTCTACAAGGCTATCCATTTCCAAAATACTTCCCTGGGCCATGTATGCCATAATGATAATGGGGATTACGATTTCATTGGCGGGGAATCCCAGAATAAAAGCCATTAAGATTACTCCGTCTAATCCCATAAGCCTTCCCATGGGATTTAGAAACTCCGCACAATGATTCAGCACACTTACATTTCCTATTTTTACATTAGCCATGAGCCAGATGATCATTCCTGCAGGGGCTGCCACAGCCATGGCACGGCCCAGTACGAAAAGAGTTCTGTCAAAAACAGAGCGTACTATCACTCTGCCCACCTGGGGTTTCCTGTAAGGAGGAAGTTCCAGGGTGAAGGAGGAAGGGACTCCCTTGAGTACTGTCTTGGACAAGAGCTTCGTGGCTCCAAAGGTCATAGCAATCCCAAGGAGTATCACCCCTGTTAAAAGTACCGCAGACATCACAGAAGAAAAAGTGCCTCCTGAGGTTCCTATAAAAAACATGGTGAGTATTGCGATGAGCGCAGGATATCTTCCGTTACAAGGAACAAAACTATTTGTCAGTATTGCCAGAAGCCGTTCTCTTGGGGAATCAATGATCCGGCATCCTACAACACCTGCAGCGTTACATCCGAAGCCCATGCACATGGTCAGTGTAATTCTGCAAAACAAAAAAACTCTAAGATTAGTCTTAGAGTTTTGCTTTATGGCACAATGCATTTGCGGTCAGGTACTTACCTACCTAATAATGATTATATCAGTCCGAATCGCCAAAATCAATACATTTTCAGGGTATATCTTTATAATTCTTTTATAATTTTTTCCTTCAAATTGTCATTTTCATATTGACTTTACGCCTATATAGGCGTATAATATACTTAAAGATAAGGAAAGGGGATCACCAAAATGACAAAGACGGAAGTTGTAAGAAATATTATGAACAGTATAGATGAAATCAAAGATAAATATGACTACGATTTTATCGGTGTCAGAGTACAGGAAAACGAATTTGTTCAGGGTGAGATCCTTGACTACTCTTATATCTGGGTTGACGGAGAATGCACAAGCGAAGAATTAGACGGTACATGTGCGATCAGACTTGAGGACGCAGAACTTGCAAACGGATATTATGGTCAACATATTGCTATCATTGCTGGAAACTACGGTGAGTATGGACAGGATCTGGGAGAAATTATAATCAGAGACGCCGAAGTATTGGAGGTGCTGTCATGAAAAGATATTCTGATTGTATCAGAACTGACGGAATGTGCGGAGTCTGCTCATTGGTAAATCATGGATATGACTGCCACAATAACAAACTAAATGGATTGCTGTATCAGCGGACCTTATGTGAGCTGAAGCAGAGAGAATTGGCGGAAAAATCCGGGGTGAACATTCGCCTGATCCAGAAATATGAGTCCCGTGAATATAGCTGTGCCAATATGACACTAGCAACTGCTATTGCTCTTTCAGATGCCCTTGAATGTGATGTGAGGGATTTGCTATGAGTAATAATATACTCCCCCGCATTTGTAAATCTTGTGGCTGCACTTTTGATGGTGGCCCACGCGCTTGGTATTGTCCCGGCTGCAGAGTCGATCGCCGCAAAGCGCAATTAAAAGAACATAGGATGCGCCGGCGGGAGCCTAGGTATAATCCGATAGGCAGTGTTATAAAATGTGAGCTTTGCGGTAAGGAAATCATAAAAAATAGTGGCAGACAGCGGTATTGCCCGCAATGTGCAGAGAAGCACTTAAAAGAGGTTGATAATTTACAATCTCTAGAATGGAAAAGAAATAACCCAGAAAAGATAAGAGAAGGAAAAAGATTATATAGCAAGCGAAGGCACGCGGAAGAGGGCAAGCAATCTGGAATCAAATATATCTCATGGGAAAAATCGCATAAAAAATGGAAAGTGATTCCTTACGTCAACGGAAAGCAAGTCAGAATAGGTGAATACAGCAGTTTGGATGATGCGAAATCTGCACTAATAAAATTTTTAAATACAATGGATGATCCATCTTAATATTAAATCAAGGGTTATCACTTCACGATTTTTCAATCGTTTATGTGACAGCCCCTTTTTATTTTTTAGTTTAATATTATTAAGGTAAGATAAACACCTGCCATTTAATACGTCTTTTCAACACATTAATCTTTGCATAGAAAAACCACCCTTGAAACTTTGACGAGATATCAGGGTGGTATTTTCTACTCTTTTCACAGGTCAAACCACTCGTGGTTGGTTATTTCCTTATGTTTTTATCATAACAGATTCCCAAATTTTTTTCAAGCTTTTTTTCATCTCGATTTTAGCTGAATTAAGCCAGCAGGGTACCTCTGCCGGCTTTTATCTTACGTGTCTACCATCTTTTGTTATATATGTACTTGTTAATCAGACAAGTACCCCGCATCACTATAATACCACAATATCACCTATATTACAGCAATTTTCGTTCGCCAAATTCCTCCATTATTCGAATGTATTCGCCGCCATATGAGCCGCCACTGCTGCCCATCCATTCCGGCCGCAAATCCCATCCTGGGTCTGGTTGGTATTTTTCTGGAAGGTTCTGAAAGCCTTGTCTGTCGCATCTCCAAAACTCCCATCTGCCTCAACTCCCAGCATCACCTGCAGCATCTTGACAGCTATGCCGGTGCAACCCTTGGAGATTTCCGGGAACTGCAAGGTGATGTCTGGGGTCAGGCTGGCTTTTGTCTTAACGGATACTACAGGATACACGGCCTTGCCGTTCCAGTCGTAGATAACATAGCCTTCCTTCCAATCCTTTTTGGCATTTTCCAAGCTTTTATATGCTCCCAACTGAGATTTACTATCCTCCCAGGTTTTCCGGATCCTGTAATACTGATCTACAACCACTTCGCCTGTATTGCCTGCGATTTCCTGCTTAAACCTTGTCCAATCCCCTTTTGCCCGGATCGCAGAGGGGCAGTTTTTGGCACACACATCATAATGCTGCACCACCCGATCAGCCGGGATACCAAGCTCTTTCATAAGCTGCTTGCACACCTGGACGGTGTTATTAAATGCCTTGCTGTAGTTGTATCCAGCCTGCACGCACATCTCAATACCCACGGAATTACGGTTGTTCACTGTCCCAAACAGCCGGCCGCCATAATTGACACCTACATGCCACGCTCCCCGGTTGTATGGGGTTGCCTGATAAGCGCTGGTGTCGTCCACATACACATGGGCGGACATACCGTTGAAATTCCCGTCATGCTGAGCCTTGGCGTGGGCTTTGGCATTGGCCCCGGCACTGTAGTTATCGGTATTGTGGATGACGATGTACTTGGGTGTCTGGCCCTCATAGCTGTTATTGTTGCTGATATAATCCTTGTTGATATTCATGTTTGCCTCGCTTTCACCTGGGGTGTTCAGGATTTTTGATAATATCGTCAGTATCTTGCTGCCGTAGTCTTTCCCGGCGGCCCATCCGGCTCCTGAAGGGTTCTCCTGGATTCCCAGCCACTCCACATAGGGAGCGCTACCTCTTTTGACATACGTAAATCTCGGGTCCACACAAACTCCATTAAGCCTCTGATCGCAAGCATAGGCCTTGAGGTGCTGTATCTGCGCCCGGATACCTAATTGTGGCGTATCCCAGGAGTTGCCGCGCATACCATTGGACGTGACGCCAATCCCAGCAAAATTGTTTTGATCCAGGGTGACGGCGCTGCCGGCGAAGGTAAAATTACCTGTTTCCAGACAGCTTTGTGCAAAAGCAACATCTCCCCGGACTCCCTCTGCGGCTCCTTCAGATATGTAGTAATGCAGCATCCCCAGGACTGACGCCGGCGCCCCTGGATTTACTGACAGGATATAGGCTTTAAGCTGTGCTGCACTTGCCTGGGCCTGTCCTATTATTTTAGTTGCCATAAGTTACCTCCATATAAAGAGAGGACGATTACTCGCCCTCTGTACTCTCTCCGTCATCCAGTTCCGGCAGCCCGGCTATGGATGTTGCAATTGACAACACCCCGGCCAGTGCGGTTGTTGATACTACCACAGCCCAATCAACACCTGTGATCATGGTTGTGGTTCCGACCGTTGCCACGAAGGTTTGTGCCATTGTCTTTACTGCCCTTACTCCTGCTGCCTTCCACCATTTCTTCCAATCTCTTTTTTCCTTCATAACTTTATTCCTCTCTTTCTATCCCATCGATCCGATGGTGTGCAGATTTTGTTGACTGCTCCACGATGATCATCCGTTCTGTGAGTCCCTGTACGTCCTTTTTAACTGCCGTCATATCATATTTGATATCCCGGACATCTCCGGCTATGGTATCCAGTTTGACATTGATTGTGGCGCTTTCCACGGCTTTTTTCTCGGCATCTGAGGTATCGGCCCTTTTTGTGCTTTTGAGTCCAAAAAATACCGCAAAGGAAGCAGATACCAAACTGATCAATAACGCTATTTCAATAGTCACGCCTGCAGCTCCTTTCTCCGGCTTTGCGCCGGCGCAATTCATCCCATAAAAATAAGACCGTCTCCGGTCTCGCTCTGATCTCCATCTTTATGCCTCCTATGCACGGTACAATTTATCGCAGTTCATACAAGGTTCCTGCCCTTCCGGAATATGAAAGTGTCTGCAGTCCTCACACTGATCCGATTCCCGGCAATGCCTCTTACATGGGCCGCCATATCTTCCGCAGATGCCTCTATGGTTGTGGGCGCACTCGTGATTATTCTGTAACAATATACTCTGCCTCCTCCTGGGTAATCGTTCCAGCCTGCATCATGGAGTCAATTTTTTCATCTCCCACTTTGCCGGCCCGGTACAGTCTCTTTAAACTCTCAATAAGCATCCTCATAATAAGCCTCCTTCCATTAATTCCAGCGTGAAGCTGTCAATCAATTGGTGATCGTGTGCAAGCTGCTCTAAGGTAGGTTCACCGGCGCTGTCGTAATTAAGATACTTATCCAAGTCAGCCAATATTTCCTCTTCGGTCAACTCGTAGACTGTTCGGAATTGGTTTCCGTCATACTGGTAGAGGATATTCCCTGTTGGTAGTTCTGGCACTTCTGGTTCCGGCTGTTCTGGTTCTGGTGCTTCCGGTTCTTCGGGCGCCTCCGCCGGATCTTCTATGGCTGCTTCTTCTACTGGCGGTTCTGGATTTTCCGGAATTGGCATTGTTAGCGGCTCCACGATCACCTGCTCGTTGGTTAGCACCGTTACATCCCGTTTCCCGTCCGGGAGGAGAGTCACTGTCACTGGTGGCATTTTTGAGGTATACAACATTTTTTCCATTGCTTATCATCTCCTTGCATAATTTATTGATCTCATCTGCTTTGTTCCGCTTTCTCCAGTGCTTACACTGGGCGTTGGTCAGCCATCCACTCAAGCTGACGATACGTTTTGCCTGCCTTTTTGTGATTTTCCCAGTCTTTTTGACCGTAGTTATGGCCTTGCGGTATCTCCGAAAGATACGCGGCCGAACGATAAATTTGTCCCTGGATGCTATAAATCCCATCATATCAATGTAGCCTGTGCGCAGGTCAATATACTCATCACCGGACTTGATCTTGATCTCCAGGTTGTCCCAGCACCACGATCGGAATTCCTTGACCGCTAGTTTAAGGTCTTTTAGGCTCGTGGCAATAAACAGAATATCATCCATGAATATCATCACATGCATGACCAGCCTTACGCGCACGGCCAATCCATCCCGGCGCTTACGGGTTTTATAGAGCCGTTCGGTCGCATGGTGATAGGCAAATGACATATACAAGTTTGCAAGATACTGGCTTAAGTATGATCCGATTGACAGACCTACTTCAAAGGTATCAATCAGCGCAAACACCAATTTCAACAGCAGGCGATTGTTCACATACCGTTTTAATATCGCTTTCAGTTTGCGTATATTGATATTCTCATAATAATGGCGTGCATCGCCTTTCCATGCGTATCGCATCTTGCGGTTGCTTATCCACTTTTTGACTGTTTTTGCCCCTGACAGCGGGCCTTTATTTTTCAGCGATGCGAACTGATAGTATCCTATCTTTTTCCGCAGCAGTTCTTCCAGGCCGATCACCGCAACGTAATCGTAGAGCTGCTGCTTGATATTCTGGATTCCGATACGGCGGAGCTTGTCATTCTCTCTGCGCCATGTGTACCAGATGGATTTCCAGACAAAGCGTTCGTTCCGGATTTCTTCCTGCATCCCATCAATGATCGTTTCAATGATTCCATTGAACATCCAGCATTGATGCGATTTTGCGATATCTTTTAAAAACTGGTATGGCAACCCCGAATAATCCCGGAATATCTGCAATGTATCCCGGCGGCCCATCTTATCCTCCAGACATTGGCGAACCGCTGAGGATATTAAATCTCTATCTGTTATATCAACGTTTTTACAGTATTTTTTCATCGTTTCTATCGTCGAAGGAGTTTCGGCTTTTCTACTAATCCCGGCATGCCCCAATTCGGGCATGTCCCTACTCACGCCGCCGCGTTTTCGGTCCCCTGCTCTTTCTTATTTAAGTGTTGTTTTACAACAATCCCCTTTTCGGGGACGGAATGACGTGCTATACAATAATAAAAATAGAAATACAAACCGCGTAGTTCCACCTGGCGTTCGAGAGGCCGTTCCTGCCATTCAGGTAAGACAAACCAGCATTCGCACCGTTCCTGAGGTTCCCGCGCGCACGTCAAGCCCTAGTGAGGATAAAATCCGCACTTTTATCGCTTGCTATTTTCTTACAGTTTCAAAATCATAGGTAGCATGTTCTGCTACGGCTAAGCCGCAGCAGAACTAATTAAAGCCCTGTAGAGGGGAAGCCCCCTCTTGCTTCGCAATTCACCCCTAGCAGGGCTTCGGACTTAAACGCAAACCGCGCAGTTCCACCAGGCGATCGAGAGGCCGTTCCCGCCATTCAGGAAGGACAAACCAGCATTCGCACCGCTCCCGAGGCTCCCGCGTGATAAGTGTTCTCTCAATCCAATGCTGTCACCACCAAAATAATACCGGTCGCCTGTACCGGATGCACTACCATTTCCGATGGTCCGGATCATATGCGCACCAGTTTCCAGGTCTACATTTATTTCTCCGATCCAAATATCAGCCGAACCAGTGCTCGTGAACTCACCAATCTTTTTCCAGGTGTTCTGGAATGTAGCAAGGTCAGTTGTATAATCAGCTCCTGCTTTGGCGTAAAATATGGTCTTTTCGGCGGTCTCCTTATACATGACCTCATTACTGGATACCATGTAAGCACCGATGCTATCTTCCACGCCCTGAAGTTTATAGGAATGTCTATTATCCGTATTCGAAGTCATGGAGCCATCATTTCCCAGCACAGAATCCGTCTGGCCGGAATACAACGGCATGGTCGATATGTAAGAGGTGGCGGTCACTATCATGGATGGCGCATCTACGTATACTCTGCTGTAGGTAGCGTCAACCGCCTCTACCTTTGTGATCATCACCTTGTCAGCAAGATTGCGCATATAAGCATTGCCGCGGTCAATGTTCGTATTGGCAACGGGATCGCCAATTGACACCACACTGCCAATCAGGAAATTTGCAGCCTGGGCCTTGGTCAGCACCACATAATTCCCTGTAGATGCCTGGGAGACTTTGTACTGGTAGCTGTAATTGGTATATCCGGCAAATATCTTTTGGCTGGATGATGTGGCGTATTTGATCCGCAGCATCGTGATCAGGAAAATACTTCGCTCAGATCCGGAACCCGTATAGCCGGCTCCTTTCTTTTGCATAGCTGTGCGGAGCGATTGATAGGAAGTAAAGTTGCTTACCGGCAGCCCAGAGGAAGAGTAAAATACCCCGTCAATCGTGCCGGCGTAATACTTGGTTATGATTCCATACGGCAGAGGATTGCCCTTGGCATCTTTACAGTGCGGCATCAGTACAAGTCCCAGTTCCGGGTGTGGAGAGTCGGACAGATGCCAGATCTCTCCGTCTGATACCTGCTGAATCCCATAATATAAGGGCGGTGTCAGTACACCAACATCTACCTTGCCGGTGCGGCTGAATCCGCCCTGTCCATCTATATAGGTAGGGATTTTTACCCCTGCGTCATTGACAATAAAGTTGCAGTCCGTAAACCAGAATGCATTGTATGGTGCAAAGTCATCGCGGCCTTTCACAGTGTCCGTGGACGGTTCGCAGGTTTTCCCTACAGAATCATTAAGACGTTCTCCGATGACCGTATCTGATACGGACTGCTTATAAAATTTGGTGCTAAATACCTCTCCTGTGGCCCTGGAAGAAAAGTAGGCTCCCCAGTCCAGCGACTGTGCATTAAATATACCGGCATCTATCCGGCGTGTGTAATCCAGGATCTTATCCAGGGTGGGCTTGTCAGCGATTTGTAATACTTTGTTCCGTTTCATTTTATTCCTCCTCTATTTCATATACGGTCAGCAGTCCATTTTCCATGCCTAACACACACTCTGCGCCTGTAGTGGCATCCACCATAATGCCGTCTGACCTATCCATGTAACCAGACAGCAGATATCCTCCGGCGGCTTGTTTTGCGACATCAACGGTAATATCCGGTTTGAGCGGGTCGTTGGTGTACATATAGGTGAGGTCATCAGCAGAGCGCAGGTTGTGTAAGGGTGACTGGTCGGCAAATGGCTCAAAGTATGGGGTCGCAATCTCGAAAACAACCGTAAGGGGATTGTTTTTTAAATGAGTATTCCACAAGGATGTGTCTTTTGTGTTATACGCTTCATCATAAACCATAATCCTCCCAGCATCGTCTACGGAAATTCCTTGCTTACACAAATAAGTATCATTTGCTGACATCGCGGAATAGCAATCAGAATATATCCTTGCCTTAACGCTAACAGCAACATTCTCCACTCTATTCATGTACTTTAATATTTTTTTCCTGAACACACCAGTAGTATTTGTAACCTCATATTCCCATCCTTCATCCGCGCTACCATCGAATACTACCATTTGATTCGTTCTCATCACGCCCCACAACACCCTATGCGCCACAGATGTATTCCCGTTAGCATCCACATAGGATTCCCCGGGCTGTACACAGCAGATTTTGTCTCCTGAATAGAGAGGGGAGGCAAGTGGAATAGTGATGTCGGAGTGGTGGTAAGGGGTGTATGGAGTGGCGGTGTCGCCAAGTTCAATCTGCATATTTACGTTTTTCGTATTGTCCAATGAAATACTGGCTTCTTTATTTGTTTTGTCCGCAAATACAGGCGCAATGTACATATCATATTCCGCTGAAAGTGTAAACGTACCAGATTTCCATATTTGATCCCAGGCATGGCCTCCATTCAAATCAAGTTGGATAATCCCATATTCAAATGGAACACTTGTATTATACGAAAATGTTACTTTTTGACCTTTCTTCAGAAAAATTCTTTGGTCTGTTGATATGCGGATATCCTGCGCACTTCCATTCCAATCGCCTTTCCTCCACTCGTTTTTAAACAGATTTTTTCCCTGACATTTCACCTTCAGCACAGGCGCCTGAGTGCACGCCTGAAACCCTGGTTTATTTGTGCCTTTATATATCTGAGGGTAGACAGTTCGTGGGGTAAATGTTAACCCCGTACTGATATAAAAGCCTAACCTTATATAAAAATCAGATGCATTGATTATCTCACTTGTGATATTCCAGGGAGTCGTATATGCCGTAGACAAAACTCCATTATGCCAAGCACCATTATAATATGCATCCACATAAAATGATGGATGCAGCATATCGCCGTGGCTGATACCGTATTTCCCGGAAGAGTTAAACATCTTTAGGGTTTCTGCGTGCGTGTATGTTTTACTAAAAGCTACGTTTGCTTTTTTATCGTATGTCCCGGAAAATGTAAAGCTGCCGTCTCCATTGTTCGTGCAGACAATCCCATTTGCTGACTGGGATGGAATATCGGCAAAGTTAAAACAGTTTCTATTTTCACCCACTGTCCAAATATCCTGTGGGTAATCCGGGCTTGGGCTTGGTTTGCCTCCGGTGTAGGGTTCCCAATCCCCATTTCCATCCTGGTACATGATAGGTTTAATTGTTTCGCTCTCAATTATTGTGTTGGGCGGTGCGTAGAATACTACCTGTACAAGAAACCCATCCGAATCAATTATTTCTTGAGTCAAATCATACTCAAAATTATTTGTAAGCGTCCGTATAATGCTTTGCTTATTTTCAATTTGTACCGTAAATGTTGGCGTTGTTTTTTGTATTCCGTTTCCCAGCTTACACTTTAATTTTCCGGCTTTAAATAATTTTATGGCTGTTGAATTTTCGATTATGTATCTAACATCAAAAGTGCTTTGCAATGTACCACTTCCAGTTATCGTAAAGCTTCCATCGCCATTATTTGTAAGCGTTGCTCCACCAGCACTTTTAGTCGGTATTCTATCTGCATTAAATAACTGCGCCCCAGTCGTCTGCACCTGCTCCGTCTTCCCTGTAATCTCCTTGATCACCACAGGAGCAGAAACCGTAGGGCTGCAGGTATGCTCTGCGGCGTCCGTATATTCCGCTACTAAATCCGTCATGCCATCAACTCCCCGGGGGATACCGAAGTCCAGGACGGCATTTTCGGTAGTCCCGGTATTGGTAACGGTCGCTGCGGTACCGGGCTGCAGAGTAGATACCTTCCCTACTTTCATTGTGCCGGACGGACCTTGTTTGCCCTGTTCTCCGATGGGGCCAACTACTTTTCCAATATTAATTTTTGCCATGTTATCCTCCTAACTATCTGGGGTAATCCAATAGGCATACCCCTCTGAATCTATCTCAAACTGAGGTGGAGTGGTTGCATCCGAGTAATAAACATACAGGTCTTCACCTTCTATGCCCAGCGTAAAAAGACCATTCGCCGGAATGGTAATTCCATTGCTGCCAGCCGGCCCCGGAGGACCGTTCAGCTCTCCCTTGTTTAATTTCTCTTCCACCGTGTTTGCTACAGAGTTTGCATTACCTGCCGCCGCTGTTGCCTGTGCAGCCGCTTCATTGGCCCGCTCCTTGGAGTCGCCTATGGACTGCACAGCCTCGGTAACAGATTTGGCTTGTTCCTTGGCGGCTTCGGCGCGTTTGGATTCCGCGGTTACTCTGGCTGTTTCCGCGGATACCCTGGAGGTTTCAGCCGATGTCCGGGATGCCTCAGCTGATACCCTAGCAGTTTCAGCGGATTTCCTGGCATTCTCAGCAACCACCCTGCTTGACTCTGCCGATGCTCTTGCAGTTTCAGCAGATTTCCGGGAGGATTCAGCCGTTACCCTTGCTTTTTCCGCAAGCCCTACCTCTTCTGCAACGGCATCCAGGCGGGAGGATAGTTCATCAGTGATCTCTCCGAGTGCATTATAGATTTCACTCTTGAGATCTTCTTTGGTCATCAATCTTCGACAGTCACCAGGCGCCACCGTAAAGTAGATACTCTTCCCGGAGGCCACGTTCGGGTCGCCACCCAGGACAATCGCAAGCTCTCCCGCCTGCATACGGTCCATGTCGAAATCTTCATACATGCCGCGTCTCATATTAATCGCCATCTGCCACACCTCCAATCAGGGATTCTAATTTAGCGATACGCTGCTCAAGGACTGTTTGGCTCTTCTTTAGCGCATCAATCTCTTTCTTCTGCTCCTGTACAAGTTTTAGCACAACCGGGAACAACATTCTCTCATTCCAGTCCTCGACTTCGCCCTCTACATGGTCGGCAGCGATAGGGAAGATTTTATCTACATCATCCGCATACATTCCGGGGATATCCCGGGAAATACGTTCATCGCTATCAACGAGATACCCTTCCTTGTACTGGAACCACACCACCGGAAGGTTGTATAATACCTCTGCTTCTTCCAAGGTCATATCTCGGACATGATTTTTATATTTCTTTGCGGAAGAACTACTCGAATACATTCTACCTCCTGGTACTATCCGCACAATCTTACCGGTGGTGTCGTTTTGATTATATACCGCCGGGAATATAACATCCCGGTCAGACTCTATAATCGCATGGCATGTTAGCCGGCCATTATCATAATCCGGTCTAAACCAGAACTTCGTTGAGCCACTGTTGTTCCGCCAAATGGTCTCACGCATATACGAAGTGGATCCAAAATAGGTTGTCGAATTAAGGTAGGTTGTTGAGTTGAAGTTGACAGATGATTTAAAAGTGGCAGCTCCATTAAAATCCGCTGTATGATTAAAAGTTGAGCTACCCTGGGAACGCGTTTTAAACACTACGCACTCCATAGTGTCTCCATACACCTTGCATCCTTCAATTCTTGCGTTTCCGTCACCTCCATACACCGAGAATGGCCCGCTGGTCTGCACCCTGGCGTTTGCTGCATCCAGGCTGATATTAAAAGTTCCTATACCTCCTTCATCTGTTGTGCGTTTAGCAGTGCAGGACAGCGATGTCTGTCCAACCGTCCATCCAGCGAGATTACCTGTGTCGATATAACTGGCATTGATATAGACTTTACCTCCATACAGGTAGATTCCCTGCGTGTCCCCATTATTGGTGAGGATATTGAATATTTCCTGCTGGGAGAGATTCGGCTTTATATTAGCAAGTTTAGAGTCCGTATAGGCGTTGGCGCTACTCAGTGCGTTATCTGCGTAACCATAAGCGATATCTCCTATCGTCTGCCCGGATAAACTGAATGTCTTTGCCCGGATAGTTACATTACCAGCATCGTCAATGTAAAAGGTGGTGTTATTAGAACTATCCTTAACACTGATACCTTTGGCATTGATGAAATTCCCGGCCAAAACCCCCGCCAGTACATACTCGATATTAAGGTATATCTTTCCGTCCTTGATAAATATCCCCTGCGTACTCCCGCCGTTCGTAAGCTTGTTAAATA
This sequence comes from Eubacteriales bacterium, assembly GCA_030524175.1. Classification (GTDB taxonomy): domain Bacteria; phylum Bacillota; class Clostridia; order Lachnospirales; family Lachnospiraceae; genus Blautia_A. The sequence continues at coordinate 17,522 of JAUNHC010000040.1, forward strand.
CCTCGCTCTGCCCCAGGCTGGTGTCATATTCCGTGATAGCTCCGGATATATCCGAGGCATCCACATATTTCGTATCAATCCAATCATCAGCGTTATAATTCCCGGTTTCGCGGCCAACCTTACATATTTTTACGGCGGCTTTTTTATCCTCAACTGAGGTAACCCACAAATCACCTACCTCATAAGGAGGGATTGGCTGGGCCACAAATATTTGAGCTTTTCCGTCTATGGCATCAAACACAGAATCCGGAGGGGTTGTCTTGCTCTCATCCCATCCGGATCCATTGTATCTGTAGGTCCTCTGGCGGCTTGTATCATACCAGAGGTCGCCCTTGTGTTCTGCTTTCTGGGCAGTGTTCCAGTTCAATGCCGGGTCTGCTGATTGATACCAGGTTTCAGCCTTCTTGTCGGCCTGGGCCTGTAGATCGCTTACAGTTTCCGCGAACTCACCAGTCAGGAAGGTGTTGAGGTTGGTATCATCCGTGTATTTGCTGGCTTTTTCCCAGTCCGTGGATACATAGGTTCCCGTACTCCTTGACACCCGGCAGCGCATCATATCGCCGCCACTACCCTGCGCCCACAGGTCGCCGATATCATATGGAGGTTGTGGCGTTACAACAAATACCCGGCGTTTACCGTCTGCGGTATCCTGGGCGTGTTCAGCCGATGCTATCGCCTTGGTGATATCCGCATCCTGAATGATCTGCCATTTCCAGGTAGCGCCGTCAAGTAAAAATCGGTAAGCATACCCCTTTGACTTCCAATAAAATATATCACCCTCATGCTTCTTCCGCAGCTCCGTGGTGGTCCACTGGGATGCAGGGTGGTTTTGGAGAGACGGCTCGTAATCATAGTAAAAACTCTCAATCTGCCCGTCTATCTGGGCTTGCAGTTCCTCTATGTCCGGTCCATATACAGCATTTACGAAATCGTTTAGCTCATCTTGAGCTAACTCTTCGATGGTCTTGCCGCGCAAGGAAAAGCTGTCCGCTACAATCTCTACTCGCCCGGTGTCTATATCCGCATTAAATAGGATATTCCCCTGATTATCCCGAACCACCAGTGCCCCGGTGTTGATCCAGTCGGCATTGAGACCGATGGTATGCAGTATCCGGGCGATCACATCACCATCCACGGTCATGCCACCATTCCAGGTATCCCCACCATCCGTAGACACGCCCCAGGCTTCCGCAGTCATTTTCCAGACAATAGCGGATTCCTTCAGGATTGGCTTGTCATGCAGGTAATATATCTTACTGCCGTCTTGCTGAGTTTCGATAGTGGAATATAACCCGCTGGATTGTTCCAGACGGTTGCCAAGGTCTTCCATTGCTTTTTCCCATTCCGTTTTATTGCGCTTTATCTGCCGGCGAAGTGTCCGGTACGTCTGGGTTGCCTTGCTGGGACGGGTAGCGCTATTCCGGGCCGGCGATTCTGCACCGCAGGATACCTTCTGGTAATTTCCAGCCTGGAAGGTAGTCTCTGTAATGACTGTGCGGTACCGGTTGCCTTTACGGTCCACCAGATATGCACAGTCACCGGCCTCCATAGCGGGGTCACTCAAGCAAGAAACCGAAAACGGCCGGAAAGTCATACCGATAAGCCGGCTACCGAGGTAAGACGCAACCAGAGCACCTTTCCCGCCCTGGATCAGCTTGTTATCTTCGATGGTCAGCACATAATCATCCTCACCGGCTTGATATGTGATATCATCCTCTTCGCTGTCTTCCGGTGCTGTCTCTATCACCCGGATTCCGGTTATGGTTACATCATCGGTAGCTACAGTCATGGAGGATAAGGAGTGGATCTGGTGGAATTTGGAAAGCGACTTAAAGTCTCCACCGTCGTAGTCGTCACCAGAAGAATAATCCTTAAAGTTTCCTCCATCGGCGTTGTCCCCCGTGGAATACGGTTTATCCCCGTCAAACTTGCCGCCGTCCAGGTCATCCTCGTTTTCCAGGACGCTCATGTCGTACCAGCCAAGCGAGAGCTGCCCGTTTGCATTGCACTTGCACCAATGGCAGCTTATCTGTCCGACATAGGACAGGATTTCCCGGAAGGTAGATTTATCATCTGGTCTGGTATCCACCACATAGTCATCCATTTCAAACGCCGCACTGTCTGGGGCCAACTGCACCTCGCAGCAACTGCAGGCATCCCGGACGATCGCACCCAGGGTGGCTGGGTAGGTAAGCTTGCTTAAGGTGTAGGGCTGGTCAAAACGAGCCATGTTATCCAAACACTCCAAGGTGATGATAGAGCCGTTGTATCTCGGATCATCTACAGTATAAATACCTTTTTTTACGGTCTCTATCGTTTCATCTGGCAGCTCCAATCCCACCCTGATATCGGAAACAACGGCGCCCGTGAAATCATAATCGGAATAGTCGTCATAAATGTTATTAAGAATAAGAGTAAATTTCCCGGTAATGGCTGCTCCTATATCAAAATTATTATCGCTTGATGTAGCCTCCTCAACCTTAAATCCGTTATTCCAGATTTGTGAGTTGTCAACCGGAAGTTTTGTTCCATCGGCCAGAGTGATCGTGCAAGACTCTATGTAGCGGCGATTGTCATTGTTCAGTTCGTTTCTAAATGTTGTTGATGTGTTTTGCATGATATCACCCATACCTTTCTATAATATCAAAGTTGAGGGAGGAATAACGTTCTCTGCCTTTTGCCCACCATTTCACGTCCGCCTCCATATCTCCCGTATAAAAACTTCTTGTTGTATCAGAACCGTCTAACGGATCCCAATACGTTACATTCACATATTCCGGATTAAACGCCACTAATATCTCATGTATTTCCTGTTTCGTTAGGTTCGACCACCCCAATGAGAGTGTCCTTGACATTCCGATTCTATTTTTATGCATAGTCTTATCATCGGTACGTCCTGCATCTTTGGCGCTTATATCGCTTTTTTTCCATCGCAGTTTCGATGGGCATTTGAATGTTTTCCCATCTACTAAAATGACTCCATCCATCTGCCCACCTCCTAAATATCTTCCGTGACAGTGTAACGCCCTTCATATTTCTTTTTACCCTTCCGGATAAACTTGTAAGCTGCCTCACTGTCAGCATTTATTGTAACTTCAACCGTAACATTCTTGTCATTATTGTCAGCAGCAAAAATATCGCTGGCCTCAAAAGCGTCCATTACAGCCTCAAATACCCCAAGTTTGATGCCATCCACCATTTTTGTGACAGCATTCCCGAACAGTGCATAAACATTTTCTCGCGGAGTATATGCTGCCTCTTGTCCATCCATATGATCTGATATAGCGGCAGCAAGCTTGCTCATGGCAGAGCTGCGTTCAAATGGCACAACGGCTTCTGCACCATCTTCTCCAACTCCAATAACAGAAGGACTATCGAAAAATCCGCCTTTTTTGTACCATTGTACGGAAGATCTCATGTTGTACGAATAGGAAGTCCCGTTACTCCATGCACTGCTTGAGACGGATATTTGCGGCGTAGGAATATGTACAGAACGGAATCCATTCGCTATCTGTTGTGCGGCATTCTGCCCCACCCAAGTCAAATCTCCAATGGCGCTTGAAATCCTGTATCCCAGGTTTATGAAGGATGACGCGATATTTCCGGTTGTTCTATTGGTATCTGCAAGCATATTGTCCAATTCGGTTTTAACCTTTTTGGATGCCCGTTCCCATATCTGGTTAGTATTGATCAGTACAGATTTCCAGTAACTCTGCACTGTAGTCAGTACGTTACCCATTGTTTTTTTGGTATCTGTGTCCATTCCCGACACGGAACCAGCCACCGTCTTCTGTGACTCTTTCCAGTTTGAATCCGTGTTCTTTTTAACATTGTCGAAAGACTTTTCTACAGTATTTTGAATTGCTGGAAAGTCTTTTTGTGATTTCCCTGTAAGCCAGTCCCATATTCCACCAACCGTGGATTTTACATTGTCCCAAACTTCGCCGGTTTTAGTCTTTGCAGATTCCCACGCTTCAGATACAGAGCCTTTGATATTTTCGAAATTTGTAGATGCAGACGTGGTCATATTGTCCCATATTCCACCTACAGTTGTTTTGATACTATTCCAGACTTTATTACCTTTTTCCTTCACGGTATCCCAGGCTCCGGTCACGGTATCTTTAATATCCGTAAATTTTTCAGACGCTGCAGTCTTAAGCCCTTCCCAAGCATCTCCTATAGTGCCGGTAATTCCTTCCCATGCCGTGGACGCCGCATCTGTGATAGTTGTCCACACTCCACCAATAGTATCTTTGATATTGGTAAACACACCCACCACATCAGCTACAAGATTTTTGATGCCACCCAATAGACCATCCATGAGATATCCGCCCATCTCGGCCATGACGGTTGATGGTGAGTGTATCCCGAATATAGACTTAAATCCTTCCACAAACGGCGAAAAGATGTTGTCTTTAATCCAAGATCCAATTCCAACAAAAGCATCTTTAATCCCCTTCAGGATTCCAGCTACTATGTCTCCTCCGCACTCTTCGATTTTGCTCTGGAAATACTCCTTGGCGCTGTTAATGGCGCTCCCAATGGCCTCACCTATGACTGTGCCTATATCGAAAAGAGCTTTGACTGCAGATGCTAAGTATTCACCTGCGCTTGCAAAAGTTCCTTTCCAGTCAAAATCTATAAGAAAGTCCTTGATAGCACTACCTATTTGAGCAACAATTCCCTTCCAGTCAATTGTCTGAATTACTCCTGAAAGTAAATCCCACAATGCTTTAGGCAGACTGGCAAGCGCCATCAAAGCCTCATAAATAATCCCTTTCCAGTCAATTGCATTTAAGAATTTACCTACGGAAACTCCGATTTCTTTCCAGTCAATAGAGTACAGCGCTGATTTTATCGCTGTGAACAGTCCCTTTACTCCATTTGACAGTCCTTCCCCGGCTTTCGCCCAATCAATTTTAGCTACTGCATCATTGATAAATTGTGAAAAGGAAAGCCCGAACTGTTCCCATTCAAACCCCGTAAGTGCTTCATATCCGAAGTCTATGATTGTGTTGATACCCTGGGCAAATGTTGTACCCACAAGTCCCCAATCAGTCGTGAACAGAAATGAATTTACACTGTCGATAATACCTGCCGTGATGTTTGATATGGTTGACCTTATCAGCCCCCAGTCCAGATTAGATAGGGCTGCGTTGATTCCATTCCCTGCTGCAACTCCAATCCCATTCCAGTTAAATGTGGTTGCAAATGCCTGCAGGTAAGTAAAGACCGTATTGATACCATTTGCCAGTGACGTTCCTGCCAGGCTCCAATCTGTGGAACCGATCGCGTTATTAAGCGTCTGTGCTATTCCCTGGCCATAATTAAAGGCCGTGGATTTCAACAGGTCCCAATCAATGCCATTCAATACGCCATTGATTCCATTTCCGATGGCGTTTCCAAGACTTCCCCAATGGAAGTTTTCAGCAAAGGTGTTAGCAAACCCAAATACGGTATTAAGCCCTTGTGCCAGGGTGTTTCCAACAAGTCCCCAGTCAGTGGTTTCGATAAATCCATTTAGGAAAGTGGCAATACTTTTGGCAATCTTATTAGCTGTATTCTTAATGTTGTCCCACGGAATATTGGCAAGAGCAGTATTCAGCTTTTTCCCGAGCATAGAGCCGATCTCGGTAAAATCAGCGTTCTTCCAAGCATCCTTGATCTGCTGTGCCAAATCCTTCATTTTGCTGGTGATCTGGACCGTCTCAAACATATCACCAGGCGTGAGTCCGCCCATATCCCCAGCATCATCATTGTCAGAATCAGATGAGCTATTATCATCCATCTTGTTAATCTGATCAAAGCCAAGGATAGTCTTTTTGAGGTCTTCGTTTGCCTGTTTCGCCTTCTTGGCACTGGAGGTATTCTGGTTTAGACTGGCGGCGTAATCCTGGTTAACTTTCTTAGCCCTTACATAGCTGCTGTTTCCTGTAAGTGCCCCGGTCAACTGCCCGAACGCATTTACGACAGAAATAATTTTCTGTATGAGGCTGTTAAGGATTGGAGCGACTATGTCCAGGATTGGAGCGAAGGCTGCTGCCAGGGCGTTCTTAAGCTGTGTTAATGACGACATCAGCATAGACAGGCTACGATTTGTGCTGTCGCTGTATTGGGCGAGATTCTGGAATCCTTCCTTGGCTCCATCCAACGCGCCGCGAATAACAAAGCTTGCAAACATAAACTTCGCCGTCATGCCAATGGTTTTTAGGACTCCTGACAGCCCTCTGCCTGAAGTCCCCAATCCGTTAAATGACGACTTTGTCCGGTGTAACACCGGAATACCCGATGCAAATCTCTGTATGAGCGCACCGAATAGTCCGGATGTCTTTTTGATGACAGTGCCAACGCCAGTGAAAACAGATTTCATGCCACCAAATGTTTTCCCCATTCCTCCCCATCCTCTGGGAGTCTTAAAGCTTACGTTTTCCTGTGCTGCTGTTTTTGGACGCTGTACGTCCAATCCTTTTTTCTGCATGACACGCTTTTCATTGTTATAGCGTTCTAGTGTCTCCCGTGCTTTTTCTATATCATACTTAACATTCTGCCAAGCTCTGGCCTCTTCATCCAGTCCCATTGCCTTCATGCGTTCCTGCTTTTCCAAATATCTCTGCAGTTTCTTTTCTGTATCTTCAATCGCTTTGGAATTCTTTTCCCAGGCGCGGTATATCCCCTCTGAAGCTCCGGCCTTTTGCAGCTCTTTCATACGAGATTTCATATTACTGAGCTTTTCTTCTTCGCTTTTGATTGTGGCATCTATGGGACTCCTTGTTTTTGCACTGGAAGCCCGGCTCTTTCTCTCTTCGAGTTTCAGAAGTGCCTTTTCTGACTTTTCAGCCTCCTTACGGAGTTCAATCAGTTCCTCGCTCAGTCCTACTTTTCCGGAGTTTTCCATCTCTCCGGCTGACTGTTCCAGACGTTCCATTTGTTCTGTAGCACTTTTGATATCATGCTGCAGATTCTCCCATGATGCCCGGTTCTTTGATACTCCAAGCCCCTCCATCTTAGCCATTTTCTCTTCCAGTTTAGAGAGGTAGTTTTCAGTCTTTTCTATCTCCGCATCCAATGTCTGGAAGTCTTCCGTGTGCACCTTTATCCCAGCATCTAGCTGGAATTGTTTTACCCGGTCTTTCATTCCTCCGTATAGGTTTTTGGGGGTTAGCTGAGACGTCATTTTCTTAATTTTTGCCAGAGTATTTCTGACAGAAGAAATTGCCTTTCCATTATCAAGACCGCTTAAGGGGCTTTTCGTCTTTTCTGCCTCTTTGCGGATGGAGGCAGTGGTTTCCTTTGCGATCTGCTTGGCCTTTTCCATCTCTTTTTTGTATGGGGCTGTTGTCGCTTCAAGCACTACTTTTAATTTTGCAAGTTCTTCGCTCATACTTCACCTCCTTCCACATAAAAATAGCAGGGTCACATTCCCTGCCGGCGGCGCCGGTTAAACTCTTTTATGTATTCCTGACGCTGTTTTTTGTATTCTTCTAAATCTCGTATTCTTTTTTGTTCTTCATAATACTTCTTATCATTATCAAATATATCCGTATAATAATCCCAAGGCTTTGAAAGCTCGTTCTTTTTTTCCGAAAACAATATCGCTATATTTATAGCTGTCGCCTCTGCGATCTTGAAATCATCAATGATTTTTTCCCTACGCTTCCGGCTCTCCACCCTTATACGGCTTTCCATCATATCCAAAATTTCGTTGATAGAGGATTCCCAGAATAAATCTATAGGTATCCCAGCATCCAAAGCCTTCGGATACAGATCAGAGAGGTAATCAGACTGCAGCTTTATTCGTTCCCCATCTCTTCCATGATTGCCACCGCCTGCTTCTCTGGGAAAAAACCCGATACCGCCATAAGTGGAATGATCACTTTGCTAAATAAATCTGTCTGGTTGCCGTCCTCTTCCGTCCATTTATCATAGAGTTTTTGCACATCTGTATAGTCAATCCCGTGTTCCCAAGGGTCCATAGCAGCCTGTATGATCGTCAGCATTACAGACAGCGGAGGAATATCGTCAATCAGGTTCAGGATATTCTTTCTGTACTTATTTTCTAGTTTCCCGATTGTAGATGCCTTTAGCTTCAATCGGTAGTCCCTCCCTCCTACTGTCCAGTAATGGAATGGCTTGCGTTTCTTCCTCTCTTCGTTCAGGTCTACTACCTTTTTCTCAGATACTTCTTCCTCTCTGATCTCTTCATCAAAACCACCAAGATTGTTCATTTTTTAGCTCCTCCTTATGCCGGGTCTGTATATTTGAGGTCGCTCTGGACCATCATAGTTACATCAAATTCGATTACCCCGTTTACCCCTCCGCCTGTACGCTTGACAGAAACCTGGGAGTCAAATTCTGTAGTGCTTCCGTCCACTAATGTTTCCTGGAAGGACAATATCTCATCGCTCTTTTCTGCTTCTCGCAAGGTACGATAAGGAGATTCCGCAGATGTATTGTCATATTTAAACTTGTAGACCATTTCAGGGAGATCCCCAATACCTTTTTCATACTTTTTATGCGGATCAGTGAGTACCGTGTTATCTACTTTTTCCGGGTCTGTTCCCATCTCTGGTATTTCCTTTAACCCCGGAAGGTCAGTGTAAGTCGAACCGCCTTTTTTCTTATATCCTAACTTTGCTCCATTTGCTAACATTCTTCATCATCCTTTCTAATTGTTCCAATATACGTAATCGGAGTACATGTCAATGATCCCTTCGTACCTCATCTGCTTGTGTTTCAGCCCCGATGGGTCTGGCGTATCTGCGCATCCGGTACGTACCAGACCTAAAGCCGCCATTGCTTCATCTACAGCCAGCGTTGCTGCCGAAGTGCTCTGATTGTGCCAGATATCAATGCGATAGCGGACTTTCGCCTTGTCTTCTTTGTTGCCGGTGCGCTCAACAACACTGTTATCTTCTTCGACATACTGGATTGCCGGGAAGTCCGCCCAATCTTTCGGGTATACATCGGATACATTATCAGTCACTTTCAGGAGAGCTGCGTATACCTCATCTTTTACATTTTTCATTTTGTCACCTTCTTGATATTTGCTATAAAATCTGTTTTTAAATCCTCCAGGATAATGTCCTGACTATCTTTGATGGCAGGATACATAAATGGCTGTGCGGGCTGTCCCGTACACTGATAAAATCTCCCCTGTGGAGTGTCGATATGAAACCAGTGATATTTTTCCGCTACACGCTTGTCAACTTGGCTCTCATGAATCCACCAGGGGGTCTGAGTGTAAGCTATGTTATAATCTGGCGATATTCCTTCATGATGTTCCTGTCCTTTTGGTCCCGTCCCAAATTCCACGAAAGGAGCATACAAGCTGTTTGTCCAGCAGACACCAGTTACCAAATCCGTTTCTTCCTGTACCTCTGCGTAAATGCTTTGTCTCAGCGCTCCTGTATCAACTGCGCATCTCAAAACAGCAGCAGACCGCACGGCCTGAATCCCTTTCTCAACTGCTTTTTTCATATCCATCTGTGATAAGTCAGATAGTTTTTGTTCCAGTTCCTTGTGCCCCTCTGTGCTCATATGTGTTCCACCTCTAACGTAAGTGTGCGGTATGCTTTGATAGATATGATTTTATAGTCCGGTTTCTGTCCAGCCTCGGCATAAATGCAGATTCCGTCCAGTTCTCTAACATCAAAGCCACCCCCAAAGTCATAATGCATCCTTCCTTTGTCATCCGCTTTGGCAATGTACCTCCCCTCAATCTTCAGATTTCTGACATACGGTAATCTCTGCCCATATTTCTCTGCCTGGGTTTTCCCTGACACCGGCCAGGATTCTCCCCGGAATGATACGGCAGCTCCATATTCTTCGCAAGAGCTTCCTTCTTTGTCTTTTCTGATAATTCTGGGTTTCCAAAAGTAATTCTCAATCCTGCTTTGTTTTAGCCTCATAGGTTTTTCCTCCTACTCTCGCCAACCGATATCGATGCAGAATATCATATATCTGCTTAGGTGCATTGTCGAAGCTGTAGCTTTCACCACCTTCACTCCTTCCAGCTTCTCCCTCGGTTCCCCTCCGGTTATATGCCACTATGGTTATATCTCTGGTGGGTTTTTCTAAAGGTGGAATAAGCTTTGTGCGGTTTGTGTAACTCAGGACAAATTCCTTTGCGTCATCATACAGAAGAGAGAGCAATTCTTCATTGCTCTCCCCAGTCAACTTTTTTATTTTTTCAATTTCAGTCACTCATACCACGTCCTTTAAAACGGCCAGCAGCTCCTCCTTATTCAAAGACGCTGCACCTTCGATACCTTTCTCTTTTGCCAAGGCTTTCAGCTCTGTAACAGTCATTTTCCAGATATCTGTCGTTCCTTCTTTCTGTTCCCGTTCAGTACCTTCCGGTTTAAGTAGTTTAAATCCCAATGCTTTTAATTTATCTGCTGTTGTTACCGAATCTGTCACGCGCTCTATGTTATTTTTAATAAATCTCATGCTATCACTCCTTTGCATCTTTGATATTGATAAATATGGAGTCTAGTTTATTATCCAGCACCCAGATATCATGGAACCGGCGGTAGTCCATTTGCCAAGCATTCAGTTTCTGGTTGATAGTTGGATCAAAGATTCTCATGATATCCTGCTTTGTGACCGCAATCGGGGTCGTGCGTGGGCAGATGAAGAAATTGATATTCTTTGCGGTAGTCCCTTTAGTATATCCTCCACCTTCCTGTCCCGAAGTCTTTCCATCATAAATTGTGATGGCTGTATACATACGGTTGGACGGTGTAGACACAATCGGAACTAAATCCACTGCCGGAACCTGTGTATTGATTCCTCCTTTAGAAAATGTAACCGCCGTAATTTTCCCTGCCAGTTCCAGTTCAAGTTCCATGATAAACTCAGATGTAGCATGACATACCAATGGGCCATTGTATAAATCTCTGATAGCCCTGATCCCTTCTTTCATCTTCCTAAGTGCAGATGTTCCGGTTGCTCCTGGTGTATACCCATACTCGCTCATACCCGCCTTGTTGGCCGTGATGGCTTCTGAAGCAATCTTTGAAATCCTGTATGCGTCAATTTCCGGCACCACGAACATCCGCTGGAACTCTCCCATAACAGATGCTGCTGTAGTAACAAAATTGTTTTCATTGATATCAACTGGGTCGAGCTGGAACTTACGTCCTCTATCCTGTGTCATCTTTCTGGTTTCGTATTCCAGCGTTACTCCGCCCTGTACATAACCATTGTCTCGATCGTAATCTCCCATGCCTTGTACAGACATTTTGGGGATCTTGACTTCTGCTCCTCCATTATAAAGGACCTGTCCGGCATTGCTGTCCATCCATCCGGTCACAGCTTCCTGGATTGCCACTTTATCCAACGTATTCTGAAATAACGTTGCTGTTGCTAATGTATTAATAGGCATTTATTTCACCTTCCCTTTCTTCTTATACTCCCATCATTAGAGCTTCTACTTGTTTTTCCAGTTCCTCGCCTCCTGTGCCGGGGGCTTTCTTCGGTGGTTTTCCACCTTTTAATTTTTCCTCTACGGCAGATTCCACAGCCTTCTGAAAGGCTTTTTCTACTGATTCCAGAGACTTTTTACAGGTATCTGCATCTGAGTAATTCAGCACCTCTGCCAAATCAACCGGAAGTCCCTTTTCCGCCAGTGTATTCTTAGCTTCTGCTGCCAGCTCCTTTCTGGTGATAGCTGCCTCTCTGTCTGCCAGTTCCTTCTCCCTTTTCTGCTGCATATACTGTGCTTTCTCTTCTTTATTCATCTTTGCCAGCTTTTCAGCCTCAGATAGCTTATCATCTGTGAGCGCCTGCCACTTCTCCTGTGCATTTGTAAGCGCTGTATCAATAGCTTTTTGCACTCTGCGGTCAAATTCTGCTTGATGGCCGCCTTTTAACAAATCGTCAAAAGACGGGGGAGTATCACCATCTCCATCTCCTCCTTCAGTTCCGTCATCCCCTCCGGCTCCGCCGCCATTGCCGTCATCGGCCCCAGCTCCGTCTCCTCCCTCTGCGAAATGCTGTAGGTTCATAGGGATCCTGCAATTAAAATATTTTTTTCTCATCTTCTTTTCCTTTCCGCCCAACCTATTCGCTTACTGCGCCCGGGCCATTCGTTGTGGGTTAGTTTACCCTCTTTTCGGAGCACAAAAATAAGACGCTTCACCCCGCGTCTCATAGGGAGACATTATGGATCACAACTCCTTTCCATCTTTTGTAGATGCAATCTTTACAATTTCAGCAACTCCCTCTCTTACAAGATGCTCCGCCCGGTTCTTGTCAACATCCAGAATCGATCCTTCTTCCTGGATGTTCCTTAGCACTACGTCATTGTATCGTTTGATCACTTTAACTTTCACCATTTTCACCTCCCTTCGTTGCGCCGGCGCAATTTTGTTAGAAACAAACGCAAGTCATGAAGATAAGCAGTTTTTACTTTCTCTTCTTTACGTCAGCGGATTCTTTGTCTATATATTTTTTATACCATTCTGCATAAGTCATAGAGGCAGGAATAAGCTCTGTGCGTCCTGTTTTTGGATTATAGCCCCTCCGCCGTAGTTTCCTTAATTCTTCAGCAGATACAATGCTTATGGTCGTGGATCGGCACCAAGGGTGCATTGGGGGGTAGTTTTTTCCAATTATCCGTTCCGATAGAAGAAATACTTTACCGTCCAAGCTCCGGCACACTTCGCTTGTACGCAAATCAAGAGTGGCTAAATATCGGTATTTTTTAAGTTCACACTCTTTATAGCTGATAGCATTCATCTCACCAGAAACAAAGCAGGCTTCTGTTCTTACCAGTCTCCGGGCTTGCATGGCTCCCTGGCTAAACCTGTTGGCTATAATATCTGCCGTTTCCCTCTCAGTCCGTCCGGTGATAAGACTTACCAGCAATTCCTCTTTGAGCGTCTGCGCCAGTTGATTCGTATTCTTCCAAATTCGGTTTGAGTAATGGCTGCCGGACCAGTTCATATTCAGCACATTATCTATCTGTTTCTTTCCTACATAGTTAAAACTGAATCCTAGCCCTGTGCGCTTCTGTATTTCAAAAATCGAACGATAGTAAGAGTCTCCCGCAAGCTCTGTATAAAAATTAGTGCTGATATTTCTTTCCTGTTGGTATACATCGTGCATTATCAGATCTAGTTGATTCTGTATTTGGCTGAGACGTTCCAACCTTGACTGATAGGCTGGTCCTTCCAGCTCCGCCAGGAGCTGGCTTTTCGTTTTGTCGGAATCTCCATTTTTCAAGGCAAGCAGAAGTTCATCCAGGGATGTTCTGTTTTGTAGCGTATCGAGCAGCCTCCTGGCGTCATTCTCTGAGAGCTTATGCTTTGTCATGTATTTTTTGAAAATCCCCTCCGCCTCGATACACAGCCATGCAGATGCCTTGTTGTATATCCTGGATATTACATCTACAGTTTCTTCAGCTCTTTGCATCTGCTCATACATATTCCAGGCTGCGCGGTTCTGCCAGTATTTTTCATTGCTCATCTATCTCATCCTTTTCAGGTGGCTCTTCGCCCGGTTTTTCCCCGTCAGGAGGAACGTTCCCAGTTCCTGCAAACATTTCCTGCTGCCGTTTCAGATTTTTCCTTTCTTCTTCCTCAACGGCTTTCAGTTCTTCCTCCACGTCTTCTACAAAAGGAATTTGTGACAGCAACGTTTTCTTTCCTACCTTTCCCCATAAATTTGAGACAATCTGGCTGATTTCTACAAGATTCTTTGGCATCGCCCGCGTAAAGATGGGAGTAATGCTGGATATATCTACCTTTATCCCCTTTATATCCAAAAAATTTGCGAATATCCGGATCCGCTTACGCAGCCCCTTTTTATAATATCTAGTCTTAATCTTTGTAATATTTTCCATACCAAGCAGTTTGAACTCCATAGCCACACCAGACACATTGCCTCCAAAAGCTTCATCTGTCATACAAGGGATATGTGAAAACTTATGTATGTCTTGTTCAATCGCCTTCTTGAGTATCTCCACACCAGATTCATCGAATGTACGGGTGATATATTCTGCCTTCGCATCTGCGGGCATTTCAAGTAACCGTTCCTCCCTCATACGCTGCGCCGCTGTTTTTCCTTCGGCATCCTCGCTCTCATCATCTCCCAACATAAAGCCGTACAATGCCAGTATAGAATCAATAAACTGGTTCTTGTCAGTGATACGATCGCTCATAAGTGAGTTGTAAGCATCAATGAGTGGTATCTGCAGCTCATAATCTCCAATAGCAAGTTTATTGTTCTGATATTCAATGACAGGCACTTCGCCCATATAATGGGCTTCTGGTTCTTCAATCAGGGCCTGTGGGCCGTCAATAGCCTGTATATTCAATACATAGCGGTAATTCTTAGTAAGCGTTGTAGCTACATACACAGGACTTGTGTCGCCGGCATCATTTTTTTTGATGTAATAATACACTGCAAACAATTCGTTTTCTTCGATTGTATCATCATGCACCATGAAAGTATGTTCTGGAGGTAGGTTCTTAATTGTCAGTTCGCTTTCTCCCTCTTTCGCATAATCGTATTCATACGCCAGCCCGTATATTGATAAGTCAAGTCCGTTATCACCATCTATTTCGTCAGCTCCCGCCTGCTCGAAGGCATCCATAAGAGGAGTAATGTCGCTTTCGCTTTTATAACTCACAGGGTTCCCAATAAAATAGCTTGAGGCCGTATCGGTGATATCTTTTGCATGGTTGCAGACCAGCTTTACCTTGCGATCTGTCTCTTCCAAAATATGGTGTTTTCCCTCGTAGTACATTTTTTTATTTACCAGATCCTTCGAAAACTTTATATGCTTTTCTATCAGTCTCCGAATGGCCTGTTTATTAGGGTTAAGTTCATCCCATTCTTCCGCAGGCATTGTGAATTTATACATCTTGTATCGCCCCCTAACTGAATCCGTATTTTTTCTTATTTTTGATTTTTGCCGTCCTCCTGGTCATGGAATCCTCCATCCCATAACGGACAGCATCTATAGTATGATTGTCCTTATCCGGATAACTACCCTTGAAATTTCCGTTTTTATCCATTTCCAGCTCATATCCGGTAAACTCTCTGACTGCATTCGGACATCGCTTCGGATCTATGATAATCTCTTCCAGTTCATCGGACAGGAATTCCATTCCATAGTCGACAGATCCAGGGCCTTTTTTCGCCCCTATAACTCTCAGCCCCAGCTCGTTCAGGGCAGCAATCGCCCTGGGTTCCTCGGAGTCCGCTGTTATTATCTTATTGAGAGGATTATACTTCCTGATTTCCCTGGCGGCTTTCGTATTGCCAAGCTTCACAGCGTATATCTCTCCGAACAAGTATAGACGCTTCTGTTTACTGTTGTAGTGCATCTTGATATAAGCAAGCGGATCAGCACCGTATCCAAAGTCAAGCCCCTGTTTGATCCTGTCAAATATAGAAATCTCATCATCTGTAATCTCTCGGACGGTAACATTTTCAAAGACTGCCCCTCCGGTTCCCGTTGCAATTCCTAAGTATTCATGCTCATAGGCTTTTGGTTTAATAGCTTTTAGGTGTTCAGCTTCGTTGAAGAACTGTTCTCCCAACCATTCTCTGGGTACTGTTCTGTAATCTGTATGACTGATCTTCGTATCGGATCGTTTCACTAATACATCCTGATTCACCCAGTTATTCATTGATTTCGGTGGATTCCAGGAATAAAAAACAAAATACTTCGATCCGCCTCTCATGAGGGATTGAAGTATTGTACGTTCTTCTTCCGGCCCTTCGAACTCCGACCGTTCTTCAAACCATATATATTTAAAATATCCGTTTTTCAGTTTTACGGACTTGATTTTCTGCGGGTCATCAGCGCCCCTGAATATAATCTTATTTCCGTATGGTATATATGTCAGTCCAAGAGGCGATAGTCTTACCTTCCATTTATCCGACACTCCCAAGGCATCAATTGCCCAGCGGAGTTGTTCAAATACTGATTCTTCAAGGAATCTGCCCACCCGGCGCATCGCTATCGCATTAGCCTGTGGATCTTGCATCATACCCAGGATAATCTCTATACTGATAAATGATGATTTTGTGGAGCCTCGCCCTCCGGCCAGTTTGTAATGTGTGTGCTTATGCTCTGCAATATCCCAGTGCAGGTCATAAAATGACGGGGCGATTAATTCAGTAAGCTTAACCTGTGTCTTCTGGTTTGGGGATGTCATTGACGATCACCACGCCTTCCACGCCTTTTATATCCAGCTTATCATTCCACATACCAAGATGCCTGCCAAGAAGCTCCAAAGCCGCTCTTTTATCGCACAGCTTCACTTCCCTTTCTGTTCCCCACTCATTCGGTTTTATCTTGACCGATTGGATGCAGGCCAAATCATCATCTGAAGCATCTTTCTTTATTTTCGCAGTTTCTGGGTCCATGACGTCCGTTATTCTGGCGAATCCAATTCGTGCCAGTTCCTGCACTACTCGGTCAGCATTAACACCTGTACGTTTTGATCTCTCAGCTATTGCTTTGTCAATACATGCGCGAATGTTAGGTTTTGTTAAGTTTTCACATCCTATCTCCTTTGCTGTATCAGGACTGTAACCGGCCCTTATAGCAGCCTGAGTGGCATTCAGGTCTATAAGGTATTCTTCTACAAATCTATTCTGTTTTTTTGTCATTCAGGCTCCTCCTATCCAATTTATAGTTAAATACAAAAAGAGACAGCCGAAGCCATCTCTTTTATCACTTCTTATCCCAGTCCTGGGACATGCGGTTTTGCTTGGGCAACCGCCAACCAGATCGACCACCACCGATAGGGCCGGCTTGGATTTGTCCCTGCAACGTGTAAGACAGTTGCCAACAAAGGTACTTTTTTGCTGTGGTTGGACCTTGCACTCGCTCCACGCTGCGTTGTTATCGATATACGCTTACCCACCGCCGTTCTCTATCCGATTTGCGAAGCTATGAAGAGAACGGTAAGAACGTCAGCTTCTAATCAGCTCCCGGGCTATGACACCCGGCAGCCGTTCTACATACGGAGAGGTTCATTGGTATACCTACCAATTTCAGTTTATACTATAACATTCTAAATCGTAACATGTGTAACATTCGTAACAAAGTTTCATTTTTCCTGCATGAATCTTAAAAATTCCATCTTTACACTACCCTCTGTAGCGTTTCTTCCCATTTTAGCAGCCACCTGGCTCCAGGTTAACCCTTCGAAAACTTTGTACCTTATAATCCTCTGCATCCTCATGGGTGCCATATTTATGACCTTCTCAGCTTGAATCTTAATCTGCTTTGCGTTAATCTTCATTTCCTGAAGCAATTTTTCTTCTTCATCTTCCAATATAGGAGATTCCAATATCCCCGTTACAGGAAAATTCATTGGCTGATAAGGAAACTCTGGATTGCTACCCTTTACTTTGTCTTGCACTGTCTTGCTTTTTCGATGATTACGGATATCTTCCTCGGTCTCCTTAATTAGTTCACAGGCGTCTATGTAGTCATACAGTATGCTCTTATTCATCGGCTGTCTCACCTCCTGTATTCTTTTCCCGTCTTTCTGTCTCGCAATCCGATAATTTCAAATCCCAGGCGTTCAGCCACTCCGTTGACAAAATTGTATGCATTAAAAATATGCATCGGCATACGTCCTGCTGCCCTAATAGCTCTTTCTGCTGTTGGATCTGGATATCCTTCTTTATTTGGCAATTGCTTTCCTCCTTGTCCTTGTTCTGGGTCTTAATTTAAAAATCCCTTTTTCTTGGCACTGCAGCGGACTACATCCACGGCGGTGTCCCTCTATTAATATGTAATCACAGGTGCTCCCAGATGAAATATCACCTTGTGCGCGGGAGAAATAATAACATTTTGAGCACTGCTGCTGTTTGAGTCTATAAATTTCTTTTCCTGTCATTTTTGACCATTTTGGTGTCCTGGCTTCCGCCATCCTAATTCCACTCATGTCTTTTCCTCCCCAAATGTTAGTATTCAGTTCCTGGCTCCGGCTGAAATTCTTCGCACGAATCATAAATATCGGTCTCTGTAAAAAAATTTCTGCTTTCTACCATTGTGCATATCCATCTCAGTTCATTGTTGCTATCTGCCACGATGTCATGATGCTTGCAATACATACACTCCTTACTCATGTTTTTGTCTCCTCTCTATCATTTTCCGGCTCAGTTCGTTGCGGTCATCTGAATATACAACTTGCCTACCTTTGTTATGTCGGTGGCAGAGATGCCACAAAGAGAAACAATCTCCGTGTCCGTCTTTATTTCCTGCTACGCTCTGAGCGTAGAATCCTGACATTGATTCCGAATACCTTACCTGCCATATTGCTTGTCCATCTGAGATGTAACCATTTTCCCAGATTTTTTCACCATTCTGATCGGTTAATCCTGTATACTGGCAAATGGTATCTGGGTCTATCTCGTATTGCATTCCAAAAAATATGCTATCATCACCCAACGGTACGTTTATGTAATTCTTATCCATCAGGAATCCTTCTGCCCATTTCCCAGTATCCTTCCGTTTTGCTTTAAATAATATTTCTCTCATGTTTTTCCTTTCCTGCATCCTCTTTACTGATGTACCAAGTACCTGATATTCAGAAAGCTGTTTACTTAAGCTATTCACTTTGCTGATTAAGACATCCTTTTCGGAGCCAAGCATAGAAACCGTAGCCATATAAAGCTGATTTATAGTCTCTTTTGTTTCAACCTTGTTCTGCAATTCCTGTACTTGTTCCGGCGTTAGGCCGGAATCCATGTAAGCCCTCAACTCCTTTAAGGCAGAATAGATATTTTCTAGCTCCATTCCCCTCGGCACCTCGTCAATGCTGTAATTCCTCATAAATAATTCCTCCCAAATATTTTTGTAAAATCATTCCTGCTGCCACATCTTTGCTCAAATTCCTGCTGCCCAAGCCTATGTAGATAATCCGCTGTCTCTTTTGACATGTGTGCAGCTTCCCGGCCGGTGCGGTGGCAGGTTGGGCAGAGATGGAGTTTTAAACCATATTGCTCTGAGTATTTTCTTCCCGGGTTTCCGCTATATATGTGGTGTTCTTCTGTGAACCCGAATCTGTGGCACAGGTAGCAGATTTCTTTTCTGTCTCCCGGTATGATGCTTTTCGGGTGTGACTTCCGCTTTTTAACTGCTGCCTGTTTTGGGTACATAAGCCCCGTCATACCCATACTCCGACCAGTTCCGGGACATCTCCGGCACCGCGTCTAAAATAGATAAATGGTGTTTTTTGATCAAAATATTCCTGCATCTCTTCGATGGTATCTTTGATAATGACAATATTTGTGGGCTTATCCACATCGTATAATCTTGCTACGTATTTTCCTGGGTAATCAAACGTATTGTAATATACGGCGTACATTGGTACCTCTATTTTGGTGCAATCTACCTGTGTTATCTCTTCCACGATCTTGTCCTTTTCCATCTGTTTCTCCTCTCTAATGCTCTGATCAGTGTTATGATATTGTCCTGCTTCCGGTTCTGGATTATTTGACATCCTGGTATCCGTGTTAATTTCTTCCATTTTGGCGGATTCTCCCCGTATTTCTTCTTGTACTGCTTCTTTTTCTGCCTTTTATTCATACCGATCCTTTCCCCGGCTCCCATCTGACAGGCTCGGGAGCCGGATGAATCTATATGGATTTTAGTTGCACCCTTACTCTATCCATGGTCTTCCGGCATGGTCTACCATGGCATTTAACCAGGACTCCCAGAAGGAGATTGTCCGAAGTTCGTTGTAGGTGACATTTTTAAATCCTTCGAAGGCTTTTGCCAGATACTCTGCTGCTCCATATGGGGTCCGTGATTCTATAAAATCCTTTCTGGTAGTTGGCTTATCCAGGATCTCTGCGTCTTTCTGTGACTGCTCCAGCTTCCCCTCCGGTACTTCTGTCTGTTGCGCTGGCGCAATTTCTGGTTCTGGTGGTTCTGGCTGGGGCATGTATTCTGGATGGTTCTGGATGTTGTCCTGCCCGGGAAGCTGCTCCTCTGATTCTGGTTCCTCCGGTGATTCCGGTTGAGGCACTGATTTGCTCTCTTTTGGTTGCTCTGGTGCAGTTTCTTGACTTTTTTCTCCTTTTTGCGGTTCTGTTTGCGCCGGCGCAAAATCGGTGTCCGCTTTAGTGTTTGCTAAATGTGATGGCGTTTCTATCCCTGGTGCTGTTTTTTGACTTTCCTCCGGTTTTTCCGGCTCTTTTTGCGGTTCTTTAGGCTCTTCTTCAGACTCCTTAATGCCAAAATAGGTTTCATAGGTCCTGCTGCCAGCTGCAGCTTCTCCGAATATCTCCTGAGTGATGGTAAAAAACCGGTCCCAGGTGATATCCTGGGTATCCTTGCCAAACTCTTTGACCATGATTCCCTTGTCGGCGCTGTAGAGCATCAGGAATACGGTGCCTTTACGGTAACTGCGGTTGCCGGAAGGGTTGATGATCTCTACCATCTCTTTGATATTCCCGGTCCGGTATGCTTCGCTGGCATATATGTCATTTAGGATTTCTCGGTGTTCCCTGAAAAATTCCAGGATCGTCTTACTGAGCTTGTCCTCCGGCTGGTCCTGCTGCCAGTTCATGAGATTTTCCGGATTATTCTCGTTCTCTTTGTTAAAACGCTGCATTTCCCGGATGTCTTCTCTTTTGGCTTCTGGCCAGAACATATCCCGATCGGCTTCCGGGAGCTGTAGCATCTCTACTAGCTGCGCAAACTTAAAGTCCCGGTATTGTTCCTGTAATTCCGGGGTATCCCCGGGGAGAGAATATTTCTCGTAGACACGCATGAACCGGCTTACTCCCGAAGGGTTCATATCATATTCTGATTTGGCGAAATCTGCGATGCTCTTGTAGCCATCCAGTTCGTAAGCCCGGGATTTATCTATCCGGGTGAGCTGCCATCCGATGCGGACAAAACTCTTTACGATCCCGCCGATATTTTCTTTGATTTCCTGTTTTGATTGGATATAGTCATCCATTGATAATTGTATGTAATCCATATATACCTCCTTACATCCATATAATTTCTTCTGTGTTTCCAAAATCTTCCCATGCTCGGTATGCCCTGCTGCATAGGCAGTTTATCGCATATTCTTCTGTTTCTTCCTTTTTTCTGAGCCAGGCGCAGTGTTTCCGGCAATAGTCTTGTATTTTTTCCAGGAGATCCAGTTCCCCCTGCTGAGTAATCTCAGCTAGTGCTTTCTCTTTCCATTCTCCATGGGACATCTCCCCCATTGGGGTTTCGTACGTCTCTCTTAATACCGTACGTTCCCTTCGTGTTCCTATCCTGGTTATTTCGTAGCATCCTGTGCCAACCATCCGGGCCTTCCTCATCGTGATCGCATAATCTTCTATCATATTACGCACTGGCAGCTACCTGCGCTCTCACCCTCACTCTCTTTTTATCCAGTACCTCTGCCTGGTATTCGTCCAGGAATTTCTTTACGCTTGCCCACTCTGTTTTTTTGTCCCCATACCCATAGCTCTGTACGACCTTGTTATCTCCGATTTCCAGGGTGTAAAACGCAATATCTTCCCGGCCACTCTTCCGCAGGAAGAGAATAAAGGATTTTCCATTGTTATGATTTTCAATGTATACATCACTTCTCCCTACGCAATGATTTAGGTTCGCTCCCTCTATGACAAAATCAGAGGCTTTTTCAGGGATAACAATGGTATAATCCTCATTTTCATAGCCATATTTCTTTTCCAGGCTCTTTTTTAGCTTTGGGATCCTGGTGTATTTTTCGTCAACCTTCTCGCAGCGCTCCTGAAACTTTTGCTTGTTGATCAAGGTTGATGCCTCGTTATGCCGGCGCTCCAAGTCCCGTGGGAACAGAATCACATCGTTTTCCATGTCCCAGTCAAGTGCGGCGGCCATGTTTATATAATCCTCCCAGTGGGTCTCCCTTTCTGCAATGGTGCTGTAGGAGTCATTTTTTTCCATGTAGTTCCTGATCCGGCTAACTGAAGCATATTTTGTCAGGTTTCCCATGGACTTTAAATCAATTGCGGACGATTCTAGATATCTCTTGTCCTCTTTTGGCATTTTTCTTCCCTGATTTTGCTCTATTCTCAGGATTTGCAGATATTTCATCCCTCCGTCTGCCTGTATCAGCTCCCGGATTTTCTGCGCGTCTATTCCTAGAATCTCCTGCGGGGTCTTTCCTTTCCATGTTTCATGACTTTTTATGTAGTCATTCGTGAGATTAAACAGACCAGCTTTTAAAAAATATTCAAGGAATGGAGATATCTCAAATTTTTCAAAGAACCTCTCGAGTTCTATTTCTCTCCGTTCGTGTTTTGCCCATATGTCCACTGGCGCATACTGAAACTTTGTCCCCTGAAGGGCTTTCTTTGCGTTTCTTGTATACAGATACCCTTTTTCTTTCCAAGCGGAGAAACTGGCATCTTTGGAATCGTACCAGTGTTCATTTTTGCTCCACGGGTAGGCCAAATTAAAATCATGGTATGTCTTCTTTTCGCTGTATGTTGTAATTTCCTGTTCTTCCATCTCGTATCTTTCCCCATCCACGCTGCTTATTTTTCTTACTTTAAAATACCGTATCAGAAAACCTTCCGGGATTGACTGCAGGTATATGGCCTGCTTGGTATTTTTCATAACAGCAGCCTTTCCTTGGGCTTTATATTGTATCCTGCTGCCGCATTCCGGGCATCTTCCAGCCGCATTATGTTTCTGTCTTCCGTCCAGTGCGACATTCTGATCACAGTGAGCGCAATGTCCATGTTTCCGGTCTTTACTGTCATAAAACAAATATCTCTCTGTCTTAAATACGGTAGCGCCCAGCCACCTGTCCCAATCCTTTGGGAGAGGTTTCCGCTTGCCTGCTCTCTCATTTATCCTGGCTTGGCGGTTATCATATTCCCTGTCACGCTTCTCCTGTCTGATTTTATCTTCCAAACGGTACAGGCAATCGCTTCCTCTGTCACTATTCCAGCTTTTTTTCCCGTATTTTTCCGCCAGTTTTGTGCTTTCTATATCCATGGTTATCCTCGGACTGCAATAGCAGCCAAGCGCTCCATGCATGGCGTAATAGATTCCACCGGATATCCATTGTTCGGGTAGGAACAGATATGTCACATAGTTTTTCCCGTCACAGGCCCAGCGGAATTTGATCTCCGCTTCTTTTTCCTCACCCTTCGGGCACATGATCCTTCTGGCATCATACACATCAAGGACCATTGTTTTTCCCAACATCCGGATTCTCCCCACCCAATCTTCTTTTCCATGGGCTTTGATATCCAGGACCGGCAGGGGGAGTATTTCTTTTTTCTTAAGCATTTTCTTCCCCTCCGGTGTAATAATCTTTGATAATTTTCTTTGCCCGTCCCATACCCGGGATCCCCAGGGTGACGCGCTTTGTAGATATACCTGCTGCCTTGACGATATCTCCATTTACGTTCTGCTGGTTTTTAAAAGACCAGGAGAGCAGCGCTGCGATACAATCTTTCAGGGTCTTGCCTTTTTCGCGGACGGCCTTTGCCATCTCGTCCGACTCCGCACACTGGCCACGGATATATTCCACCCAATCCTCCATGATCTCCTTAGGTTTCAGTTCCTTGCACTCTATGTCCAGCTTTCCCATGGCAGCAGTCATGGCATCGCAGAGGACAGGGATTTCACCTGCTGTATACAGATCCACATATTCCTCCGGGATCCCATTTTCTTTTGCCAGCATCTTGAGACCATCCAATTCTCCCCCGTTAAATAAACCCTCCGCCATGCTGTTGATATCCTGATAGCTGTCCATCTCACCGTATCTCTCAAACATTTAATCCTCTCCCTTCTTCCATTCTTTTTGTCGGCCAGAGCGCAGGGCACGGCCAGCCTCTCATCATGCATCTGTCTGTATAAAATGCACAATTTACACAATGTGTCTTTTTACAGTATCTTTTTAATTTCTTTACCATCTTAAAAGCTTTCTTTTTCTTCATTTTGGATTCCTTTCTGCACGGGAAAGTCCCGTGTAATTTACGATTTTGCTAACTAATATGGTCCATATTTGATTTATATTGATACCGGATTGCATGTCCTTTGCTCAACTCATAGAGCTGCTGCCACAGGTCTGCATTTTTTAATGGCTCCCCTCCGGCTTTTTTCCAGCCGTTGCGCTCCCATGAAGCAAGGTAGACGTGACCGGTCATGAGATAGCGGCAGTTGGTATGTATGGTGATGACTGCTGCCTTGTGCATATGCTTTAATGCTTCAATGGCGCAGGTCATGGCTAAACGATGCCCGGTAGTCTGCTGCAGTTCTCCTTCTCCCGGAAGACTGTGCCCTACACAAGTCAGGATGTATTTATATTTTGCGCCGGCGCAAGTCGGGGCTTTTGATGATATGTACAGATAGATGTCTACCTCCTGCATCTCAAATCCTCCTGTCTAATTTAACAATCGTATAATGACGATATGCGAATCCGGTTACTGGGTTGATGCCCTGGCGTATGGAATCCGGGTCCACATAATATCCTTTAGGGGCTTTCGGTGGGATAGGATGTCCCTGGCTATCCATCAGACTCCGGCGGTTAACTGGTTTTTCTTTCGGATCCTTGCGGATCAGGTTCTTGGATGGGCTGTACCGCTTCAGGGTTTCCGGTTCCCAGTCTTCCAGGGGCTTCGTGACATATTTTGCCAGATCCCGGAACCCTCCGGCCTCGTAGGTGGTGCGGAAGTTTATGTGCCCTTTTTTCCAGATCGAGCTGAATATGAGATCCGTCCCGGTGTCCGATGTAGAAAAGCGATTGACCAATATATGGATATGAGGGCCACCTTTCTTTCCGATTCCCATGCGCAGGATGTACTTTAGCTCTTGTCCGTACTTTTTATATCGTCTCCTGGCTGTCCGTATGAGCCAAGCCGTGTCCTGTTTCATCTCTTCCGGTGATGGACGTTCTCCTTTTTTGTACGTGACTGTCATCCAGTAATCGTTAGGGCCAAAATTCCACTTCATCAATCTCCGAACATCCCGCTCCCTTTTCCACTGGTTCTGCTTCCTGATTTCTTCCCGGGAGGCTTTCCTTCTCTTTCCTCTGGTCTGCCCCTTGGCTCCATACCTCCCGGTATGTTTTTCCTCTATCTCTCTACACCATCCAAATTCCCATGCGTGCCTTATGTACCCAAGCTTCATTCCACCACCTCATTGTCGTATGTCTAATACTCCTAATCGAGCTTTTAAGGGACTGATTGTCCCAAAAAAGGTAAAAAATAAATAGGGGTATCCCCATTTTTATTGACTTCACGCCGCTCAGATGGTATATTATAAGTAGTGAAGTTTTATCTGAGTGGCGGAAGTCACCTGGCTCATGTATTTGCAGATACATGAGCTATTTTTATTTTATGATTGTAAAGCCGCCTTCAAAGAGGTCTTTTGCTTTTTCGGCGCATTCTACAGCTTTTTCTTTGGTCCCGTAACAGCTTGCAAGGGTACCGTCTGCAAAGCGTATGATCCATACATGTTTTTCCTCTTTATTTTCCATTGCTTAAAACCTCGTAATTTTCGATTAACCTCATGATCTCCTGGTGCCTCCTGGTCGTCTCTTGGTGGCTTTTGTCTGCCTCCCGATGTGCCATAGCAAGTATCTCCTGTACCTCGATCTGTAGCTTAGTCATCTGTCTCACCTCTCAGTTGTTTTATTTCCCACGCCCCCACCACTCCAATAATCAGAATCTGCCAGATCGGCATGTCCACATAGCGGCCTGCTAACACCGACAGAACTATAATTATATAGTGATCCATGGGCTTGTCCTCCTATCCCGCCATCAGGCGGTTTTCTCCTCTGCGTTTTGTTTTGGATTGTGTTCATCTACAATCCGGTAGAACATTGCTGTCTCATCTGATCTGGGTATATGTATATCTGCTGGGTTTGTGTAAACTTTACCATCACGGGTTTTTATGATTACTGTTGCCAATAAAACCACCTCCTTAGTTATGGTATGCATTTTTGCTTGTCTGGGTTCCTTCCTATTGATTTTCAATATTTGTCTGTCTATAATGTACTTACAGGCTCCTATCGGAGTTGAGTATGAACGAATGGAGTTGATTGAAATTAACCCAATTATCCCAGATGAAACCAAGCATCAATTTTATAAGGATGCCATCCATCCTTCTGCAAAAGAACTTGGTAAAACACTATCTCTCGTTCCCCGTTTAGTAAACACTATAATATCGCCTCTTGAAAAATACATTTATACTAAAGAATGTAATATTCAATACACAAAAGATTTAATTGCTGAAAAAATCAAAAATCAGAATCCAGAATCACTTGTTGCGCCCGAGCCATATGTTGCCGTCCCCGCCTTAAATGCAATTTCCTACTCAATGGACAACGACCAGCTCAGAGACATGTACGCTAATTTATTAGCCAAATCCATGATAAAAGGTACTCGATCCCTTGTTCATCCTTCTTTCGTTGAATGCATAAAACAAATGTCTCCTTTAGATGCAAAGTTGTTCCACCATTTAGCTCATACGGAATTCACAGGTCTTATAGACTTAATTGCTGTGGAAGAGTATGATAAGGAACTGGGTATGTATTCGTCCTATGAAATTTTAGAAACTAACATATCAGGTCTCGATTTATCGGATCATCAGCTTCAAAGTGCATCCTTTAATTTACTAGAACGCTTAGCATTTATTAAAATATCCCAAGATGTATTGGCTGATAAGTATTGTTATTCTAGAATTTTGCTATCACGCGAATACAAACATTTAGCGAAACTACATAGTCACTTGCGTACAGAAAACCAGGAAAAATTATTTAATATAACAGACTTCGGAAAACTGTTTATTAAAATATGCCTTGATGATGCAATTCCCGAGTAACTCTTGAATAATCACAATTTAGGCTTTAAACATTTCAGCAAGATTTAGAGTCATCTCATTTAATATTTTTTTTAATTCCTCCATTTCATCTTCGTGGTTATTTATGTGTTGTAAGATTATATCCTGCTGGCCTTGGACCTGCTGTTCAAGGCCAGTTATTCTTTTGTCCAATTCCTCCAGTTCCATTATCTTTCTCAATTTCCCCTGCCCCCTTATCCTGCTTTTCTTTCATTTAAAGAAATCATTTTTTTCTTCCATTTTCGGTTCATGTAGGCCATGCTATCTGCCTTTTCTACAAGAATTCTTTTATCCTCTTCGTCCATGAATGGAAGAGCCTCTGCTATTTTTTTAAGAATCACTTCTTCGCGTTCTAACATTTTGAATCACCTCCTTGTTATTTAATCACATTATATTTCTACTTAGTAGATTTGTCAAGTTGTTTTTTGGTATCTAGTAACATTTTTGTGATTGACAAGCATATGTAATAATGATATTCTATATGTAAAGGAGGTGAGAAAGGTGACGGTAAACGAAAGGATTAAATATCTCAGAAAACACGTACTTCATTTAACGCAAGAGGAGCTTGCGCCTCAGATAAAAATTAGCCGTTCTAATTTAGGCGCGATAGAAATAGGTAGGGTAAAAGCCACTGATAGGGTTATCGAGGATTTATGCGAGAAGCACGATGTTAATATTGATTGGTTACTCAAAGGAGAGGGGGATCCTCTACGGGAAAAAACAAGAACTGAAAAAATAACAGATTTTGCCGCTGACATATTAAAAGACGAGGAAGAATCTTTCCGCAGACGGTTGATAGAGGCGCTTGCTGATTTGGATATCGAAGAATGGGAATTGCTTGAAAAAATAGCTGAAAAGGCTTCTAAAAATAAAAAAGCTAGGCAGTAACACCTAGCTTAACAATCTTTTAATGAATCTTGATATTATTTTTAATTTATCATAATCAGAAATACTGTTAATTAGCGCTATAATCTCATTTTTCATTTTTTCCATATGTACGCCCTCCCAGTTCAAATAGCAAACACACGTTCGAAATTCCTTACGTTTATGATACTACGGGAAGCGGGAAAAGGCAATAGGAAAATCAAACATTTGTTCGTTTTGTTTTTACTTACCCGAAAATGTATTATATTTTCATTATATCATTAATACATTTATTGTCACTGGAAAAGATTTCCATATCTAGTAAATATTATAATAATTTTTGTTTAATTATGAATTTATAGCGACTTTTCAGACGTATTGCACAAATATATTTTGTTTCAAGGACTATTGTGCCTGAATTTTCGTTAAATTTCAACAGATATGAACTGCATATTATATGCAGCATATATCATAAATAAAGCATACCAAAGGGGGATTTACAACATGGCACTTATAACATGTCCAGAATGTGGCAAAGAATTTTCCGATCAAGCGAGCGCTTGTCCAAACTGCGCTTGCCCTACTCAGCCAATTGCATCAAAGGGTGGAATAACTTGTCCTAAGTGTAAAGGGCGTAATGTACAGGTATCACTCGAAGCTGTCGAGGAAAAGAGCAAAGGCCGAGACGAAGTAAGGAAGAAGAGCATTGTGACCAGAGCTGCCAATAGTGCAGGGCGCGCTACTATGGTCATGGCAACCGCAGGACTTTGGGCGCTGACTCCGAAAAAATCTAAATATTCGGAAAAGAAAACCGGAAAAACTAAGATTATCAACAAGAAATATGCTATCTGTCAAGACTGCGGCAACTCTTGGGAGGTTAAATAATAACTATCAATACATAAAACCGCCCCAGTGTTGGCGCACCGGGACGGCCTATACCTCCGAAGAGATACACATATTACTTCGCAACTAATATTGTATCATCTCCGGAGACAGCCTGCAAGCGGAACACAAGTTCGCTGGCTGTTATTTTTATACTCTTTTTTACATACTTTGAAACAGAGAGGTGATACGATGAATGAAACAATTCGCTGTGCCTGTTACGTCAGGGTGTCAACAGAAAATCAGCTTGATAATTTTAGTGTCGAGGAACAGATCGACCGGCTGACAGCTTACTGCAAGGCAAAAGATTATCCAATCGTTAAATTTTATACTGACGGCGGTTACTCTGGCGGAAACCTGAATCGTCCTGCTCTACAACAGATGCTGGATGATATTAATAAAAAGTACATTAACATGGTCATTGTTTATAAGCTGGACCGGCTTTCACGCAGCCAAAAGGATACCTTATCTTTAATTGAGGATTCCTTCCTTGCAAACGGAGTGGACTTTATTTCGCTGAACGAAAACTTTGACACCTCCACGCCTGTTGGCCGGGCCACCATCGGTATGTTGTCCGTTTTCGCGCAGCTTGAAAAGGACCAGATCACTGAGCGTTTTACAATGGGGCGTGTTGGCCGGGCCAAGAGCGGTCACTTCCACGGTGGTGCATACGCACCAGTCGGTTACGATTATGTCGATGGGGAATTGGTTGTCAATGAATATGAGGCCCTGCAGGTGAATGATTTATACGAAAGGTTTGTAAAGGGGTATCCTCTGCATGATTGCTGGCGATATATGCAGTCAAAGTACAAAACCAAATATGGGGAGTGGTCTAGCGAAACCCTTGTAAGGAATGTGCTAAAGAATAAGGTATACATTGGGTATGTCCAATTTCAGAAAAAATACTATAAAGGTGTTCACCAGCCAATTATAACTGAAGAACTTTTCCAGGCAGCACAAAATATATTTAAAACTGCCAAACGTGATCAGCCTTCCTTCAGGCGGTCCCCTTTTAAGGCCAACACGCTCCTGTCTGGACTCATTTATTGTGGTAACTGTGGTGCGAGGTACCACGGCGAACACGGGAACTATTCTTGTTACAGTCGCACTAAAGGTGATAAGAAGCAAATAAAAGACCCGTCATGCAGAAATAAAAAGTGGAAAATAGAAGAACTAGACAAGATTGTTGTTGAATATATATCGGCTTTGAACTTTGATGAGAGCAGTAAAAAACAGCGGAGCAAGCCAAGAAAGAAGGACTATAGCCATCGTATCAGTGAAATCGAGCGCCAAATCTCTAACCTGATTGATTTGTACCAAATAGGAAGCATTCCAATGGATACTATATCCTCTAAAATAGATGCTCTCTCTCAAGAAAAAAGTACCCTCATTGCTAAGTCAGAACCAGATGATCAAAACGCCCCTACCAGCACTGAGAAATTACAATTCAAGGAACAGTTTATTTCTCTTCTGGATGGCGGTAGTCTCCAGGAAAAGCGTGCTTGTTTAGCCAACTTGATTGACAAAATAATCATAACAGAAGAACACATAGAAATCCTTTTAAAATAGATTGCAGATATACACACTCTATGCACATAGTCAATGCCTGTTTTCCGCATGCACAGCAGCATTTGAAGGGTTTGTCAAGATTGTAGGCAATTCTGGGCAAGTAGCCGGCATCTTCAAGAAGTGTAAAGAGCGGAAAGAAAATTGCCATGGGTGGGAGCATAACGGATACTACCCACGCCAGTACTCTGTACACGCCGAGAACAAGGACGCCGTGAAGCCAGGACGGAGCATGTAAATAAGTAAAAAAATCAGTCAGACGGTCCTGTATCCAGAATAGTCCGTCTGCAAGCAGCCTGGAAGGATAATTTGCGCCGGCAATAGTAAGCCAAAATATAAATGCAAGCAAAAGCAGCATAACAGGGTATCCGGTACTTTTACTTGTTAAAATGCGGTCTAGTCTGAAATCAAAATTGTTATAATTTTTGTCAGGATAAATCACTGCGTCTCTGCAAATTTTTTCCGCAGAATTGACAAGTTCTGACACAATAAGATCTTTGAGATCATCTGCACCTATGTTGCACTGTGCAAGGAATTCCTGTGCTGCCAGGAGTTCCTTATTTAAAGATTCGTCCTGGAGAAGATTTTCTCCCAGATAAGCAGATACCTCTCTGATAAGTGTTTCATCCTGCTCCAACAGCTTAAGGCAAAGCCAACGGCTAAACTTTACATCTTTGCATTTCCTTAACAGGATGGGCATAATCCGCTCAATGGCCTTTTCCACCGGTTCCGGATAAACCACAAGATATTGACCTTTTGAATCAATCTGCCTTGGATACGATTGGTTTTGATACAGCTGCTTTGCATGAGGCTGCTTTGG
>JAUNHC010000101.1 GCA_030524175.1 Eubacteriales bacterium
ATGAGCCGTAGAGCGAATGGTTAAGCGCTGCTGATTGCCCGTAAGGTCAAGCAGCTACCAAAAGCACCATGAGCCGTAGAGCGAATAGTTAAGCGCTGCCGATTGCCCGTAAGGTCAAGCAGCTACGTTGGCAGACGCAGGTTTGGAGAAAGGGAGATTCTATGTCTTTGCAGTTTATTATCGGCAGTTCAGGTGCCGGGAAATCTTATTATGCATATGAGGAGGTCATCCGTCAGTCCAGGGAGCATCCGGACAGGCTTTACTATGTGATCGTTCCGGAGCAGTTTACCATGCAGACCCAGAAGACCCTTGTGGAGATGCATCCGGGCAAGGGGATTCTCAACATAGATATCCTAAGCTTCGAGCGGCTGGCCTACAGGGTATTTGAGGAAGTGGGCGGAGATAACCGGAAGCTTCTGGAAGATACAGGAAAAAGTATGGTACTGCAGAAAATGGTACAGAAGCATCAGAAAGAGCTGCCTTACCTGGGAAGTCAGATGAAAAAGCCGGGATATCTGGATGAAGTAAAATCACTGCTTTCTGAATTTATGCAGTATGACATCCAGCAGCAGGATTTGGAAGAGATGCTTGACAAGGCAGGGGATAAGGCATTGCTTCATATGAAGCTAAAGGATGTGGGCGTGCTTTATGAGGCCTTCAGAGATTATCTGGAAGGTCATTACATGACAAGTGAGGAAGTGATGGATGTACTTTTAAAGGTACTTCCTCTGTCAGAAAAATTGAGGGGCAGTGTTCTTCTCCTGGACGGATTTACCGGATTTACCCCAATCCAGAATAAAGTGATCAGAGAGCTCCTTGCTGTATGCTCCAAGGTTTCCGTCACTGTCACAATGGATATCAGAGAGAATCCTTTTGCTGTGGGAAAGCCTCACCAGCTTTTTTTTATGAGCAGGAAAATGATTCATACATTGTCAGGGCTTACAAGGGATCTGGATGATCCGGTGATGCTCAGCCATTGTGATAACACAAGGTTTGCCAATGCCCCTGCCCTGCAGTTTCTGGAAAAATATCTTTTCCGGTACAAGAAGGCAGTATATGAAGAGGAGCAGGAAGAAATCCAAATGTTCTCTGCCTCCAGCCCTCAAAAGGAAGTGGAGGAGGCCGCCCGCCGTATGGCGCGGCTGGTGCGCACAAAGGGATACCGGTATGGTGAGATCGCGGTCATAACCGGAAACATGGAAGAATACAAAAATCTTGCAGAACAGGTTTTCAGAGAAGCCGGGATTCCCTATTTTCTGGATGAAAAGCACACAGTTCTGATGAATCCCTTTGTGGAATGCCTGCGGGGGGCCATTGAGATGGCGGTCCAGGGATTTTCCTATGAGAGTGTGTTCCGGTATCTGCGCTGCGGTATGTCCGGTGTCACAAGAGAAGAGACAGACAAACTTGAAAATTATGTTCTTGCCCTGGGAATACGGGGCTATAGCCAGTGGTCACAAAAGTGGGTGCGCATTTATTATGGAATGCCGCCGGAAGAAATCCAGGAACTAAATGAGAGCAGAGCCAGGTTTATAGAAGAGGTGAAGGAACTGGCAGAAGGCTTCCAGGGGGGACGCCGTACGGTGGAGGAATATTGCCGTACTCTTTATGAGTTTATTGTAAAAAGTGAGATTCAGAAGAAACTGAAGACCCAGGAACTGTATTTTAAGTCCAGCGGGGATAAAGCCATGGAAAAAGAGTACGGGCAGATTTACGGTATCATCATGGAGCTTCTTGACAAAATGGTGGAAATCCTCGGAGAAGAAACAGTCTCCCGCCAGGAGTTCCGTCAACTGCTGGAAACAGGACTTTCCGAGGCAAAGGTGGGTCTTATCCCCCCAAGCATGGATCAGGTTTTGGTAGGTGATATGGAAAGGACCAGATTAAAGGACATTAAAGCTTTGTTTTTCCTTGGAATGAATGAGGGAAATATACCAAAGAATACAGAGTCAGGAGGCATTCTCACAGAGATAGACAGAGAATTTTTCTCGGATCAGGGAATGGAGCTTGCGCCGGGGCCTAAGGAACTTATGAATATGCAGAGGTTTTATCTCTATCTTAATCTAACCAAGCCAAGGGAGCTTCTATGCCTTTCCTATAGCCAGTCAAACAGCAGGGGAGAAGCTTTAAGCCCTGCTTATCTGGTGAATAATATTAAAGCCCTTTATCCGGGGCTTACTGTCCTTCGGGCTGAGGAACAGAAAGAAGCAATGGATTGTCTGGAACATCCGGGCGCCGGACTGGATTTCTTTTTGGGAGAGATTTCTCAGGCTGCATTGGGGAAGAGCAGTCCAGTGTTCCAGGAACTTTACACCTGGTATCTGAAGAGTCCAAAATACAGTACAATGGTGAAGCGGCTTGTGGATGCTTATTTTTGCAGGAAACCGAAAGATGTAATAAGCCAAAGTGTGGCGAAGGTTCTGTACGGAGAGATATCTCCCTACAGCGCTACCAGACTGGAGCGGTTTTCTGCCTGTGCATTTGCTCATTTTCTGCAGTACGGGCTGAAGATCACAGAACGGGCAGAGTATGAGTTTAGAGCTATGGATTTGGGAAATGTGATGCACCAGGCATTGGAGAATTTTGCACAAGAAGTCCTGAAAAACGGACATAAATGGTCAGAACTTACGGATGAGACCAGAGATTTCCTGATTGACAAATGCCTGGATGAGGTAGCTGCCGATTATGGAAATACAATTTTGAAGAGCAGTGAGCGTAACCGTTATATGATCGAGCGGACAAGGAGGATCCTGCGGCGTACAGCCTGGGCTTTGCAGCAGCAGCTTAAGGAGGGAGAGTTTCTGCCGGAGGGCTTCGAGGTAGTCTTCCAGGGGGGCAGGATTGACCGTGTTGATGTTCTCAATGAAGAGGGAAAGGTATATGTGAAGGTGATCGACTATAAGACAGGCAGCACCTCCTTCGACCTGGTTTCTCTTTATCATGGGCTGCAGATGCAGCTTGTGGTTTATATGGACGGTGCTTTGCAGGTGGAGCAAAAGAAGTATCCTGACAAGGAAATCATTCCGGCAGGGATCTTTTACTATAATATCAAGGATCCTATGATACAGGAGAAAATGCACACAGATATCGGTACTGTCAGCCAGAAACTTCTTAATGAATTGAAGATGAACGGTCTGGTGCAGGCAGATAAGGAAATGATAGACAAGATGGACAGAAGTCTTATGTCTGTTCCGGTGTCCTATAAAAAGGATGGAAACTTCAGCAAAACATCTTCTGTTGCCACAAGGGAGCAGTTTGCTGTGCTTAATCAGTATGTGAAAAAGAAGATAGCAGATATACGGGAGGCTATCCTTGAGGGGGATGCCCAGGTGTCGCCCTATGAACTGGGAAACAGGGATGCTTGTACCTATTGTCCTTATCACCCTGTCTGCGGATTTGACAAGAAGCTTCCGGGCTATGAATTCCGGCGCCTGAAGAATTTTTCTGACGATGAACTTTGGGAAGCAATGGCAAAGGAGGTGGAATGAGATGGGTGTATCATGGACTGAAGAACAGAAGAAAGTCATTTCCCTGCGGGACAGGAATATTCTTGTAAGTGCTGCCGCAGGCTCGGGAAAAACCGCTGTTTTGGTGCAGAGGATCATCGGCATGATCATGGATAATGATAATCCTGTTGATATTGACAGGCTGCTGATCATGACTTTTACAAGGGCTGCAGCAGGTGAGATGCGTGAGCGTATTTCCAATGCATTGGAGCAGGCTCTCTATGAGGAACCGGACAATGAACATCTCCAAAGACAGATGACACTTATTCATACAGCGCAGATAACCACAATTGACGGTTTTTGCTCTTATATTATAAGAAATTACTTCCATCTCATAGGTCTGGACCCCGGCTACCGTACTGCAGATGAGGGTGAATTAAAGCTCATAAAGGAAGATGTGCTGAAAGAACTCATCGAGGATTACTATGGGCGGAAACAGGCAGAGTACACACAGTTTGTAGAATGTTATGCTTCAGGAAAGACAGATGAAGGGATCAAGGATTTGATCCTCAGCTTATATACGGCGGCCATGAGTGACCCATATCCAAAGGAATGGCTGGAGAAATGTACAGATACTTATAAAATATCCGATATAAGTGAGATGAAAGAAACAGAATGGATGAAATTGTTATGGGAAACTGTAAAGGATGAAGTGAGAGAAGCCCGGGCTCTGGCAGAGGAGGCTAAGAAAATCTGTTTGGAGCCGGAAGGACCTTATCTCTACGAAGATGCTTTGAACAGTGATCTTCTTTTTTTGGAGGAGCTTTGGGGCAAAGCAGAAAAAGAAGATTATGACGGGGCAGCAGCCTTGC
This sequence comes from Eubacteriales bacterium, assembly GCA_030524175.1. Taxonomy (GTDB): domain Bacteria; phylum Bacillota; class Clostridia; order Lachnospirales; family Lachnospiraceae; genus Blautia_A. The sequence continues at coordinate 4,319 of JAUNHC010000101.1, forward strand.
TTGCAAAGCCTTCCTTTGCCCGCCTTTCCACAAAAAAAGCGCCGGAGGTGGATGAACGGAAGAAGGAGCAGGTGAAAAGTCTTCGGGAAGAAGAAAAGGATATGATAAAGGACATGGGAGCCAGATATTTCCAGAGCACAGAAGAGGAAATGCTGGAAGCCATGAAGTGCTGCAGAGGGCCGGTGGAAATCCTGGTGGAGCTGACCCTGGAGTTTATGGAGCGGTTCGCTGTGAAAAAAAGAGAGAAGAATGTTCTGGATTTTACGGATATGGAGCATTTTGCCCTGGAAATCCTTATGTCCAAAGAAGGGGACGTGCATCATATGAGCCAGGCTGCAAGAGAACTTTCTGAAAAGTATGAAGAAGTCCTTGTAGACGAATATCAGGACAGCAACCTGGTTCAGGAACTGCTGACCACCTGTGTGTCAGGCTGGGTAAAACATAAGCGGAATATTTTCATGGTGGGGGATGTGAAGCAGAGCATCTACAGGTTTCGTCTTGCCAGGCCGGAGCTTTTTATGGAAAAGTATAAGCGTTATACCTTGGAGGAAAGTGAAGAGCAGCGCATTGACCTTCACAAAAACTTCAGAAGCCGGCCCCAGGTTTTGGAAAGTGTGAACTTTATTTTTCGCCAGGTAATGGGTGAAGATTTAGGGGGCATTGCCTATGATGAGGCTGCTGCTCTGTATCCCGGCGCTGTTTTTCCAAAAGGGGAGGATCCGGAGTTTGTGAAGACGGAAGTCCTCTTGGTGGAAAAGGACGGAGAAGAGTTAAAGGAGGAACAGGGAAGCCAGACTGCCAAAGAATTGGAAGCACTGGCAATTGCCAATAAAATACGCAGTATGGCAGGAAAAGATAAAATCCTGGATAAGAGCACAGGAGAGTACCGGCCCATAGAATACGGAGATATTGTTATTTTGCTGCGGACCGCTTATGGCTGGGCGGAAACCTTCGGTGAAGTCCTTTCTTCCCAGGGGATTCCTTCCTATACTGCCTCCAAGACAGGATATTTCTCAGCCCTGGAAGTGGTGACAGTGCTGAATTACCTTAAAGTCTGCGACAATCCTCTACAGGATATACCCTTGGCGGGAGTGCTGCGTTCTCCTATTGTGGGATGTACGGCTCAGGAGATGGCAATGCTCCGCTCAGAATATCCGGCAGGAAAGCTTTATGAAAGTGTATGTGCCTATATGGGGGACGGGCAGATGGAGCTTTTTCCCAGTGAGGACGGACGGTCTGCACTGCGGAAGAAACTGGGGGATTTTCTGGACGGACTTTGGAAGGCAAGAGAGCTTTCTGTATATACGCCGGTGCATAAACTCATTCTCCATGTGCTCAAAGAAACCGGATATGGGAATTATGCAAGAGCCTTGCCGGGGGGAGAGCAGAGAAGCGCCAACCTGTCCATGCTGGTGGAAAAGGCAATGGATTATGAGAAAACAAGCTATAGGGGATTGTTTAATTTCATCAGGTATATTGAACATCTGCAGAAATATGAAGTGGATTACGGAGAGGTAAACCTGTCGGGAGCAGGTGAATCATGCGTACAGATCATGACCATTCATAAAAGTAAAGGGTTAGAGTTTCCTGTTGTGTTTGTGGCAGGGATGGGCAAGCAGTTTAACTTTCAGGATATGAATGCCCGTCTGCTCATCCATCCTGAACTGGGACTTGGGGCAGATGCCATTGTGCCGGACAGGAGAGTGATCGTACCAACCTTGAATAAGCAGATGATCCGGCGGCAGCTTTTAAAAGAGAGTCTTGGGGAGGAACTGCGTGTGCTTTATGTGGCTCTTACCAGGGCAAAAGAAAAGCTTATCATGACAGGAACCGTGGGAAAACTGGAGAAACAGATGCTTTCCCTGGCAAGGTTCCAGGATAAGGGGGAGGAATTACTTCCTTTAGGAGTCCGTATGAAAGCTAAGAATTACTGGTCTTATGTACTGCCGTCCTTGGCAAGGAACCGCTGTATGGATGAGCTTTATAAAATTTATGGAATTCCGGTGCATCCGGGAAATCCGCTCTACCGGGACGAGGCAGAGTTTTCAGTACATGTGGTCACGGCAAGGGAGATGGTGGAGGAGGAGATCCTCAGCCAGGCGGGAACACAGATTCAGGAAGAAGCCTTGAAGAACTGGGACTGTGAAAAGGTTTATGACAGTTCTGTCCGTGAGGAACTGGAGAAAAGGTTCTGTTTTGTATATCCTTATGAATATTTGAAGGATATCCCTGTGAAGGTGAGTGTATCGGAGTTAAAGAAGCGCAGTTATCAGGGGGAATATGATAAGGAAGAGAGTTTGTTTTTTGAGCCGGATGTAGTTCCTTTGATTCCAAGATTTGTGGAGGAAAAGGAAGAAGAGTATACCGGGGCTGCCCGAGGTACGGCATACCACAAAATCATGGAATGCCTGGATTATAACAGGGTGGCTGATGAGGAGTCTATAGCCGGTCAGATTGAGGAAATGGTCAGCCTGAAGAAAATGCAGGAGGCAGAGGCGGAATGTATCCGTGTCAGTGACCTGCAGAGATTTCTGGACTCCCCTCTTGGGAAAAGGATGGAGAAGGCTGGCATGTCAGGGAAGCTTTTCAGGGAACAGCCTTTTGTTATTTCTAGGAAGGCACAGGAGATCAATGAAGAATTCAAAGGCGTGGAGACTGTTCTGATCCAGGGGATCATTGATGCTTATTTCCTTGAAGGAGAAGACATTGTACTGGTGGATTATAAGACGGATCATGTGAGACCGGGGGAGGAACAGAAGCTTGTGAGTCTTTATCATGTTCAGTTGGAAGACTATGCTCAGGCATTAGAGCGTATGACAGGACGGCGTGTGAAGGAGAAATATATCTATTCCTTTACCCTGCAGAAAGAAATTCTTATATAATTATATGGTATGATGTTGGGGCAAATGGGAGCCGGGGGAGGCGCTGACCTCTTCAGACAGACTTGCGGAAGCGCGCCTGAAAATCCAGTGCTTACGAAGACTTAGGCG
>JAUNHC010000010.1 GCA_030524175.1 Eubacteriales bacterium
AGAACGACGCGGCATCAGTTTAATATAGTAATTATTTAATATTCGATGTACTAGGAAAGTCATAACCTTCTGGTCAGAATTAAATGAATTACTTTCCCAGGATATAAATAATGCCGCCGCACCGTAGAAACAGATATTAAAATCCATTCACAGTGCGGCGGCATTAAATATGATCACTCATTGTCCATGGTGCCGTTATCAACATTTATGTAAATCGGAAGATCACGAAACTTCTCATATACTGCTATAGTCTTTTCATCCTGGAACTGATAGATTTTCTTTCCGCTTATAAGTATGGGAAAACTTTTGTCTGTTCTTTTGCTGGTGAGCAAATACTTTCCTTCCCCCTCTTCTACATACTTACCTTCATCCAGAATCTCTCCCTGTATATAAATCATGTATCCACCGTTACTCTCCAGCACGAAATATTCAACCCCCGGATTTTCCTGAGGGCCAGACAAATAGGTACCTACTGGATTTGGGTTTTCTAAATGTACCCGGATATAAATCTGCTGTGCTACATTTCCTGCCAGGGAGACCACCAGAAGTACAAGTACCACAATCATCTCCCGGTTGGTCCATACTGTTCTTTTTTCCTTGTTCATACGTACCTCCTTCCTTTCCCATATCACTCCGGATATAGGTGGGATCAGCCTATTTTTTTATTTAAATACCACAGGACTATTCCAATATATTCAGCCTTTTTTCCGGTGGAATCCGGTTTACTGTATAATTTTATAATATTTTCCAGTCTTGATTTTGTCCATTTACCTTGAGGCAATTTTCTTGACAATTCCTGAATTACCGCATTCAATTTGTGTTTTCTGTTTTGTGGAAGCCTGTGTGCTATGCTGTTCAAATTCAGAGTTTCATTAATATCTTTCTGGATAACTGGATTTTCCGAATATATCTCACCAGATTTTGATTTATACTGTATTTCTGATATCATTTTAGGTTCACAGGGATTTACAGTAATAATTGTATTTTGTTTATGAGAATCACAAGTATCATCCCGCCCCTTTTGACCTTCTATATGTCCAATACAAACACCCAGCATATTATGGTACTCCAGTCTCTGTTGTTCCGACAACAGGTATTCAGGATACCAATGTTCAATTTTCATTTGTTCCTTATCAATCCGCCTCATACAATAAGCACACAAATATCCTTGTTCTTCCAGCAGACTTTGTCTGATATCATCTTTATTGCAACCGTCAAAATAAGCATAGGGCTGTTTTCTGTAACGTTTTAAAGTATTTGGTTCTTTACCTTTACATATATAAATCATTCTATTCCTCTATCCCCATTGTTTCAAACTCATACCTTGTGCGCATCTGGATTAGTATTGAATGATCCGGCGCTGTGAGTACATCCATTTCATCGAGTATCACCTTGGCGTTCTCGTATTCACCTTTATCCATTGCATCATAAAATTTGTCCACCATTTGCTGTATATTTACTGGAATTTGTGTAGTATTCTGATAGTCCTCCAATGCTGTATTTATATCAATTCCATAATGTGACCAGCTATAACTGTACTCTTCATTTTCTATATCTACAATCCAAACATCCCTCGCTGAAGCAAACAAAACAGGGGCATGTGTAGTAGCAATAAACTGCACTTGAGGAAATACTTTTCTAAGAGAATCAATGATGTTCCATTGCCACTTTGGATGTAGATGCATGTCAATTTCATCAATCAGAACAATTCCCTTAGTTTCGCAAATATCAGCTTTCTTATTAGGATTCAATACCGCCATTCTATACGCAATATCGAACACCATCCAAATCAATGATTGATAACCAGCGCTTAAACTTGAAATGGGCAGTAATGTGCCTTCTGCCCGATACATCAATTCTTCAAGCTGTTTATCATAGAAAATATTATAGTCGCCATAACCGTTAATATAATTCATGAAATCTGAAACTGCCTTTTTGGCTGCCTCATATTCCGTGATTTTTTTACCTTTCTGCCATGCAACTTGTTCCATTTTCACACACCAATTTAATAATAGCTTAATGTTAGATGCCTCCGACAAAGCATCTATATAACCAACTGAACGTGAATATTTTTTTTTTAATATATTCTCTGTCCTTTCTCTTTTCTGCGACCATACTCTTCCGGCGCCTTCATAAATAATAACCGGGTATTCTGCCTCTTCGCTCATGGACATATTCTGTGCAATTTTGCAGATATTGCGCGGCTGAATTGTACTTCTGGATGCACTTACACTGGTTCTTCCACGCGTCCATCTATATTCTTCTCCATTCAAAGAAACTTCCAGATAAACCTCCGTAGGAACGATATACCTCTCATCGCACGATCCGTCCCCGGCTAAACTAAGTTCCTTTCTGATTTCATCTTTTGAAAAATGTCTGGTATTTACATCATTAAATCCAGCCACAAATCCACCCAATCCAACTGATATTGCTTCCAGGATAGATGTTTTTCCTTTTCCGTTTTCTCCCTTGATCAAGTTAAAACCTGGTTTAAATTCAATCGAGGCATCATGAATCCCCTTAAAATTTTTAATACTTACTTTTTGAATAACCATTCTATGCCTCCAAAGCTATTTATTTAACTACTCTCTACTTCCATTATAGGTAGATTCCCTTAAAAAGTAAAGCAATAGCACTTTAAAATGTTCTGCACAATTCTACATATTATTTAATGTCCTCCACAAACTGGCAAACCCTCCCATTGTATATTCCCAACGCTACAGATATAATTAAATATCCGAAATTTTTATAGAAAATCTGTAACCTTTTTGGAAACAGCGGTACTAAATATCAGGAGGGAGTGAGCCAATGCAGGAATTTCAACATTTATATGAGAAATACAATGAGTACATTTACAAATTTTTGCTGAAGCTCACAAATTACAATGCCGATCTGGCAGATGAGCTTACGCAGGAGACCTTTTATCAGGTATTCATTTCTCTTCACCGGTACAGAGGAGATTCGGATATCCTTACATGGATATGTGCCATCGGAAAAAACGTATGCTGCAAATATTTCCGGAAGAATCCCGCTATGCTGGAGCTGAATGCTTTGGACCGTGAGCGCTGCGGGCACTTTTGCTTCACTACTATGGAGGAAATGATCGAGCAAAAAGAGTTCTCTTCAAAGGTACTGGCTGAGATAATGACACTAAACGAAAGGTACCGGGATGTGCTTATTTACCGCTTTTTCTTCCAGCTTACGTTCCGGGAGATCAGCGAAATAATGGGGATTAAAGAAAATTCCGCAAAGGTTTTATACCACAGAGGGAAAACCATGATCCGGGAGAAAATGGAGGGGTATTTTAGTGAATGATAAAAATATTTGTGCAGCAGTAATGGATTTACTTCCACTCTTTCTTGACGGGGTATTGAGCAGTGAAACAGAAGCATTTATTAAAAGCCATACAGAGAACTGCACCTCATGCCGGGAGGTTTACAATCGTCTTTCAGAGGAACGGACAAAAGAGGCCGAAGCAAGGAGCAGCGTGGAAAACTTTGAAGCTGAAATGCCGGAAAATATACATAACCAGCAGTCAAGAGAGCGGACACGATACGAAAGAATTGCAAAAAAAATAAAGAGGAGACGCCTTGCATTTCTCTGCGGAACCGCAGCATTGCTGATTCTGGTTTTTGCGGTATCTGTAAGCATGTTTCAGTATGCTGTTGTATCCGGAAGCTGCATGGAACCTACTGTTCTGGACGGTGAAAAATATGTTTTGAATAAATGGAGTTATAAAATACAAGCACCCAAACGCAATGACATCATCGTGTATGAAAAAGATGGCGTTTATTATCTGACCAGGATAGCCGGACTGCCGGGTGAGCATACAGAACTGCAAGACGGCGTTTTATACATAAACGGTAATGCTGTTCAGACACCTGCAGATTATCCTGAGCACTGTATCATTTCTGAAAGAGAGCTTGGGAAGGATGAGTATCTGGTTCTGAATGATAATCTCACAGAATCAGCCACTATCGGCCACTATATAAAAAGCAGCGAAATTATGGGAAAGGTAATTATCACCCATTAGAGGAGAATCATGAAAGAACTTATCAAACTAGAAAATATATCAAAAAAATATGACGGCAGGCTGATCTTAGACCATGCCACCCTGTCCGTATATGAAAACCAGTCTGTTGCGTTCACAGGCCACAACGGAAGCGGAAAAAGCACTATCCTTAAGATTCTGGCAGGCTTGGTAAATCCTACGGAAGGAAAAGTAATTTACAACGGCAGGCTGTTGTTTCACTATGTACCGGAACGATTTCCAAAAACAAATCTTACAGCAGGCAGGTATCTGAAAATAATGGGCGAAATAGACGGCCTCTCTCCTTCTGAAATCCAGGACCGGTGCGGGAAACTCTGCAAGGATTTTTTTCTGGAGGATATGCTGAACACTTCCATGAAGAATCTGTCAAAGGGTACTCTGCAGAAAATAGGTGTGATCCAGGCACTTTTAAAACCGCCTCAGATCCTGCTTCTGGACGAGCCGCTGTCCGGACAAGATGCTGATTCCCAACAGGTGTTTATCAGAAAAATAAATCAATTGAGAAAAGAAAATGTAACTATCCTTATGTCATGCCATGAGCCATACCTCATAAAGAGTATCTCTGACACCTTATATGTAATGGAACATGGAAAGCCCATAAAATCAGAGATACGTGATGACAGTTCAGAACTGCCTGACCTGTTATTTCAAAAGCATGGAAAGGAGTCTGAGAATGAAAGGACTTATTAAATACCATATGCAGCAATATATGAAAACAAGCAGGTTCGTTATGCCGCTGGCGGTTTTCATGATCATGCTGTACAGCATTTATTCATCCAGACCTATCGGAATAGTGGAAAGCTTTGTAAGCTGCGGTCAATTTTTGTTTCTTATTATGGTATGGATTGGCATAACAGCCTGCGATGTGGAGGACATCGTATCTGAACAGATACTGGTGCTCAGGGTCCGCAGTGCAGGAAAATACTACTTAAGCCGCACTTTGTTTCTTTGTATTGTGGGCGCCCTATTCAGCGCTGCAGTTCTTATATTTGCGGCGGTCCGGGAAACACTGTACGGAGGAGAATTTTTTAACCGTCCCCTGCTTTTTAAAGATTTTCTTTTCGGCTTTATTATTTTGACCCTGTGTGCAGTCTGCGGAAGCTCTTTAGGAGAATTATCTCACTCCAGGATTATCCGCAGACGGAAAAATGCCGTCATTGCCGTGTTTCTGCTGGCAGTCCTGGCTATGATCAAAATGGTTTTCCTGGAGAGATTCCCTTTGTCCCGGTTCCTTCTCTGGGTAATACCTCCCATATCGGAATTATCCATGATTTTCTCAGGCCGGGATTACTTCTCCCTTGGCAGTACAGTCCAAGCTGCTGCATTGCTGGCTCTATCTGCCGCTGCACTCAATGCAGTAAAAATCGGTATTTTACTGAAGAACAAATTCTAAAGTACATTTGAAAATTCATTCCGGCAAGCTGCAAGCCCCGCTTTCCGGTGCTGTGCGGCTGAATGTGATCCGTTCAGTCCACTAAGATAAAATTGTCCTCCAGCAAAAGCCAGTTTGCCCTCCACCAGCGCATAAGCTGCCAGTAGCCTGCACCCTGAAGGCCGTAGTCTTTAATAAGCCGGAATTTTGCCTGGAGACTCCTCACATCCTCAAACCACACCTCGTGCTCAGTCCCATCCAGTGTATAACGGAAATAAGGAGATTGTGCAGTTTCGTCAAAGTGGATAACAGCATGATTACGGACAGCGGTCTGCACTGCCTCCACATTGCCGATAGTCCTTGCAACAGTGACTCCCCGTATGAAAGGAAGGGGCCAGTCATATCCATAGTTTGGAATTCCCAGATGGATTTTCCGGGGATCTATCTCGGAAACTGCATATTCTACTACCTCACGGACTTTATTAAGAGGGGCTACTGCCATGTTTGGCCCGTACTTGTAACCCCATTCATAAGTCATCAGCAGCACATAATCTGCAATTTCCCCCAGTGCGGGATAATCCTTCCCTTCATAGAGAAGTCCCGGCTGGTCTGCTGAGGTTTTAGGCGCAAGGGCTACAGAAAGTGTACAGCCGATGCTGTGAAGAGCGTCTGCCATTTGTCTTACAAACTCTGTAAAAAGATCTCTGTCTTCGGCAAGAATAAACTCAAAATCTATGTCAACGCCTGTGTAGCCTTTTTCAAGCACCGCAGCCAGCACCTGCCGGATAAGTGTCTGTGTATATTCCGGGTTACTCACAACAGAGCTGATCAAAGAATTATTGAACTGTCCGTCTGCTCCAAGGGGTGTAAGTGTGAGGATGGGACTGGTTCCCTGGTCCAGGGCCATATCAATCATCCAACTGTCATCAAGAGCAGGAAACAGCAGCTCCCCCTCAAAAGTAAAGCCATAGGAAAACACAGAAAGCAGAGAAAGATAGGGAAGTGTCTGAGACAATACCCACCGGCTGATATAGGGATATGCGTATCCGTTGGAAACAAGCGGCACTTTTGCCGGAGTTTCCGGGCCGGAGGGCAGATATAGAGCCTGCCCCACAGCCAGCTTGTATGGGTAAACAAGTTGATTATCATAAATGACGGTTTCAACGGAAACTTCGAAGGCAGCGGCTATTCCATCAACATTATCGTTGGGCTGTACAACATAAATCTCCATAATCTTTCCTTCCCGGAAAGGCCGTTTCTATTAAACTATGCTTTAAAATCAGGAATGTGCCGCTGACCGTTGGTTCATCGTGCTCCCTGGATCCTTCTGACCTTCACTCCCCGGGCTTTAAATTCCTTCCCGGGCTTTCCCTGAAGCTTATGCATGATCATATAATAAGCTATTGCCAGCGGGATCAAAGCGCCCAGCCATGCCAGCGGATTTGCCATACAGGCTCCGGCGAAGCCGAAGGCATTCACCAGTATCAATGCACTGACCGTACGCATCACAAGCTCCATTACCCCTGCTATGGTAGGCACCAAACCTTTCCCAAGCCCCTGCAAAGTAAACCGGTAGATAAAGAGAAGGGCAAGTATGAAATAAAAAGTTCCGTTGATGCTCAGATATGTGCGTGCAAGAGAAAGTACTTCCTTTTCCCCCGGGCCCACGAAAATAGCGGCCAGCCTGCTTCCGGCAAATATATTGACAAGGCCCATGACAATGCTGAAGGATACAGACATAAGAATACACTGAAAAACTCCTTTACGTATTCTGTCAACCTTATTGGCCCCGTAATTCTGTGCTGCATAGGTGGACATGGCAGCTCCCATGGAATTAACAGGCATGGTGGCAATGGTATCGATCTTCTGCGCCGCTGTATAGGCAGCCACAGATACTGCCCCCAGTCCGTTCAGCGCAAACTGAAGAATAAGTGCACCGATAGCAATAATAGACATCTGGAATGCCATGGGACAGGCAATCTTCAGGTGGCGCATGATCTCTGCCTTACCTGCGTGGAAGTGCTCTTTTGTCACCCATAAAAGGGGCATTTTTTTCATGATGAACACCATACATAAAATCCCTGACAGAAGCTGGGACAAAATAGTGGCCACTCCAGCACCAGCCACACCCATGTGGAAGTTCAGAATAAACACAAAATCAAGGGCTATATTTACAATACATGTAAATATAAGGAAATATAACGGCGTTCTGCTGTCTCCCAATGCCCGCATCATATTTGAGGCAAGGTTAAAAAGCAGGGAAGCCGGTATCCCCCAGAAAATCACTATGATATATGCCGCAGCATCGTCAATGATCTCTGCAGGTGTCTGCAGAAGCTCAAGGAAGGGACGTGCGCATAAAACTGCCGCCGCCATCAATATTACAGATACTACAGCCCCCAGAAGAAGGCTTGTGGCAAAACTGGTTTTGATCCCTTCCTCATCCTGGGCGCCGAAACGCTGTGCTGTAATAATAGCCAGACCTGAGGTAAAGCCCATTACAAAGCCAAGGACAAAAAAGGAGATACTGCCTGTGCAGCCTACTGCCGCAAGTGCATTTACTCCAATGGTCCGCCCGACGATGATGGTATCGGCCATACTATAAAACTGCTGAAAAATATTACCTACTATCAGTGGAATCGCAAATAGCAAAATCAACTTAGCTGGTTTTCCTGATGTCATACTTCTTGTCATATCCATTACCATCCTTCTTAAAATTCCACAACCTATTTTTGTTTCTACCTCATTATAAGGCTCTTCTGAAAAAGTAAAATGTAATATCTTGTACTTTCCATGTCTTATGTTGTATACTTTTCAAAGGATAATTTATTAAGAAAGAAGAATGAATATGTGTCAAACTCCTTATGACTTTACTTACAGTGACTTGAATCCCCGGTTCCTTTTCTCCTGTATCCAGCTCCGGACCGAAGAAGAGCTGAACTATCATTGTCACGATTTTATTGAAATAGTGATCATCCTGAAAGGGAAGGGGCATTTTATTATAGATGACCGGGATTATGCTGTGGAAGAGGGCAATGTCATCGTGCTGAATCCCGGCACTTATCACAGAAGCATCCCTGTTGTCAGTACAGGGCGCCCGTTGACAGAGTGCTATCTGGCCTTTACAGATGTAGAGTTTCATAATTGCCCCAAGAACCACTTTCCTCTTTTCCCAGGCTATGAAATCATATCAAAGCTTCCTTCTGAAAACAAGAAGAGTCTTTTTGCACTGTGTGATTCCATTGCCGCGGAACTTGACTCCCAGGCGGCCGGACGTTATTTCATGCTGAAATCTTATCTCATCCAGGTTCTTTGTCTTCTGGAGCGTTACCAGATGCAGACGCAGACAAATGAGAAAAAACGGGAGGCAGCCGCCGGATACGAATTTAAGTCCGTAAATAAAAAATATGTGATACAGCAGATCACCAAATATATGGAGGAGCACTACCAGGAAAAAATCTCCCTTGACCAGATAGCAGCAAATATGTATTTAAGCTCTTTTTATATTTCCAAGCTGTTTAAAAGTGAGACCGGAGACACTCCCATAAACTTTCTCATCAGCCTGCGGATGAAGAAAGCAAAAGCTCTTTTGGATGAAAATCCTGAATGCTCCATCAAATGGGCCGCAGCATCTGTGGGATATGATGATGCTTATCATTTCAGCAAATTGTTCAAGAAATATTACGGAATCTCACCCTTATACTATAAAGCAAGACTTACACCGTAGATCGTGTTCTGACCGGATTGCTTTATTCCAGATCCCCGGCCCCCGCTATTCCTGAATCAGATAACAGCTGCTTTGTAAGGATAAAAGCAGCCTGTACCACATCATGAAAGGAATCAGCAAACTGTGCAGCATTTCTGTTTTCACAGCTTTGGACGATACTGTCTGCAATTTTTCTCCAGCCGGGAATTTGCCTGGATTCTGTTTTGACAAAACGCAGTATACTGCCGTTTAACATTTGCAGGGTGATTTTGCTGTATATTTCTTTTACTGTGTTTAAAGGGCATTGGTTTACTATCACCTGCAAAGTATTGCTGAGTACAGTTTCCAAGGCTTTCTTATGGTCTTTCTGGCGTGCCCCCTTACAGATATGATTTAAGTCATCCCCGGCAAAGTATGGAAATGTATATTTGATGACAGGACCGCTGAAAGCATCCAGCACCTGCATACTCTCTAAAAAGCTGATGAGATTGGCGTCCAAGGTAAACTCACTGAACTTCTGAAGCAGCTGGGGTCCGCCGTTGGAAACCACCTGGCTACCTTTGCCGTTGATGGTCTGCAGAATCCCAAGTTTGTTCAATATACTTACTGTACGCCGGATGGTACTCACTGATACATGATAAATGAAAGACAGTTTCTCATACGAAGGCAGAAATCCCCCCAATTGGTAACGTCCCTGATTGATCTTACAGATAATGTCCGTCGCGATCATATCGAAATACCGGTTTCTTCCCTTGCTCGGTTCCCATGTAAAAGAGACTCCCGAACCCTCCCCTGAATGTAAATCTGTATTCCTGAAATATTCCCCAATCTTCCCGTGAAATCTTTCACTGAGAACACCCAGATGCTGTTGGGCGGAATCAATATGGCCACTTTGGTAATCCGCCGCGCACTGCCGGAATTCAGCGAGAATATTCTGCATAAATAATTCGGTCTCCCTCTCTCCTAGGAGCGCATATAAAATATCTAAGAAGGCACTGTCCGCAAAAGAAATAATATCATAGTAAAAGCTTAACAGCATCTGGTTTCCAAGAGTCTTAATAGTCTCAAGGTATGAGCTGTAAAGCTGTTTGACAGTATTGCCCTTCCATTCATATTCTGAGTTTTGGAAAAATCCCTTATCAAGGTGTGAAAGACTGAAAAAACAGGCTGAAGGGGAAATCAGCTCCATAGTTTTATTCATATCTGCCAGCGCATCAATTCTTTCCCTGAAGGCCGTGGATTGAAGATAATCCGTATATGGTTTTCTTGTGATCACCGTTGCTTTCTTGTGATATATCTTCACAAATCCGCTCTTTTCAAGCATCTTAAGAGCACGCTGTGCCGGGCAGTAGGACACACCATATTGCCGCGCAATCTCCATCAGGGTTGGGAACGGCTCTCCATAATCGAAAAATCCCATCTGTATCTGTGCTCTCAAATCTCTGTAGATGGTATGTTCCTGGCTGTTAGAATGAGTCATTGGATCTATCCTTTCTAAACATGATCTATGTGATCCTTTTCTAAATATCATACCATAGAAACAGCATGTGTTTCGACATTTTTTTCATACATTAAGCCCATTCCCAGGATGGTATTTATATGATCGGAATTTGATCATCTCTGTTCAGAACATCTTGCTCTTATATTTTATGATATTAAAAAAGGACATCACGCACAAGGATGTCCTTTTATCTTCTTACTGCTTTTTTCCTAACCGGATCACATTCCAGGACGCTTTTTCAAGGATAGTCTCAACCTTTCCGCTGTCAGCCTTTATATCCTTTGAGATATATGGTTTCACCCTCTCCTCAGTTAAAGTGTTCTCCGCCGTCAGATCTTCAGAGGTCATCTGGATTTTCTCAATGATCCCGTAACCTTCAAAGCTTCTGATATCAATTTCCAGAGAATGATTCTCATCCAGATTTCTGTTTACCGCAAATACTGTAAGCTCTTCTTTTTCTTCTGAGTAAACTGCCACACTCACAATATCTGTCACTGCCCCGTGGCCCGAGGTTTCGTGTACCGGGGAGATGCACACTGTCTGAAGCACTTTTCCTCTGCCGTACCTGGAGGCGTGAAGGAAGGGGTAATAAATGGTCTGCCGCCATGCACCGCCCTTTTCATCGGTCATGATCGGTGCAATTACGTTGACAAGCTGGGCAAGACAGGCAATCTTCACCCGGTCTGCATTTTTCAGCAGGGTGATCATCATAAGCCCCACCATCAGTGCATCCTCAAAAGTGTAATGGTCTTCCAGAAGTGCAGGCGCAGTCTGCCATGGACGATTTTTTGTAATGTCTTCTTCCTCCTGCTTGGAATGGAACCATACGTTCCATTCATCAAAGCTGAGATTTATGGTTTTTCTGCTTCTTTTCTTGGCTTTCACGAAATCACACACAGACACAACTGTATGGATAAACTCTTCCATATCATCTGACTGTGCCAGATAATCCCGGCTGTCCCCGGCAGCATTTCCATAATACTGATGAAGGGAAATATAATCCACATAGTCGTAATTATGCTCCAGAGTTTCGGCCTCCCACTGGGGGAATGTGGGCATATCTTTAAATGAACTGCCGCAGGAGACAAGTTCGATGGAGGGATCCATAAGCTTCATAGCCTTTGCCGTCTCCTCTGAAAGTCTTCCGTATTCCTCCATGGTCTTTCTGCCTATCTGCCATTCCCCGTCCATCTCATTGCCCAGGCACCACAGCTTAATATTGTAAGGGTTCTCTATCCCGTGCTTTCTCCTTAGATCACTGTATTTCGTCCCTGAAGGATGATTGCAGTATTCCAGAAGGTTACAGGCATCGGCAATGCCTCTTGTGCCCAGGTTCACTGCCATCATGATCTCTGTGTTTACCTTCTCCGTCCATTTTGCAAACTCTCCCAGACCGAAAGTATTTGGTTCCAGGCTTCTCCATGCAAGGTCAAGTCTGGCTTTCCTCTCTGAAAGCGGGCCCACACTGTCTTCCCAGAAAAAATTGGACACAAAATTGCCACCCGGATAACGGATCACCGGTACATTCAGTTCTTTTACAAGCTCCATTACATCCCGGCGGAAACCGTCGCTGTCTGCACTTTCATGGTCAGGCTGACAGATTCCGCCGTACACAGCCCTTCCCAGGTGCTCAATAAAAGAACCATATATCCTTTCGTCCACAGGCGCCACTACGAACGCCTTGTCCACCGTCATTTTAACTGTTTTCATCCTTTTCCGCACTCCTGTGAGTTTTATTGTTTTCCACCTGGTTCACTGATTCCCGGTCAAAAAAATTACAGTCCACATAATAAATACCGTTTCCTGTATCCATTTTCTCATTTTCCACCAGCTTAATGATCAACTCGCTGGCACAATAGCCCATATCGTGAAGGGGAAGCCCCATTGTGGTAAGGGGAGGCTTCTCAAATTCTGCCATCTCCCTGTTGTCAAATCCCGCCACAGCCATGTCTTTTCCAATCTTATATCCCAGCTCGTCCAGCCGGTCGTAGGCACCGCCTGCCATGAAATCATTCATACAGAAAATTGCCGTTACATTTTTTTCCACAAGTACATCCGTATTGCGGTAGCCGCTGGCACGGTCCCACTCTCCGTATACCACCAGATTAGGATCATACAGAATACCGCCTTCAAACAAAGCTCTCTGATACCCCTCAAGCCTGGACTGAGTGTGGAGACTGTCTTTCTTTCCTGCAATAACGCCAATCTTTCTGTGTCCCCGTGAGATAAGGTAAGTAACAAGCTGCATTGCCCCTTTTGTATCCGCTACCACAACGGACGGTATCTCCGGCCTGTTTGTAAATCCGTATGCAACTACTGTGGGGATCGCCATTCCCTCAGGAATTACATTGATAAGGCGCTCATGGGCTGCAACATATATGATTCCTTCCACCTGCTTGGAAAGAAGCTTCCTGATCTCCTTATGGACGATGGCCTTATAGCTGTTATCCCTATAATAAGTATCCTCAAACTTTTTATACAAACGAAGATTCACCAGCAGGATCTGATAATCTTCTTTCTCACAATACTCTGTAATGCCGTCGATAATATCAGGAAGAGCAAAGACTGTCATATCCTCTGCTATAACACCAATACTGCGGCTGTTCTTTGTCTTCAGGTTTTTAGCCAC
The DNA here is from genome assembly GCA_030524175.1 of Eubacteriales bacterium. Classification (GTDB taxonomy): domain Bacteria; phylum Bacillota; class Clostridia; order Lachnospirales; family Lachnospiraceae; genus Blautia_A. Next base: position 13,260 of record JAUNHC010000010.1, read on the forward strand.
AGAATTGGGGGTATAATTCATCTCCTGAATCACCTTCATCACCCTGGCTCTTGTCTCATCACTTACGCCGCCCTTATCATTGATGATATTGGAAACTGTGGCCACAGACACCTCACAAATTTTCGCAATCTCTTTTATGGTAATCACAATCGCACTCCTTTTTCTCAAAGGCTGTCCTGCCCTTATCCAAACTGTTTAAGAATAGTTTATCATGCTTTTTTCCCGGCAACAATAGAGAATTCCCGCAGGACTTATGAAATTACGGCAGAAACAGATGCAGAGGATACCCGAACCTGCAGGGTGGTTTCAACAGGAACATGTTTTTTCATAAGGCTTTACAATTCTATTTATGACACACGGCCCTACAACAGCATATACGGCCAGCTGCTGTATGGAAAAGCCCAGTATCAGGGCAATGACCGAGTACGGCATAAATGCCAGGACCATGACCAGAAACAGAATGGTTTCCACACCAAGAAGAAAGCTTCGTTTCCACTCAAGAACCATAAGGATAAGTGTGTTTTTTAAAAGATGCCTGACCGGAAGTTCCAGCATGGAAGAGAGAACAAAATAGTAAGAGCCAAGAACAATATCTATGACCAGAACGCCGGTTCCTATTCCAAAAATAATATCCTTAAAAGCACTTCCTGCAAAATTTCCTGCAAGGCTCATAAGATAATAAGCATAAAATCCCATTCCGAAAATCATGATCCCAGGCAGAATATGCTTCCATAGTCCCCTTCTGAATTCCTTCCAAAAATCCGATATGCTATAACCATATCCATCCCGGAACATCTTTCCGAGATAAAAATTCAGAGAGGATACAGCCGCAGGAATAGTCACCACAGGGATACAGCACAGCAGAAAAAGCAGATTTACAGCAACAAGCTTTCCTGTAAAATTCCAGGCAAGATATCCGATCCGGCGGATACCTGTCCTGGGCGGCTCTTTTTCATAATCATTATTTCCCTGATACCAGTTATTAAATCGCTCTGTGATATTCATAAATATTATCCTTCCAATTTTCCTTTTGTCAATTCTTCATTCCTGTCAGAACAATACCTTCCACAAAACTCTTCTGTCCCAATATATAAATCACAATACCGGGAAGAATAGTCATAAATGTGGCCGCCAGCGCCACAGGCCAGTTAGTGCCGAAGGAGCCTGTGAAATTAGTCAAAGCAATGGCAAAGGTGAATTTATCCATACTATTGATGTAAATGATCTGCTGAAGAAGGTCATTCCATATCTGAATAAACAACATCATGGCCACCACTACCACTGCCGGCTTGATAGAAGGCACCAGGATCGTCCATAATATCCTCATCCTGCCGGCCCCGTCAATGGAAGCCGCCTCATCCATCTCCATAGGAATAGTCATTAAAAACTGTCGTATCAGAAAAATATTAAAGAATCCGCCACCGGTAAGAAACGGAAGGATCAGCGGCCAGTATGTATCTCCAAGTCCAAGTCCCTTTGTCCAGAACACATATAAGGGGATCAAAGTAACCATACCAGGAAGAAGGATCGTGCTTACACAGATATTAAAAAATAATTTCTTGCCCCGGAACCGCAGTCTGGCAAATGCATAACCGCAGAAGATCGCAGTCACAGTACCGAATGTCACAGCCGGAATAATGATGGAGAAGGTGTTCTTAAAATACAGCCAGTAATCAAAGGTTTCCAGTGCTTTGGAATAATTGGCCCACAGCCATTCATGAGGAATAAATGAGGGCGGGTATTCGTTTAATGCCCCCACACTCATAAGAGATGAGCGGAATATCCACCAGATAGGCAGAAGCACCAGCAATGCAAACACCAGCACGATCAGCGTGACCAGCCAATTGAGCATATTTTCTTTCTTTTTGCTCAGCATTCCTATTCCCCCTCTCCGAAAATCTGTGATTTCTGTGTCTTAAACAAAATAACGGTAAAGATACCAACCAGCACGAAAAATACTACAGAATACGCTGCAGCATATCCAAGCTTATTTTTTCTGAAGCCATACAGATAAATTACATAGGACATAAACATGGACTTCTTGCTTGGCCCGCCGTTGGTAAGCGCCAATGCCGGGTTGATAACCTGCAGATGCGTAATAAGCGCTGTCAGTACATTGTAGAAAATAACAGGTGAAATACTCGGAACCGTTACATTCCAGAATCGCTGCCATGCGTTTGCCCCGTCAATTTTCGCAGCCTCTGTATAAACCCGGGGCACATTCTGAAGTCCTGCAAGGAAAATGACGATCAGGTTTCCGCTGGTCCACACCGCGATCATCACAAGACTGGGTATTACCTGACTTGCACTGTCCAGAAATCTCTGGGGCGGAAGTCCCAGCATCCTCATTATAAAGTTAAAAAGGCCGAAGTTCGACTCATACAGCCATTGCCATCCTTTAAACACACCGATGGCAGGAAGCAGGTAAGGAATAAAAAATATAGAGCGGAACAAGGTACGTCCTTTAATATTCATATTCAATAATAAGGCTATGAATAAGGAGTAAAGCACAGCCCCTACCACAGCAAGAAATGCGTAAAAAATAGTAGCTTTTACCGAGTCTGCCAGATAAATATCTCTGGTAAAAATACGTGTAAAATTGGAAAATCCTATAAATTCCGGAGTTGTGAGGCCATTCCAGTCGAACAGACTGAGTACAAATACTGCCAAGGTAGGCAGATAACTGATAAACGTGACGCCAAGAAATGCCGGAATGAGACACAAATAAGCTGTCCTCTCCTCTTTTTTCCCAGCTTTTGACTTAATGACTGTTTTTGTCTTTATTTTTCCCATAATACCAGCACCCCTTTAATTATGAGGGTGACACGCATAGTCATGCGCGCCACCCAATAAATTGCCTGTTACATATTATTCTCTTCAAAAATCTCATTCAGCTCATCCAGGTTCTCTTCAATTGCTTCCTGCATGGTCTGGTCACCGGCCCATACGCCTGAGAACACAGTGTCAAGGGTTGCATTAAATTCTTCTGTTCCATTCACATAATACCATGCAGTAGAGATAGCATTATCTTTTGCATAATCCACAACGGCACTCTTGTACATATCTTTGTCCGGGTAATTAGGATTGCTGATCCACTTGTCTGTCTTCTCAGCATCTGTGTACCAGGAATCCAGGATCGGCATCCAGGTGCCTGCCTCGATCAATGCCCAGGAATTCTCTTCCTGATAGTACCATTTCAGCCATTCCATTGCTTCTTCCGGATGTTCTGTTGTTGAGAACACAACGTTGGGTCCGCCGGTACAGATCGTAACTTTTTCTTTCATATAAGGAAGAACGCCTACGCCATATTCAAAGTCTGCGTTTGGTCCAAGGAAGGTTCCCACATTCCATGCACCGTCTGTTGCCATGACAACCTTCTTGCTGCCAAGGGAGGACTCCAGCGCGTTTGCTGCTGTACTTACAGGAGGTGCACAGTGATATACGTTAGACAGATCAGCAATTTTCTGAAGAGCATCTACTGTAGCTTCTGAATTAATCGTACACTCACTTCCGTCCTGGCTGAAGTATCCGCCGCCGTTTGACAGTGCCCATACCTCAAGCTGCCAGGGAAGTGTATTGATGGTACATCCGTATATATCAACATTATTGGCATCAAATTCCGGGTCAAGGGCATTTTTGCCATTGACGTCAAGGGTGAGCTTCTGTGCTGTCTCAACAAAAGTATCCCAATCCCAGGCAGCATCTGCACTTGCAGGCGGGGTAACTTCGGCAGGGTCGAGTCCCTGTTTTTCACATACTTCTTTAAGAAGATCGTTGTTATACCAAAGATTCAGTACCTCGTTTGCTGCTGAGTAAGCCACTGGTGTACCCTCGTAGCGGAAGGTAAGATAGTCCAAAGGCTTTGCATCGTTCTCACCGTACATATCGCTGATATCTGCCAGCAGACCGTTCTCGGCAAACTTCAGTACGCCTGCCTCGCTCATGATCCCGGTATCCGGAAGCTCACCTGCGGTAGCCATAGCATTCAGCTTAGTCACATAAGTGTCATGGTCAATCTTAACCACCTCAACCTCAATCCTGTCCTGCTCACTGTTGAACTTATCAGCTACCTCCTGTGTGGCTGCTGTCTCTACCTCATTCCCCCACTGAGCGTAAGTGATCTTCACTTTTTCTCCGCCTTCCGCATGTACCGTAACTGCTGCAGAACACATCATTGCTCCTGCTAATGCCAGTGTTAAAACTTGTTTTTTCTTCATAATCCTTCTCCTTTACTTTTTTTATTATAACGGCTGGTTAACACCGTTGTATACACTAAAGTTTCATCACGCCTTCACTTTCTGCCAGACCAGCATCTCGCCCTCGCCGCGGTTGTTCCACATGCAATAGGGAACTGCTTTTAACATCACTGGTTCTTTCTCTGTCTCAAGAGGACTGTACAGACAATTTCCGGTTTCTTTATTTTTTATCCGCATACCGGGATAAATCAGCGAAGGCACATCCCCTGGCAGCTCTTCTATAGGCTTCCCTTCTGTGACCTCTGTGTTCTCCTCCACATAAATCTGGGACAAAAGATTTCCGTTGTCGGCTTCTTCCAGGCAGTACACAAGAGGGCCTTTTACAAGGGCTGTTTTACCTGCATCCTCCCTCACCTGGTTTGCGGCTGCCATCCACATAGGTTTCACTCCGAAATCCAGCTCTATAAGGCTGCTCCCTGGTTCAAGCTCCACTGTCAGATAGCCCCTGGATACCTGTTGTTCCAACACTTCCTGATCCTTCCGGCACTTCCAGTCTTTTGCGTATCCGGGGATACGGATCCTGATTTTGCCCCTGCCTGACGCCTGTATCTTAAGTGTCACACAGCCTGTCTGCAAAAGTTCAGAATCCATCTCTATGTTTATCGCACCTGCCGCCATATGTGCAGATGCTTTTGAGGAGATAAACTGATGGATATAAACTGCATCCTCATCCTGAGCGTATATGTACTGTCCCAAGGATGCCAGCGTTCTTGCCACATTAGGCGGACAGCAGGCAACGCTGAACCACTTCTGGCGTACCGGCTTCACATGCTGCATGTAAGTGTGGCGGGTACAGAACTCCGGAACCACTGAAAGAGGGTTTACATAAAAATATCTGTCTCCTTCAATATTAATGCCTGCCAGGACTGTATTATACAAGGCTCGTTCCACCACATCGTAATAACCCGCATCCCCTGCAGCCGATGCCATCCTCTGCCCGAACATCATCAAGCCGATGGATGCGCAGGTCTCAGAGTAGTTGGTACTGTTGGGCAGATCATAATCTGTGGTAAATCTTTCACGGAAACCGCTGGAGCCGATTCCTCCGGTGATATACATCCTGGCCTCTGTAAGATTATTCCAGATTTTTCTGCAGGCCTCAAGGAGTTCCTCATCCCCCAGTTCCTCTGCCAGATCCGCCATGGCAGCACACATGTACATGGCACGTACTGCATGGCCGTCTGCCGTTTCCTGATCGACAGGCGGTTTGTGGGCCTGGGAATATTCCAGATCATAATCGTCAAATTCAGGGAAAAATTGGAACCCGGACCGTTTTTTAATCTCCTCCAGAAAATAATTAGGTTCTTTTCCTCTTTCCCGGATAAAATACAGTGCTGTGTTTAGATATTCCTGTTCTCCTGTCACCCGGTACAATTTTACTAACGCCAGCTCTATTTCCTGGTGTCCCGGGTATCCGTGGATCTGTCCTTCCTTTTCCCCAAAAACCCGGCAGATCAAATCAGCATTTTTCCTGGCAATATTGAGAAGCTTATCCTTGCCTGTAGCCTCATAATAGGCCACTGCCGCTTCGATCATATGGCCCGAGGTATACAACTCATGGCCTTCCACCAGATTACTCCATTTCTCCTCCGGCGCGTTCACTGTGTAATATGTATTTAAATAACCGTCCTCTTCCTGGGCTTTCCCTATAAGTCCGATCATCTCATCCGCCAGGTCTTCATATACTTTCCCCTGGCCTCCATCCAGACAATAGGCCACCGATTCAAGCCACTTATACAAATCCGTATCCTGGAAAACCACGCCCTTACGTTCTCCTTTTACTTCTCCGGCGGCAATGCGGAAATTATGGATGCAATAGGTGGGATCTGCACCCTCCAGCTTATCACTCAATATTTTCCACTGGTGGGGAATGATTTTCTCGCTTACTTTTCTCACATACTCACCAAATAACTTATCTGTTATTTGGATATTTTTTAATTTTAACTGTTTTAGTTTCCTTCCCATAGTATCCTCCAGAAGTAAATTTTCTGCACTGCAGTTCTGCAAATAAAACAAATCTTGCCCGATTTTTAATTAATCGTTTAACCTTTGGTTATAAAAGAAGCTGCAGTAATATTCCTTCTTTTGAAAAGCTTTTCTGCAACATATACTTAATCGTTTTATCTTTTTATGGGTTTATACTATCACACAATAAAAGCTATGTAAACATATTTTGACATTTTCGTCATTATATATAATAATTATATTTATTTTTTATGCATTTTATTGTTATTCTATTTAAATTAAACGTTTTATACACTTTGTAAATCATCTCAGTAAAAATCCACTTATTTTCTCTGTCAGATTGTAAGCAGCAGCCAAAAAACATAAATCGACAAATATAGCGCACTGTAGTAAAATCAGATGTACCACACATGACAATGAGAACGGAGGTATTACCATGTCACGAAGTGAGAATGCTATCGTCACTGCTCTTTGTATGATTTACAAAGACAACCTGCTGTTGCTGCAGGACAGAGTTAAAGAGGACTGGCAGGGGATCACCTTTCCCGGGGGACATATTGAAAAGGAAGAGTCTTTTGTACAGGGAATCAAGCGGGAAATGCTGGAGGAAACAGGGCTGGTCATTCATAATCCCAAAATTTGCGGTGTAAAACAATTCCAGACTGAAAATGACGAACGGTACATTGTGTTACTTTTTAAAACCAATGAATTTGAAGGGGAAGTGGTTTCTTCTGATGAGGGAGAGATGCTTTGGATTGAAAGAGAAAAGCTTTCAGAATATAACATTGTTGACGATTTCATGGATTTATTAAGGGTTTTTGATGATGAAAACATTAACGAAATAATGTATGAGCGGCACAGATGCAATGGCGACTGGGATTGGATCATGAAGTTATATTAGGTCACAGATCACGCCAATAATCTGCAGATGTTTATCATAGTCCAGTATCAAAAAAGCGGCTGCAGTAATCCAATATCAAGGCAGAGAGCCTGTGACATTGATATTACGCAGCTGCTTTTTATATACTTTTATGCTCTCCTGTAATGGAAAACTCCACCCATTCTGCAATATTTACTGCATGGTCCCCGATTCTTTCGAAATACTTGGCAGTCATAAGCAGGTCCAGTCCGGCTTTTGCATCCAGGCTGCCTCCGTAAATAAGCTCTGCCAGTTTTTCTTTGACTTCATTGAATGCGTCGTCTACAAGATCGTCATCATCGATAACCTTTCTGCACAGCATCAGATCTGCCTTCACAAAGGCATCGATACTTTCTGTTACCATCTTCACTGTGTCCTCTGCCATTTTGCCGATTTTCTCCGGTATATGCACAGTTTTCGGGTCAATATATTGTGCCAGGTCTGCAATGTCTGCTGCCTGATCCCCGATACGCTCCATATCAGAAATCATTTTAAGGGCTGCCGAAATTTCCCTTAAGTCTCTGGCCACCGGCTGCTGATGGAGAAGAAGCCGCATACAAAGAGTTTCTATCTCCCTCTCCTTGTTGTCGATTTCCTTTTCTGTCTCACAGATCTGCCGGGTGTTCTCTTCTCCCTGTATTGCCTTTGCAGAGAGGGAAATCGCCTTCTCGCAAAGACTTCCCATGGTAATAAGCTGGACATGAAGCTCTTCCAGCTGTCTTTCAAAACGTGTGGTCATATCAGCCGAACCTCCCTGTAATGTAGTCTTCAGTCCGTTTATCTCCGGGCATGGAGAACAGCTTATCCGTATCCCCGAACTCCACCACTTCTCCCAGGAGGAAGAAAGCCGTTTTATCTGATATACGTGTTGCCTGCTGCATATTATGTGTCACCATCACTATGGTGTAGTCTTTCTTTAATTCAATTGCCAATTCCTCAATCTTGGAGGTGGAAATAGGATCCAGGGCTGAGGTGGGTTCATCCATAAGCAAAACTTCAGGCTGTACTGCCAAAGCCCGTGCAATACATAAACGCTGCTGCTGGCCGCCGGATATACCCAGGGCACTTTTTTTCAGCCTGTCTTTCACTTCATCCCAGATAGCCGCATCCCGCAGGGATTTCTCTACAATTTCATCAAGTTTTACTTTGGAACGGATGCCGTGGGTTCTGGGACCATATGCAATATTGTCATAAATGCTCATGGGAAAAGGATTCGGCTTCTGGAATACCATTCCCACTCTCTTCCGGAGCAGGTTCACATCCATATCTCCATAGATATCCTCTCCGTCAAGCTGTACATTTCCTGTGATCACACAGCCCTCCACCAAATCATTCATCCTGTTCAGAGACTTTAAAAGCGTGGATTTGCCGCAGCCGCTGGGTCCGATAAATGCTGTGATTTCTTTTTCAGGAATATCCATGCTGATGTCTTTCAAGGCATGAAAACTCCCGTAATGCAGGTTCATATCCCCAACCTTTATTTTTGTGGTTTCACTCATATTCTCTTACCCTTTCGCAATTCTTTTTGCCGCCATTCCGGACAGGGCGTTAATGACCAGAACAAATGCCAGGATGACTACCGCTGTTGCTGAAGCCTGGTTCATGTGAAGTCCCTCGCTGGAAAGCACATACATATGCAGAGCCAGGGTACGCCCGGAACCCATAAGGCTGTCAGGCACTGCAGCCACAGTACCTGCCGTGTAGATCAGGGCTGCTGTTTCTCCGATGACACGCCCGATGGCCAGTATTACACCTGCCAGGATCCCCGGTACAGCCGAAGGCAGAACAATGGAAAAAATGGTACGAAGCTTGCCTGCTCCAAGACCGAAGCTTGCCTCTCTGTAAGAATCCGGAACTGACTTCAAAGCCTCTTCTGAAGTCCGCATGATCAGGGGCAGCACCATGATCACCATAGTAAATGCTCCCGATAAAAGGGACATCCCCCACTTCAGTGTTGTGACGAAAAACAACATACCAAACAGACCGTATACAATGGATGGAATACCGGAAAGCGTCTCTGCTGTAATGCGGATCATGTTTACCAGTCTGCTTCCTTTTTTTGCGTATTCAACCAGATAGATCGCCGCAAATATTCCCAGAGGAGCCGCTATGAGCAGAGACACCACAGTCATGGTAAGTGTATTGATAAGAGAAGGAACAAGAGACACATTTTCCGATGTATATTCCAGACTGAATAAATCTGCTGTGAGGTAAGGAACTCCCTTTACAAGAATATAGCCGATCAGAAAAAACAGCAGTGCAAAGGTGGCCAGGGCCGCAAGGCCTGTTAAAAGTGCCAGGATCCCTGACCCCGGATGGTTCACATAGGATTTCAGACGGGTGAGGACAGAAGAAGCATTTCTTTTTTTCGGTTCCGTCATCATATCTGCCTCCGCAGTTGTATCAATTTGCATTTTCCGCCCTCCTGTTCAGCAAAGAAAGACTTAAGTTGATTATCAGTATAAAGACGAACAAAACCACTGCCGTAGCTATGAGAGCTTCCCTGTGAAGTCCTGATGCATATCCCATCTCTGTAACAATGTTAGCCGTCATAGTACGTACACCTTCCAGGATACCCACAGGCATTCTGGGCTGGTTTCCTGCCACCATGACCACTGCCATGGTTTCTCCGATCGCCCGTCCGATACCAAGGACAACTCCCGCAAGAATTCCTGATTTTGCCGCCGGAAGTACCACAAAAAAGATACTTCTCTCTTTTGTGGCTCCCAGAGCAAGGGACCCTTCATAGTAGCTTTCCGGAACACTTCTGATCGCCGATTCCGTCACACCGATAATGGTGGGCAGAATCATCATCCCCAAAAGCAGAGAGGCCGCCAGCATACTGCTTCCCCTTCCTCCGAAGGTATCTCTGATCAAAGGAACAAGAAGGATCAGCCCAAAGAATCCGTATACAATAGACGGAACCCCTGCCATCAGTTCAATGCCTGCTTTTAAAGGTTTATATATTTTTTTCGGACAGTAGCGTGCCATGAATACAGAAGTAAAAAGTGCAATAGGTACACCGAATAAGATAGCTCCGCCTGTCACATAAATACTTGCAACGATCATAGGTAGGATTCCAAATTTATCATTGGACGGCCTCCATACCTCACCGAACAGAAATTCTATAGGCCCGATTTTTCCCATTGCAGGCACTCCGCTTGCGAAAAGGAAGACACAGATCAGAAATACTGCCAGCACAGAGGTACATGCCGCAATCATAAAGATGCATTTCATGCCTTTTTCTTTTATGTGATTCATAAACATACCTGTCTTTCTAAGGTCTAGTCAGTGGATCGGTTGGATGCGTAACAGTCCGGGCCTGCCTTGACTGTTACGTCCCGGGAACACCCGGATTATTTTGCCAGGTCTTCCCATTCTGTTGTCTCGCCTGTAAATACAGCCTTCACCTGCTCACTGCTCAGTTCTTCCAGGTCATTAGCGTTATTCACGATAACCGCAATACCGTCTCTTGCGATAACCTGAGCTGCAAGTCCTTTCTCAGTCTCTTCCTCCTTCAGTTCACGGGATGCCATACCGATATCACAGATTCCTTCTGCTGCTGAATTTACGCCAGTGGTAGAATCACTCTGCTGTACTTCAACAGTTACATCTGCATTCAGTGCTTCATAAGCCTCTTTCAGCTTCTCCATAACAGGTGCCACAGAAGAAGAACCTGCTACAACAATCTTTCCGGAAGGGCTGGCTGACTCATAGGCTGCTGCTTCTGTATCTTCTTTTATGTATCCGTTGTCCTCAATGATCTGCTGTCCTTCAGCGCTCATAATGTAGTTGATAAAGTCCTGTGCGCCTTCACTCACTTCCTCGCCGGTCACAATGTTAAACGGACGTGAAACCTTATAAGTGTCGTCAGCAACGTTTTCTGCCGATGCCTCTGCGCCGTCGATTTTAACTGCCTTTACTGTATCGTTCAGGGAACCTAAAGAAATATATCCTATAGCATTCTCATCACCTGCAACTGTTGTCATCATAACTGAAGTGCTGTTTGTGATGCTGGCTTCCATAGTGGTCATATCCACTTTCTCGCCGTCCTGCTCTTCCTCAATGCCAAACAACTCCACAAAAGCCCCTCTTGTGCCGGAACCATCCTCACGGGATACTACAGCAATGGCACCGCTGGGCGCTGCACTAACTACGCTTGCAAAAACAGTGGTTCCGATCATAGCTGCTGTTAACATACTAACGATTTTTTTCTTCATAATAATTTTCTCCTCTTTTATAAATAAATTGTTTTTTGCCTCATTTGCAAGCCTAATTATAGAGAGAAAAAGTTAAATGCAAAACCGCGGTTATGTTAAATGTACGTAAAAGGGTGTGAAAACAAAATTCATCCCGACAAAAAAGATGGCCGAAGCCATCTTTTCTTTCTGTCTGTAATTTTCCACTTTCCATTCCTGCTGTTTCCAACTCTTTGCAGAACACCTGCATTTCCAGCTTCTGAATTAATCTGAATCTTTTCCACAATAATATCGACTGTACTTGAACAATTTCCTGGTGCCTGAATCCAATGTATCCACTTAACTGATATTCCCCCCCCCCCGCCCTGAAACGCCAGCTTTCGGGGAAGGCTGCGGCTGGGGTGTGGTGGGAGAGAATGGCCGGAGGTACTTGAGTAAGCATTCGGAAGTACTTAGCGGGTGAGGCAGCCTGTGCCGAGGTGATTTTGTGCATCAGGCACAAAATCAAGGGAACCCTGTTTGAGTAAAATTCTCATCAGAGAATTTTACGAGTTGGCGACCGCTCCGACAAAGCAGGCTGCCTCAGCCGCTTAGTACTTCCATGGGAAACGAACGCACCGCCGGCCATTCTCTCCCGGCACGCCCCAGCCGCAGTCTTCCGCGAAAGCGTCACTCTAAACTCCCACAACCTTCACACTGCTTCCAACCCCATCTTTCCCTCTGCTCTTAGTCACAATAATCTTCTTCTCTATCCGTTCTTTCAATTCTGACACATGTGAAATGATACCCACCATCCTGTTTCCCTCAGTCAGGCTGCCCAATGCTTTTATAGCTTGATTCAGGGCATCCTCATCCAGGGCGCCGAAGCCTTCATCCACAAACATGGTATCCAGCCGTATTCCGCCTGCATAGGATTGTATTTCGTCTGACAGGCCCAGTGCCAGGGAAAGGGATGCCTGGAAGGATTCCCCTCCTGACAAGGTCTTGACGCTTCGCTCTGTACCGTTGTAGTGGTCTACGACATTCAATTCCAGGCCGGCTTTTTCTTTTTTGTTTTCTCCGTCCTGCTGACGTTTCAATTCATATTGACCGCTGCTCATGGTCATGAGGCGCAGATTAGCTCTTCGCAGGATCCTGTCGAAATAGGTCATCTGAATATATGTCTCAAGCTCAATTTTACGTTTTCCGCTGAGCGCTCCTCCGGCTGTATCGGACAGGGCTTTCACCCAGACATATTCCTTCTCCACTTCAACCATATCATCCTGTTTCCCGCTGACAGATTCATATATTTCGCTGTTCTTTTTATAGGAAGTATATTTTTCATCCCGCTTTTGGGTGATTTCTTCTTTTAACCCGGACCATTCTGCCTTCCTTGCAGCAATCTCCTCTTCCTCTGACTCTCCGGCTTCTTCCACCTGGCATTGAAGCGTGCGGATTGCTGACGTTAGGGCGGTTTCCTCTGTACGGCATTCCTGATATGCCTGTTCTGCCAGTTTTAAATCCTGCTCCAGTTTCTGCTTCTGCTCACCGTACAGTTGAACCTGCGCCTTGGTTTCTTCCTTGCTTCTGCCTTCCAGAAGCTTCTCTGCCTCTCTGATCTGCTCCTCTATTTTCTCTTTCTCTGTGTTCAGACGAGTCTGAAGAAGTTCACACTGCCTCACTTCTTTCTCTAAATCCGTTATGAGTTTTTCCTGTCTGGGGATTTCTTCTTCTAACTGTGATTTTCTATCCAGACTCTGCTGGTTCATATGAATCAAAACCTGAATTTTATTAAGTTCTTCCTGCAGTTGTTCCTCTGCACTCACAGCCCTTTGCCGCAGCTCCTTCTCTGTCAGACTGTTTACCGTTTCGCTGTCCCATGCCCAAGTCATATCCTTATTCACAAGGCTGGACTGCATCTGCTCCCTGGCCTCGTTCTGCCTGTTCTCAAGAATTTCAAGAGAATTTTTAAGCTTCTGAAGATCCTGACGGCTTTGGGTCTGCTTGTTTTCTAATTCTTTCCTGTCTTTTATGAATCGTTCCCGTTTTTCAATTTCTTCCTGTGTGGACTTCTCACTCCGGGAAGCTTCTTCCAAAAGATATTCCTGTGTGGAAACAGCAGAATCCACTGCTGTCACCAGCTCATCCTGTACACCGGAGGCGGCATAATTTTTGCCGCTGTCCAAATGCAGAAGCAGGTTTTTATCAAGATTCTGCATTCCTTCCAGCTCTGAAAGAATCTGCTTCTGGAGCAGGATGCACCTGCCTGCCATGGAATCCAATTCTTTTCCCAACTGAGCTTTCCGGGATTCCAGGCCTTCCAGAACGTCTCTGAGTTCTTCTTCCTTACGCCCTTCTTCCTCATAAGCCTTATGTCTGTCCCGGGCTTCCTTCCATAATATTTCTGCCTTTTCAAGACGGGCATCCAGGCTTTGGGCTGTCTCCCTCAGCACAGAAGCTCCTAATATCTGGGGGATGCTGCCGGATGATCCCAAGTCCATGTCCTTCATAGCTCTGACAATCTGGCTGCTTATGTCTTTTTGTCTGCCAACAACAACAGCAAACTGCTGTTCCATTTGATTCCGTTTTTCACGGATCTCCTGAAGCTCTCTCTCCTCCTGTTCCACCAGGACTTGCAAATCTTCACTCTGCTTTTTATCAGTCTCTGCAGCCTTATATTCTTGGTTCCATTCCTCTTCCCTGGCTGTCAGACGAAGGATTTCTCCCTGTACAGCAGCAATGACCCCGGCAGTATCTGTCTCACCGGAAAATCCCTGTGCTTCCTCTGCAAGCTCCTCTGTGATTTTTTCTATCTGTTCCTGCAGATGCCTGGCGTCTGCACTGAGCTGCTCTGTTTCCGCTTCTGCCTGGGTCAATTCCTTCCTTTTTTTATCCAATTCCCTCTTTGCAGGAACCTTCTCAGGGAGAGCAGCGGGGCAGGGATGGTGGACGGAACCGCAGACAGGGCACTCCTGTCCTTTTACAAGATGCTGGGCCAGCATCCCTGCCTGTGCGTCCAGAAACAGGCTCTCAAGCTCCTGGTAAGAATCCCTGAGTGCCGCTTTTCTGGCGGAAGAAGCACTGTATGATTCCTGCTTGTCCTGCAAGGCATTTTTGAGTCCTTCCAACTCCCCGCCCCACTGCTCCATCTTCTGAAGCTGCTGTTTCCTGGACGTCAGTACGGATTTTTCCTGCTCCAGCCGGGCCATACGCAAATCTGCTGTTTTCACCTGCATCCATTTTTCTTTGTTCGCCTGGTACTTCTCTTCTTTTTCTTTCTCCTGTGTGAAAAGCTCCTTCTGACGGCTGTCAATCTCCTTAGCCGCGGCTTGGGCAGACTCTAACTCTGCTGACAATTCTGCGAAAGTATCTTTCTTCTGTTCCAGTTCCTCTGTGCGATGGCGGCATTCAATTTCCTCTTCCCCGGAATTTTTAAGCTTCTCCCGTCTGCTTTTCACCTCTGCCAGCTTGTCCAAAATATCTTTACTCTTATCTTCAAGTTCAGAGAGTCCGGCGGTACATTTCTCTATTACACTCTTTCCTGACGTCCAGTCCCGGCGGCTCTGCTCCAGGCCGGACTTCTGTCTCAGCAGCTCATCCTTCTTTGCCCGGACGGAGACAAGCACTGCATCCCTGTCTTTCAGTTCCTCAATCTCCACGTTAAGCCTTTGGATGGCCTGTTCTAAGCTGTCACCCTTTGCCCTCTCTACATCCGCTCGCTTAGACAGCACTCTATGGTTCTCCTCCAACTGCTCCATACTGTGCAAAAGGTTGTGAAGCCCTGTTTTATAATTCTCCAGCTTCTCCCTTTCATATGCCAGCCGCGTTCTCTCCTCTCCTGCATTCAAAAGAGCGGCCGCCTGGATCTTTTTCCCTTCTGTATCCTCTCTGAGAACTAAAATTTCACTTTCCCTTTGTATCTGTTTTTCATTGGCTTCCTCTATACGGTCACCCATATTTCTCTGTAGCTTTCTGTTTTCCTCCAGCTCCTCATGTTTTTTAATACTTTCTGTGCCTTGCCGGATCAGAGCGGTAAGCCTGTCTGTATCTGCTGCCGCAACCTGTTTTTCTTTTCGGAGTGCAGCACAGCTTTCCAGCCTTGGCCGGAGTTCCTCCAAAGAGCCCAGCTTTTTCTCAAGCTCTGACTTCAACAGGCGGTTTTGTCTCACTTTACCTAAAAGCTGGTCTTCCTCCTGAATTTTCTTCTCCAGCTCTTTGTTCCTGCTTTCCAGCTCCTGAATTGATAATTTATCTCTCTCTATGATACTTTTCAGCAGTTCAAGTCCACGTTCCACCTTACCTTCAAACCTGGCTTTTTTTAATGTCTCCAGTTCCAGGGCCAGTTCTGGTTCATCGGTACATACTGCTCCGCTTAAATATTGGTTAATGCTCCTTCGGATTTCATCATACTGTTTCCATCGGTCCTTCACGGCATCTTTAAGCTTATTCTGTATCTCCTGGTATAACCCTGTATGAAAAATCTTTCGAAAAATCTCTCCCCGTTCTGCTGTTCCCGCAAGAAGCAGCTTCTGGAAGTCACCTTGGGCGATCATGGCAATCTGTGTAAACTGCCGGTAATCCAGCCCGATAAGTTCTGTCACTGCCTTTGTCACTTCCTTAGACCTGGTGACAGGCTGGCGTTGGTCCGGAAAAACCAGCTCCGCATCCCCCTTCTGGGTTGTAAATCCGGTACCCCTGCCCTTTGGCCTCTGATATTCAGGATTTCGGGTAACAGTGTACTCCTTCCCCTGATACAAAAACCGCAGCTTCACAAACGTAGGCACATCATCTTTTGCATATTTGCTGCGGAACATCCCTGATTCCCGCACTTCACCGCTGGCTTCCCCGTACAAAGCAAAGGTTATGGCATCAAATATGGTTGTTTTTCCTGCTCCTGTGTCTCCGGTTATCAGATAAAGCCCCTGGTCTCCAAGCTGCTTAAAATCTATCTCCGTCTTCCCTGCATAAGGCCCGAACGCACTTATGATAAGCTCACATGGCTTCATAAATTTCCTCTCTTCCTCTATGCCCGTTTTTCAATGATGGAGCGGATAAGCTCCCTGGCAAAATCCTCCTGCTGCTCATTCATAGGCTGATTATTTTGAAGCTCATAAAATTCTTCGAATAATTCCAGCTCAGACTTCTGCTCTGCAGCATCGGCGCCTTCTATTGTCCGGCTCTCCCTTGTCCGCTTATTATCGTATTCCAGACGCATAAGATTAGGATAAATAATACGAAGCTTCTGTAAACCGTCCGGAATGTCTTCTTCATCTGTGAGAGTAACCTGAATATAATCCTCTGTGTTTGTCCCTTCATAAAAAGAGCGTTTTGTGACTTCCATATACGTCCCGCGGATTTTCCGCATATCACGAAGTGGTTTCAGAGGAATGGTGCGGATCTCCACATCCCCTTTCGCCCTCATCTCCACTACAGTAACTGACTTCTCCTGCCCTGCTTCGGAAAAAGAATATTTCAGAGGAGTGCCGCAATAACGCACAGTCTCTCTCCCCACATGCTGGGGACTATGTATATGCCCCAGGGCCACATAATCAAAGGGACTGAACACTGCCGCACCCACGTTATCCACACCGCCTACTGATATTTCCTCTGATTCACACCGGCTTGCCCCTGTGACAAACTGATGTGCTGCCAGAATATTCCGCTTTGTGCCATCCACCTCCATATGTTCCACTACTGTCCGTACCCCATCCTCATAGCTTGTGATTTCCTCTTCCTCATAAGCATGGCGGACTGTAGAAGGCTTCACAAAGGGAAGAAGATAAACATACAATTCTCCATAGGAATCCTTAAGGCAGACAGGCTCCACCGTCCCTTCATATACCGGTGAGAAATACACACCTCTGCTGTTCATAAGCTGTGCGCCGAATGCAAGCCTCTCTGCCGAGTCATGGTTACCGCTGATGACAAACACAGGGATCTCAAGATTTGCCAGTCTGGTGAGAAAGCTGTCAAAAACCTGCACAGCCTCCCCCGCCGGTATGGGCTTATCATATATATCTCCCGCCAGGATCACCGCATCAGCCCTTTCCTCTTCCGCAACTGATAAAATCTGTGCCAAAATATACTTTTGGTCTTCCAGCATAGAGAATTCATTGACTCTCTTTCCTATATGAAGATCTGATAAATGGATAAATTTCATAACGGCCTCCTCTGTCTTTCACAATAATTATTAAAAAATCCTACTGACATGTAAATCACAATCTGTCAAGAAGCCCCTGAACGCCCTCTTCCCGAAATATGTTTCTATAATATCCGATTTCATCCTGAATGATATCGTCTATCACCTCCATGCCAAGAAGCTCCACAGGTGCCTTGTCATCTGTGAGGAGATAACTGCCTTTTTCATATTTCTCCATCCTGGACTCTACCCCTGCCAGCAGCTCCCTCAACTCCTGGTCTTCCACAGAGGAAATCCTTTGGCCGAAATCCTCCATGATCCTGTCATCCTTCGCTGCAAATAACTCCCTGTTTGTAGAGCCGTACACATCCACAGTATATACAGAATCAAACACTGCCCCTATGGTATCAGAAAGATATTGGTTAATATTCCCTTCCTTATCTGAATACATATTCATGTTTACCACCATCACACCGTCCTCTGTAAGATGATCCCGCACCATGGAAAAAAACTCCACAGAAGACATTTGAAATGGGATGGTGATATCCTGATATGCGTCCACCATGATCACATCATATTTTTTATCAACCGCCCCTAAATATGCCCGGCCGTCATAGGTCGTTACCTTGACCGTATCCGGAAGTCCAAAGTATTTCACCGCCAGATCAGTGATCTTCTCATCTATTTCCACACCCTCCACAGATACATTCCCGAAATATTTCCGGCATTGCCCTGCAAAAGTTCCTGTCCCCATACCAAGTACAAGAATTTCAGGATTTTCCTTTTCCAGAACTCCTGCCATCACCGGCGCAGCCATGGCATAGTCATAATACATTCCTGTAAGCCTGCCGCTTTTCTCCATCACAGACTGCACACCTAAAAATGCATTTGTGGAAAGGATCACTTTGTCCTCATCTTCCTTCACCTGAAGATAATTGTAAATAGATTCTCCCTCATATAAAAGTCCGCTGTCCCAGAATGCAAAACTGCCGGAACTCCCTAATACGATACACAGAATAAACACTGCCGTGCCCACTGCACACTTGCGCACCTTTCTCCTTGTGCTGAAAAAATAAATCAATCCCAAAACCAGCAGTATTCCCGAGAATATCAGGAAGGTCACTGAGGTTCCCACTGCAGGAATGGTAACAAAAGTAGGCACAAATGTTCCGATAATACTTCCTATGGTGTTAAACGCCCCAAGTGTCCCCACTGTCCTGCCGCTGCTGTCCAGACTGTTTACCGTATATTTCACCAGAGACGGCGTCACGGTACCCAGCAGAAAAAGGGGGAATACAAAAATGATCATACAGGCCAGAAACGCCGCCCAAATGAGAAGGTTACTGCTCACAGTAAACACCAAAAGCGCCCCGATACCCAGAATAATATACTTACCTGCCACAGGGATCGCCGCGATCCACACTGCCGCTATGATCAGACGCATATATAGCCTGTCCGGATCAGGATTCTTATCTGCACTTTTGCCGCCCCAGATATTTCCCAAAGCCATTGCGATCATGATGGTGCCGATGATAATCGTCCACACAATCTGTGATGAGCTGAAATACGGTGCCAGCAGCCTGCTGGCCCCCAGCTCCACCGCCATCACGGACATACCTGCAAAAAACTCCGTGGCGTACAGATAATATTTGTTCTTTAAAATTCTCCTTGATTCCATCTTAACCTCCTCGTTACCTCGTTAACTGCCTCTTGTATACATATTATATAAAAATATCACTTAAAGCAGCCTGTAAGTCAAGGGGTTATTAGGTTTTATTTTACACCTGCCTGCTCTTTTTGTCTGCCGGACTGACTGAAATTTCCATATTTTTATATTTTGGTGCAACTTGGTTTTCTTTAAACGCAACATAGTCAACACTATATTGCACCCTTCTGATTTCATGCATATAATCAATGCAGAAAGAGAGGTTGAATATATGGAAAGAACAATTCTGAAAAAAGAAAACACGATTATGGATTATCTGGGATATACTCTTTATGCTTTTGGGGGATTAGGAATTGAAATTTTGCTGATGATGTTAGAAACAAATTTGTGGGGAATATCAAGCAGCAAATGGACCATTTTGCAAAATGTCATTCATTGGACTGCTACTTGTGTGATTTGGGGATTCTTGGCTTTTCTTTTGTTAAAGCAAGTTTCTAAACAACACCCCAAAATAAGACCGCTAAATATAGCAGTAGTCAGTCTTATTATACTTGTATCTATTGTTTACACTTCATTTGTATGGGATGGGTTTAAGCCTATTATTGAGTTTGCAAATAATGGATTGATTAAATTTGTAATCCAGTATATATACTATGCTTTTGAAAGTATGTTGATTTTATTGATCATCATATTCGGGCAAATATATTTTGAAAAATTTATGGGCAGAAGGACAGATCTTCCTGTAGGAGGCCTTATACTTGCACTTACATGGGGACTTATCCACATTTTGACACAAGGGATAGGTACTGGAATTTATACATGCATACAAGCGTGTTTGTTTGGTTTTGTCTATCTTGCTTTGAATAGGAGCACTGTGATCTCTTATGTGGCCATTACTTTAATGTTCATGTTATAATATCTCTCAAAGGAGGGTATTTTATTGAAAATCAACGAATACATGGACATAACAATCAATGAGGATAGAATAGACTATTATTACCAAAAAAGAACAAATGAGGTACATGAGATTTTAGGGCTTTTGAGAAAATATAATCATAAATTAATTGGAAAAACAGATAACGGAGAAATTATTTTCTCAATTAATGATGTATATTATTTTGAATCCGTAGATAAAAAAACATTTGCCTATTTGAGAAATGTAGTTTTAAAAATCGAAGTAAGATTATCGGAGCTTGAAAATGCTTATTATGAGTATGGTTTCATAAGAGTCAACAAATCAACGGTTCTAAACGTCTACAAAATAAATTCTCTTAAATCTGAGTTGAACATGAAAGTAATTGCTTTATTGGATAACGGCGAAAGAGTACAGATCAATAGAAGCTATAAGTCAAAATTTAATTTATTTCTTAAAACCATGAATGAGGAGAGACTTGACAATGAAATTAATAACTAAAAAGAATGTAATTCCTATTATTTGTGTCACTTATACAGTCTTATCTATTTCATTAACAGTATATGAAATAATTATAAATAAAAAAATCAACCCTACTCAATTAAATATATTTCTCTTTCTGGTTTTAAGTATCTTAGGCGTTGTTATATTATCACAACATTACCGCTTTGAAAGATTTTCACCACTGACTATGATTATTATACAGTATGCTTTTGCTATTGCTGTTATTTTAATTTCACTAAAGACAGCTTCATTTTTTGTTGATATACACCCTGATGGTTATAGGGATATGACATTATCATTTTCAATTCCTTATTTCATTGGTGCAATTATCTATTATATTGCTTTACGGCTAGAAGTTAAGAAACAAAATAAGCTATTAGAAAACATCAAAAAAAACAGGACGCAGTTTGAATAACCTAAAAAGGTGGTTTTCACCATGGGATGCGGTTTACGGGCCGTATTGGTCATCATTCTGTTTCTGAGCGGCCGCCTTACCGAGTAAAACGGCCGCTGTTATGTTCAGCCCATCCTGCTTAATCCTTGTTTAACTCTGGCACGTTCCGGTCCTTGGTGGCTCTTACTGCCTGCTCACGGAAATTTTAATCCTGCTGCCCGATCAAAAATTCTTCAAACCGTTTCACTCCTCCGCCAACCCGGACCACCTCTTTCGGGCGTTCCCCGGGAGTTTCTGACACATCAAAGAAATCTCCTGCCCTTGTTTGATCTGTGATCATAAAGCTGTCGCTGCCGAAGATCCCTTCTCCGAATCCGATATATTCATCTCCCCAGAAGGAACATTCTTCGGGGATAATGCCGTATTCTTTACGGAAATGGTCAGACAGAACATTCACGTTATCACTCTTACTGGAAATACCCACCTCCAGATATTTAGCATCTGTAGTCGCCTTCACCGGCATACCCATGTCCCTGCCCATGCTCTCAGCCAGGTCCACAAGCCCCTTCAGGCCGCCCCGGAAGCCGTGTAAAGAAAGGTTCTCCAGGAGTCTTTCCTTTTCTCCTTCCTGAAGAAAAAGGGATTCCCCCCTGTTGTTCTCCACCATAAGGTCAATTTTGCAGTAGTTGGGGCGGGAGAAAACAATGTCAGTATTCAGCGTGTACTCCTGCAGGAGCCGCTTGTGTACAGCGTAGCACACATCATGGATCTTTATAAGCGTATTTTTATCAGGAAGCTTATCCCCGAAGGTATAAGGCTCCCCTTCTTCATCAAAGGCATAATTAAAGGCGCCGCGCCCAAGTCCAAAAAACAAATTTCGGCGTTCTTCCGGCGTGAAATAAGAAGGCAGCTTTCCGCCCCCGATATTTTCCATGGTGGTACCGCTGATAACTGCCAGCTTAACTCCTTTTGAAAGCAGTTTTTTCATCGGCTCTATAATGTCATCCACCGGGGCTTTCCTGGAAAGCACTGCTGTTCCGTCCCAGTCAAAAAAGATAGCTTTATATTTTTTCGGCATATGTATTCTCCTTTTCTGTTAAACAGATTTCCTTACCCTGAATCCATATGGACAGGCCTTTTCCCTCCAGAAGTGAAAACTCTGCCATGCCCTTTGATATGACGGTCTTGATCACATTCCCCTGGTAACGCAGCAGGAAGGAATAGCCGTCCCATTTCTCCGGAAGGTAGGGTTTCAGCTCCAGCCTTCCCCCGTTTGTCCGCAGTCCTGCGAATCCGTTTACAATGGCCTGCCAGGTTCCGGCCATATTAGCCGCATGGATCCCGGCATAAAAATTATTATGGTAATCATCCAGATCCATCCTTGCCGACTGGGAAAAGTATTCATATGCCTCGTCATAATAGCCGATTTCACAGGCAAGTATCCCGAAAATACAGGTGGATAAGGAAGAATGGTGCAATGTTACTTCCTGGTAAAAATCATAGTTTCTCTTTAGTTCCTCTTCTGTAAAAAGGTTGCTGTGCAGATACATTCCCAAGATAGCGTCAGCCTGCTTTGACATTCTCTGCCGGTACACAAACAGGGGGTGGTAATTCTCGTAGAGAAGATGTCTTTTCTCCGGCGGGATCTTGGAATCATCCCACGGCTTACGCATCATGAAACCGTCATCCAGCGGATATACACGGCGTTCCTCATCATAAGGAAAATACATATGATCGACGATCCGCTGCCAGTAATCTGTCTCCTCCTCTGTTATCTGAAGCCTTTCCACAAACTCTTTCCAGATTTTTATATCCATTTCCTTCAGCCGCTTGAGAGCATTCAGCGCATCCCTTATGTTCTCTCTTGCCATAAGGTTTGTATAAAAATTATTGTCCACAATGGCGTTGTATTCATCCGGTCCGGTGACTGCGCAGATACAGTATCGGTCTCCGCGGCACCTGGCAAAGCTGCCCACATCAGCCCACACCCTGGCAGTCTCGCACAAAACCTCTGCTGCCATGTCTCTGAAAAAATCCATGTCCCCTGTCACATTTACATAAAGCTGGAACGCATAAGCGATATCTGCATTAATATGATACTGTGCTGTTCCCAGCGGAAAATAAGTAGATGCCTCTTCCCCGTTGATGGTACGCCAAGGGTACAGAGCGCCTTTCATATGTCCCAGATCCCTGGCCCGGTCCCTGGCCTTATCCAGGGTATGATGCCGGTATTCCAGCAGTTTCCTGGCAATCTCAGGGGCAGTATAGATAAAGAAGGGAAGTACATACATTTCCGTATCCCAGAAATAATGTCCCTCATACCCCTCTCCTGAGAGCCCCTTAGCACCCATACCTGTCCGGCCGTCCCGTCCTGCTGACTGCATAATATGAAACAGATTGAAACGGATTCCCTGCTGTAAGGCATCGTCGCCCTGAATCTGCACATCTGCATATTTCCAGAAATCATCCATGTATTCCGTCTGTTCCCTGCGCAGGTTCTTATAGCCCAGCTCTATGCATTTTTCTTCCTCCCGGTGTACAAACTCCTTCAGTTCTTCTTCCGGCATATCCAGAGAAGATGTATAGACGATATATTTATCAAAAACTATTGTCTGCCCGGACTCTGCCGGAAAAACATAGTCTCCCTGGGCATAATATTCTGATACGCTGCCGGAGTATGAGCACACAGTATGCGTGTCATGGGCCGCTCCGCAGGCCACAGAAAGACCGCTTTTCAGTGTTTTTCCCTGAAAATACAGACACCCCTCATTGTCTTCACAACAGACCGCCTGAATCCTGCGCCCAAAGGGGCCGTAATCCACAAGAGGGTTTGTCTTCCTTGTATGGTTTTCCACATTTCCGTTAAGACATGACTGTACAGTTATCTGCTTTATTCCTTCCAGAGGCTGTATTTCCACTCTCTGTGCCATAACATTTTTATGGGTAAAGGACACCAGCCTTTCAAAATGCACCACTGCCTTCCTTCCCCCCGGGGAAGTCCAGGTCAGTCTTCTTTCCACAACGCCTTCCTTCATATGGAGAACACGGCAATACTCCTCTGTCCTGCCTGTCCTCATATCAAAAAGCTCATCATCCAGGTAAATACGGGTTCTCTTACCATCAGGAAGATTTAAAAGGGACTGGCTTCTTACAGGAAATCCAAAATTCCACTCCCCGTACCGGATATCTTCACTTTCGTAAAACCCATTGATAAAATTACCTTCCAGTCCCTCATCAATGGAGAAATCATATCCCTCTTCAAAGGTTCCCCTTGTCCCTATATAACCGTTTGACAGGGCAAAGGTGGTTTCATTTCTGTAATTATTCTCCTGGCAGAAAGCTGTTTCCGTAATGTCCCACGGCTGCACGGGATATATCATTTCTTTCTTCGTTTCCATATACAGTTATCCTTTCACTCCTTTTTTCCAGGGCACTTAGCCTTTCACAGCCCCTGCAGTCAGACTTTCCATCACCTGCCGCTGCAGGATGATAAACACTGCGATGGTAGGCAGCACTGTCATCACCACCGCCGCAAACAGCGCAGAATAATTGTTTGCAAATGTTCCCATATAGTAGTTCAGGGCAATGGGGACTGTCCTTGCTTTATCCCCGCTTGTCAGCATCAATGCGAAATAGAATTCATTCCAGGTATTGATAAACTCAAGAAGAGCAATGGTCACAAGCCCGGGCTTGGCAAGGGGCAGGATTATATGTATAAATGTCTGCAGAAAAGTAGCCCCGTCAATATAAGCTGACTCCTCCAGCGCAGTGGAAATTGTCTTGTAGTAACTTGTCATAACAAAGAAGGACATGGGAATCCCCATTGCCGAATACACCACCACTAATCCAAGCTTTGTGTCAAAGATCCCAAGCTTCTGGAAAATAGCGAACAAGGGCTGTGAAATGGCCTGTGCAGGAAGCATAAGTGATGCTGAGATCAACAATACGATCAAAATTTTCAGTTTGAAATCAAATCTTGATATGATATAAGAGCACATGGCAACCAGCGCCACAGTGACAAGCACGCTGCATCCTACAATGATCACACTGTTGAGAAAATATTTTGCAATAGGTGCGAACTGGAAGGCCGCCTTATAGTTATCCAGCTTAAAGGAGGAGGGCCAGGATAAGGCAGAGGAATTAATTTCCGAATAGCTCTTAAAGGAACTGATAAATGCCCAGACAATAGGGCCTACCGCTATCAGCACGAAAAATATCATAAACAGGTATTTAAAAATTCCTGCGGTTATAACGGTTGCTTTTGATGTCTTTTTCACTTATTTACCCTCCTTCAGTTCTTTTCTCTCCTGGAACAGCCTCTGGATCAGAAGCACAAGCACGAGGCCAAGAGCTATCTGCACCACACCTACAGCATTTGCCTTTCCATAGTTATTCTCAAGAGTGGCAGCTTTGTACAGATAAATAGGCAGATTCAGGGTTGAGTTTCCGGGTCCTCCCTTTGTGGTCATGTAAATGATATCAAACTGGGATACCATTGCCACAGAAGCCAGGGTTACACAAGTACCGAAAATATTTTTCATAAGGGGAAGAGTGATATAGCGGTCTACCTGCCATGGCCTTGCCCCGTCCACAGTTGCCGCCTCATAGATTTCCTTGTCAACAGCCCCCATCTCAGCCAAAAAGATAATGGTGTTAAACCCTGAATATAAAATCCAGGTGAAAGTCACTGTCCAGAACGCATATCTGGAATTACCGAATAAGTTCGGCACCATATTGTAATCCACTCCCAGGAAATCCAGAAAAGGCTTTACCACGCCGAAGGAAGGATTAAGGAGAAGGGTGAACATCACACCGGTGGCTGCAGTAGGAATAATATTAGGAATCATGTAGGCAGTCCTTACTATCTTCCATCCTTTTGGTTTCCGTCTCAGTACAAGTGCCATTAAAAGGCCCAGGGAAACATGAAAGGTTGACTGCAGGACCACCCACACCAGGGTGTTTTTTATGGAAACAAGAAAATCCGTGTCGCTGAAAATAGCGGCAAAGTTCTTGATCCCTGTAAAAACAGGACCGGAAAAGGTGGTATAGTCACACAGAGACGTATACAGCACCGTCACTATAGGAGCCGCATACACAATGGCAAAAAGAATCATACACGGAATGGTAAACAGGGCGATCCACAACCCTCTGTTTTTAGTTTTCATAGAAGCCTCCTTCAAAAAAATTCTCAGAAAATCAAATTCGCAGGGGTTAACCTGCGAATCTGATCTGTCACCTGTGCGTCTCTTTTACTGCTGATTCTTAGCCGCAGATTCTGTTAATTTCTCACAAAATTCTTTTGCTGTCATGTTGTCGTATGCCAGCTCAGGAAGCTGTGTGGAGAATGTATCAATAGTATTCTGATACCAGTATGCCTGATTCTGTCCGTAGGTAAGTTCAGCCTTGCCCTGGATATCCAGAACCTGTGCCATAAGCGGATCACTCTCTGTAAGGGTTTCCGGAATATCCAGATCATTGGATACCGGCTGTAAGCCTGTCATTTCCAGAGCCTTGATCTGATTCTCCGGGCTTGTCTCAAATTTCAGGAATGCCACTGCCGCCTCGATTTTCTTCTCATCAGTTGCACCAACCATATCTCCGGGGGTAGGAACCATCTCCATTCCGTTACATGGCATCAGCATGATCCCAACCTTGTCATAGAAGCCTTCCGGTGCCTTCTCAGTCTGTGAAAAGTCAGGGATCATCCATGGTCCGTTAGGGAACATAGCCACTTCACCGTTGAAGAAATGTGTTGCCATAGGGTCATATTTCCCGCCTACTGCATCCGGGGTTGTGTACTGCTGGAACATTTTCTGGATCGTCTCCGCAGCAGCCTCTACCTCAGGAGTATTGAAATCTGTGGGATATATAGTGTTCATCCACTTATTTCCCGCTTCTCCGTTGGTTCCGATCAAGGCGCTCATCCACAGATTGGTAAGCCATCCTGAGTCTGCACTGTCCATTCCCACAGGAGTGATCCCGGCTTCCTTCAGCTTATCGCAGGCTTCAAAGAATTCATCCCAGCTTCCATAAGCAACCTCCGGTGCCTCAATCCCGGCCTGCTCAAATAACTCTTTGTTGTAGTAGATATAAGAAATTTCTTTAGACACAGGAACCCCGTAGATTTTACCGTCCACAGTATTGAACTCCAGGGAGGTATCGTCAAACAGTGCTTTCCATTCCGGGTCCGCCTCAAAATAGGGTGTCAGGTCAGCGACCTTTCCTGATTTAGCCGCCAGCTCTGTGATGTTATTTCCGCCGTTAAATACAATGTCCGGCAGATCTCCGCTGGAGATCAGAAGCTTGATTTTCTGGTTATAAGCATCTGTGGTGGGAATTTCCTCGAAATTGAATTCCACATTTTTACCTTCCTCGGTTTTCTGGAATTCTTCAAACAGGTAAGCATAATAATCTGCTGCATAGTCGGTGCCAACATGATAGTTGATCACATTCAATACAACCTTTTCCCCATCGTCTGAACCGGCATATACCGGCACATTTACTGCCATAACTCCTGCCAACGCACATGCGATTATGCGGCTTGCTAATTTCTTCCTCATGATTTTCCTCCTTTATTCCGGCCTGTTTTCATATTCGGGCCGCTTGTTTAAGTGTCTTAATTATAGCCTGCTTTAAGCCGGATATTAATAAACCACTTTGCTCAATCCTTGGAAATTTCCGGCACAAAAACGCCTTGCCTGAAAGGCTCTCCGCTCCCCGGACTGCACACTTTTAAATTTTTGACTTTTTCTTTGGAAATTTCCGCATTCTTTTAAAACGCATTGATGCAGTCATACAAATATGCCATAATAAAAACTAATATAAGCTGTAAAATCAGTAATGAACCGCTGCTGCGGGTTTCACCGCCTGAAGGAGGATTCCTATGTATCCGCATATATTTTCTAAAGAAAAAAGGCCAAGTTTACGTTCCTTTATCACTGTGACTGTCGCTTTGATCGTGACAGTGGTACTTTTATGCTCTACTTTCTTTTATTATAACAGAACCTCTTCCCTTTTGCGCGGCAGCTCCCAGGAATCCATTATCCGCCAGCTCAATCAGGTAAACGAAACTATCACTGTACAGATTGATTCCATTGACTCTCTTATCCCGCTGTTTATGTCCAACAATCTCATCTCTGATGTTCTGGAAAATCCTCAGCCGGAAAACACAAGCACTAACAACCGTTTCCAGATAGAGCGGCAGATGTCCTACATATACTGCAGCAGCCCTCTGTCCAGCAAGAATTTCACTAATTCCATTTATATCATTTGTGATGACGACACTGTTTTCCACACCTATACTTCCGGAAATCTGGAGGCTACCGCTGAGAAAAGCCTGGAAATCCAGGAGTATGCAGACAAAGAAGACAGCCGTCTCATGTGCTTCACTCTTCCTTCTGATAAGAACAATATTTACTTCGGACGTAATCTTTACAACAGCAATACAGGCCAGCATATGGGAATGATGATGCTGAATATCGATCTGGATAAATGGATCCGGTATTGTGCCAGGGGACTGGACCCGGCCTGGTTTATCTCCCTGTACAGCTCTCATATAAACATGCTCTCCAACCCGGATATGAAATCACAAAGCGAGGAAATCCAGGAACACATTGCTCCTCAAAGTAATAATGTGTCATTTCAGGAAATGAAGCTTAAAGACGCATCCTATTATGTGGCGGCACAGAGACTGGAGGAAATCGGTCTTACCTCCGCTGTAGCGGCGCCGAAGGAGCTTCTACTCCGGGATTTAAACGCCACTTTGAAGTCTTACCTTCTTCTGCTGGCCGCTACGATCATCATTGCCCTTTTCGCCGCTATCATCATCAGCCAGGCTGTCACAAGACCCATCAACAGAATGGTTTTTCATATCAATGAAATCTCCAGGGGTAAGCAGTCCACTCTGCCCGCCATGAAAATGTACAGGGAATTTGATGTATGGGCCGATGCTTTTAACCAGATGCTGAAACAGCTTGATATTTATTACAATGATAATTTCCAGAAACAGCTTCTGCTGAAAAATGCAGAAATCCAGGCTCTCCAATCCCAGATGGATCCCCATTTCATGTTCAATGTACTGAACACCATAGCCTGGAAAGCACAGATGATAGATAATGAGGAAATTTACCAGATGGTAATTTCCCTTGGAGAACTTTTAAAGATGAATACCATTTCTAAGGAACAGGCGTTTGTTCCCCTGGAAAAAGAGATGGAGTATGTACGCTTTTACATTTACCTTCAGCAGATGCGGTTTGAGGACAAAATATCCTGCACCATTCAGATCCCGAATCATCTTCTCCACTGCCCCATTCCCTGCTTCTGTATCCAGCCCCTTGTGGAAAATTCCATTGTCCACGGTCTTGAACCCAAGAAAGGAAGAGGAAAGCTGGCGATCCAGGTGATAGAAAAGGATAACAGCCGGATGGAAATATGTATTGCAGACAATGGGGTGGGATTTTCAGAAATTCCCGATGTGAGGAATATCCCATCCTCTGCCGAGGATTCCCATACCCATATCGGACTGAGGAATCTTGACAAACGTCTGGAGCTTATTTTCGGAGAAGAAGCACGCCTCCGGATATCCAGCACCCCTAATGTATGTACCTCTATTTCCTTTACTATTCCAATAAACAAGGAGGAAACCTTATGATATTCAAACTGCTGGTAGTGGATGATGAAGCCACCATGAGAAAAGGGATTGCTAATTTTATCAACTGGTCCTCCATCGACTGTGAGGTGGCCGGGACGGCAAGCGATGGCGTGGAAGCCATACAGTTTCTGGAAACACACTCTGTAGACATTGTAATTACAGATATTAAAATGCCGGAAGCGGACGGACTCGAAATTGCTAAATATATTTATGAAAATCATCTGGAGATTAAAGTCCTCATTTTGACCGGATACGCAGATTTCCAATATGCACAGACAGCAATCCGCTATAATGTGTCTTCCTTCATCCTTAAGCCCACCAACAAAAAAGAATTAATGGAAGCAGTCCAGGAAGCCCAAAAGGATCTGATCGTATCTAAGAAAAACTCTTCCATTGAAAAAGAAGAACTGGCATTTCTAAAGGATCAGCTTCTTCAGGAGTTAACCGCCCAGCCTCTCACGCCTGAACTGGACGAGAAGCTAAAAAAACTTAATATCTCTCTTGAACACTACTATATCGCAGCCTTCCAGCTTGTACCTGTGGGGGAGGACATCACTGCCCTTAAGAACATTATCATCAGTGAAAAGCACAATGCTTATTGCTACAGATACAATAATCTGATCATCACCATATATTTTCTGGATAAACCGTGCAGAGGGATTCCCGAGGATATTCTGGACAACTGCAGGGAAATCATAGAAATCGCCCGTACCCTGGCTTCAAAAAATGCCGCTGCGGGCATCAGCCGCTTTCATTCCAAAGCTGCGGAGTTCGGCACGGCAGTGTCAGAAGCCATCTATGCCCTCACTCTGAACTTTTATTCAGAAGGGAGTATTTCCCGGTTTACCAGCCCCATAGACGGAAATTCCTACGATCTCACCGCAGAGAATTCCATGGATTTATTCCAGTTTGAAAACAGCCTGAACAACTGGCAGTTTGAGGATTCCCAAGCTATCCTCAACAATATTTTTATGAAGTTTAAAAGCAACCTGGTCCAGTCCCGGGATGTAAAAAACATCTGCTCCCAGATTTATTACATCTGTTCCAGAGTCCTGATCAAACGGGAGGCCTCCCCTTTACCCCCAGAGTATCTTACCAGGCTTCACGCTTCCTCAGATATATTTTCCCTGGAGGAGGCCACACTCACTCTTATGGACTGTACGAAAGAAAACCTTCTCGGGCTTTCCGGAAGTCAGAATAAACTTGTGGAAAATGCTGTGAAATACATTCACTGTAATCTTGCAAAACCTCTTTCTCTGGAAGTAATCGCCGAGCAGCTCCACATATCACCCTCCCACTTAAGCCGTACCTTCAAGAAGGTATGCGAAGAATCCCTCACAGAATATGTGAACAAGGCAAGAATAGAAAAAGCCAGGGAATATCTGATGAAATCAGATGTCCTGGCCTATGAGATCGCAGAGCTGGTAGGCTACAATGATCCTACCTATTTCTCTTCTATATTTAAAAAATATACCGGCTTAAGTCCAACAGAATACAGGCAGCAAATGCGGGGCCGTTAAAAGACGGGAAACCGGTATATGCCACCGGTTTCCCGTCTTTTTGTCTCCGGCTTATTCACTGAACCGGATCCTTTCTATCAATGGTTCTCTTTTAATAAATTTCCCTGCTGCCAGATTGATGAGAATTTGTACCGCGGCCAGAACTGCGATAAAAATCATCGTGGGAAGCAGCGGGAAATGGTAGGTAGTGATATTCATCAGCCCGCCTTTTATCATGTAGCTTACTACCCCATATCCTGCCAGCAGGCCGGCTCCCACAGAAATCAAAAAGGTTCCCAAGATATATACCGCACTTTCAAGCTGAAGCATGTGTATAAGCTGTTTTTGGGACAGGCCTATGGCCTGCAAAATGCCGAGTTCCTTCTTACGTGCATGTATACTGTTTATCATAGTATTTACCAGATTCATAATACTGATGGCCCCTAATACAATGATAAAACCATAGCACAGATAATTGACGAGACTATAGCTTCCTTTCCAGTAATCATACTCCTGCTGCCAGGATTCATATACGATACGCCCATCTCCTTCTGTCAGTGATTTCAGCTGGTTTTCCACATCCTGGTCAAACTTCTTATCCGCCTGTACATGAAAATAGTAATTGGAATTATTCTGCACCAGCTTCTCTACCGCTTCCTCTGAGGTCACAAAGGTTTCATACTGGCATAAAGCATCAGATATATGGGCAAATGCAGCAATCTGCATTCTTTTTTCCACAACAGAATCTCCGTCCGTAACAGAAATATCCAGATAATCCCCCACCTTCAGTTCAGGATTAAAATATTTCCCGAAAGGAGTGAGCACCAGCTTATCCCCAAACTTCATTTCCTCATAAGAAGCAGATCCTTCAACAATATTACTCTCAACTTCATTCCAATATTTCTCCGGCAGACCCACAGCGCTCTTTTTTCCGTCTAACTGAGCAGCGATGCAGTCCATGCTGTTAAACACATCCACTGTCTCCACTCCGTCAATATTCAGTATCTGAGCCTTTAATTCTTCAGTGAGAGGATTGTTCTTCTGTATTTCCTTCCAGGAATATTCCGGGTGTTCCTTATCCTCCTCCACATTGATCCTCAACTCATATTCTCCCGGCCTTACATTGTCCGCAGCATCCTTCGGATCACTGCTTCCTGCCACTGAAGCTACTGCCACATACAAAATCCCGGTGGCGGCCATTGAGCAGACAGTGATCACAGTCCTCCGTTTATTGTCAAGCAGGGTTCTTTTAACCAGCCGGAACAGATTGATATCTTCATATCCTTTCTTCTGTTTTGCTTTTTTGTCCGTTGTTCCTTCATAGCGGATGGCCTCTACCGGAGATAACCTTCCCACAATTTTCATTGGCTTTGTCAGGGATAAACAGACTGTGAGCAGTGCCGTGACCGCTGCAGTAACATATATCCACAGATAATATAGTTTCACTGTATTGCTGCCCATAAGTTCATTCATAACTTCTGATAATAAGTTATCCGTATTTTCTGCAAAGCCGACTATGGTGGATATGACTCCTCTTAAGAGCAGACTTCCCAGTATAAGACCCACCGGTACGGCAATAGCTGCCACAGCCATTCCCTCTCTCAGCACGATCTGCCTTATCTGCCTTCTCGTTGCCCCGATTGCCTTGAGCCTCCCGTATTCTTCAATATTCTGAAGCATAGATATATAATATATGCTGTAAATCGTAATGACTCCTGCTATGATAACAACAAGTATAGCCGCTCCAATCCCAGCCCACACAGAAGGATCAAAATAATTAGCACTGAGAAAGCTGTTATTCAGGTTAATATCCTTTTTCCCAATTCCGAATCTTTCTCCTATCCCATATACAGCGTCCTCTATATCCGTGGTGGCAGGGGAATCCCCATAGGTCTCCATCTGAAGGTAAAGTGTATACTTTATGTCCTGAAAATTTTTCTCTATAAAGTCCCGTGATACAAGACCTAAATACTCCTTATTTTCAATATTGATCTCTGTAACCGGAATAAATCCGGTTATGATAAACTCACCTGTAGTTTTATGATCAAGCCCTTCTTCCGTGCGGAGCTGATAAGGTATGGTGATCCTGTCTCCAATCCCGCCCTTTAACCCCATACTCTGAAGAAGTGCCTCCGATACTACGATCTCATTATCTTCGGAAGGCAGCCTGCCTGACTCAAGACTGAGCAGATTCATACTCATGCTTTCTTCATCCAGATAACAAATATCTATCTGGTTTTCACCATTTACTGCCGAGGCGGCATCATACCGATATCCCATAGCCCCCACATCCGCTGAGCCTTCCATATCCTTCCCGGTATTCCCATCCACATTATAAAATGATGCATGCCAGTTAGGGTATGCTGTTTTCACTGCTTCGAACTGAAGCTGCATGGCGTCATAGCCGATACTGGGCACAAGAAACAATAATATAGTTGATAGGCACACCGCGCACCCGATCAGTAAGTTGCGTTTCCAGTAACAGCCCATATTCTTTATTGCTACTGTTGTCACCATTTTCATTGTCCGCACACCGCCTTACCGTCTTCTATCTCAATGATCCTGTCCGCCATCTGTGCAATGCCCTCATCATGTGTGATCATGACCAAGGTCTGTCCGTAATCTGTAACGCAGCTCTTTAAAAGACCTATGACCTCAAGCTCTGTCCTGGAATCAAGATTTCCTGTGGGCTCGTCAGCCAAAATGATAGCAGGCTTGGCCGCCAATGCCCTGGCAATGGCCACTCTCTGCATCTGACCGCCGGAAAGCTGTGTTACCCTTGCATACATTTTCTCCTCTAATCCTACTGTCTTTATAATCCTGTTTACATATTCCTTATCAGCCTTCTTGCCGTCCAGGCCGATAGGCAGAACGATGTTTTCCCATACATTCAATGATTTGACAAGATTATAGTCCTGAAAAACAAAACCGATATTTCTGCGGCGGAACTCTGCCAGAGGAGTTTCCTTCATTGCATAAATATCCTTCCCTTCAATATAAACCTTACCGGAAGTAGGACTGTCCAACCCTCCCAGCAAATGAAGAAGTGTACTCTTCCCCGAACCGGAGCGGCCTACAATGGCTGTAAACTTAGCCCTCTCTATCTCCAGGCTTGTACCGTCCACAGCCTTCACCACACCGTCTCCTGACTTGTAATGCTTCACCAGATCAACTGTCTTTAAAACTGGTTTCATAATATATCCTCCTTCCGTAAACACAACTAACCAGCGCTCTATCCATAGATGCTGCTGTCCATAAGTCCAGGAAGACTGCCACCGCATCCCCCTGACTCTTATAACAGATTTTAGCTTACGAAACTTACAATACCCTTACAGATTCACTAACAAATCTGTAAGGGTATTACTTACTGCCGGAATACGTGGAAATTATACTTCTCTTGGAACCATCACCTGTACAATAGTCCCTGTTCCGGCTTTTGATTTTATTTTTATCAGACCTTTTTGCTGCTCTATGACCATCCTTGCCAGGTACAGTCCTACACCGGCGCCCTCATCTTCCATTTCCGATGCCCGGGCACCTCTGTAAAACCGCTGGAAAACCTTATGATATTCTTCTCTCTTTATTCCAATACCTTCATCTTCAATCTCCACAAGACAATAATGGGGCAGAGACGATATCCTGATCCGGATCTTTGTATCTGCATTTGAGTATTTTACGGCGTTGTCCAATAGATTTACAAAGGCCTCTGCAGTCCACTTTCTGTCATAGCAGCACAAAATTTTCTCATCAGCATCCAGAGAAAGTTCTATTCCCTTTCTCCGTGCTTTCATATATACGCTGTCAACTGCACTTAGGATACAGTCCTTAATATCCCCGCAGCATGGTTTCACCTCAATAATACCTTTCTCAAGCCTGGATAAATTGAGCAAAATCTGAAATAACCCGTCCAGCTTTTCCACTTCTGCTTTCCCTTTCAGAAAGAAACTTTCTCTCTCCTCCTCCGTAAGCTTATCATATTCCATCATCTCGAAACTCAGCTTTATAGACGCCAATGGGGTTTTCAGCTGATGGGAAATATTGGTGATCAGTTCCTTTGTCTCCTGCTCTTCCAACTGAGCGCTCTCTGTCAACTGGGTGAACCGAAGCTGTGCCTCCCTGATAAACTGTTCTATCTGTACGTATTCCGGAAGGCATTCCTCCTCCGTACTGTCATCATACCTTCCCCGGGCCATTTCCTTTAACTGGTCTTCTATTCTTGTGATCTGCCGTTGATCATCCTTTTCCCGGGCCTTCTTTTTGCTCTCCAGCAAGATATAAAGCCCCAAAATACCAAGGACTCCTGCAGCCATCATACTGACTCCTGCAGCAGTTAAATTCCGGCAGCTCTTGAAATCCATTGGCCCATACTGGTATTTTTTTCTCAGTGTTACTGCTTGGTCCTCATTTGTTTCCTCCCTGCCGGAGCTTTTCCCTTCATGGTTTTCCCCTTGTAAAACTGCAAGCAGCTCACCTGTTGTTTCCGGGACGTGGTTTGATAAGCTGAGTATGACAGCCTCCTCCCTGGCAAACTGCGCCTGTACCCGTGCGTATAAAATAAGTCCGCAGCACACCAGAAAAGCCAGGGATATAAGGAGGACGTGCCTTAGCTTCGTGTGACTGGTTCTGTCCATATATACCCAACTCCTCTTATATTATCCAGAGCATTGTCTCCAAGCTTATTCTTAAGACGGGAAATATTAACTGCAATTGTATTTTCATCAATAAAAATGCCGTCTGAATCCCAGATCATTTCAAGCATCATTTCCTTTGTCACAATCCGTCCTGCATTTTCCATAAGCAATTTTAATATCTGAAACTCTCTCTTGCTCAGCAGGATATAATCTCCGTCTCTCATCACCTGCATTGTCCCAAGCTTCAAAACAAAATTCCCTGATACAAGATTCTCCGGTTCCTTTTCCTCTATTCTTTTCATCAGAGCGTGTACCTTGGATATGAGGACACGGATGCTGAAGGGTTTTGTTATATAGTCATCAGCGCCGGAATCATAACCGTTAAGCATATCTGTCTCTTTATCCAGAACAGTAAGATAAATCAGGTATGTTTCCCTGGTTTTACGCACCTTTCTCCAGAATTCCATTGCATTTCCGTCTGGCAGAGTGACATCACTGATTATAAGATCTGTCTTTTTATCCAGCAGTGCTCTTGCTTCACGGATACTGAATGCAGACAGCACGTGATATCCCTCTTTCCTGAGAAATGTGGAGATTCCTTCATTCAAATTTTCTTCATCTTCCAAAACAAGAATCTGCTTCATATGTTTACCGCTTTCTCAGCAACCCCATTTGAATGAATTAACAAACACATTCCGGGGCAGATTTCAAATATTGTCAGGATTTACGGTGCAACAAGTGCAGAGAAATCCGTAGGTATCAGGGGCCAGAATACCTTATGGCCCCTACCTCATTATATGAAATAGCTGCCGGGAAAGCAAGCACTACACTTATGAGCAGTAGTTCATCAGATAAATATAAGCATCCTCCAGAGAAACATCGGCTGGATAACAGTCAAGTCCGGGACTTTTATCACCGATGATCTTTATTTTCAGCCCCTCTTCTGTATATTGCTTTGAGGATACATGATATTCTCTCTCCATCCTTCTGATATCATCATCTGTCCCTGCAGGGCAGATCCACACATGTCCTTTGGCCTGTTCCAGGAGTTCGTATACGGAACCGCAGTACAGGAATGATCCCTTTTTCATCACTGCAAGCTGATTGCAGGTTGCCGCCAGATCCTCCACCACATGAGTGGAAAAAAGCACTGTCCTGCTTTCCGAAAAGTCCACCAGCAGATTCCGGATACGGATCCGCTCCTCCGGGTCAAGGCCTGTGGTAGGCTCATCCACAACAAGAAACTCCGGCTCATTGAGAAGTGCCTGGATCAGTCCCACACGCCGCTTCATGCCCCCGGAAAGCTGGCGGTTCTTTTTTCTCTGGTGGTCTGTCAGGCTGGTGCGCTCCAGATAATAATCAATGCGCTTCTTACATTCAGCCTTGGTAAGCCTGGACAATCCTCCCAGATACTCCAGACATTCTCTTACAGTGAGATCAGGATACAGATTGATCTCCTGTGGAAGATACCCTATCCTCTGCCGGATTTTCCCGTAATTTTCCTCGGTGTAGGGAATCCCGTTTAAGTCGATCCTGCCTTCCCCTGGTTTGATAATAGTGGTGAGAACCCGCATCAAGGTTGTCTTGCCCGCGCCATTTTCCCCCAAAAGTCCGTATATGCCATGTTCCATACTCATGCTGACATGATCCACAGCCGTCACTTTATTCTTAAATGTAACTGTTACGTTATCCATATTAATACTCATATTCCCATCCCTCTTTTCTTGATCGTCCAGGGAATGGCCGCTGCCATTATCACAGAAAGCAATAAGGCAATGCCTGTTCCCAAAAGCCAGCTATAATTTCCCATATCTGTAACATCCCTGTAGGTAAAAGCAAATATATTCCATTTGCCTAAGGCACTGTCTCCCCAAGAGGAATTAAGAGCCATCCACAGCAGCAAGGCAATTCCTATTCCGGTCCACAGATTATGCCCCACACTCACAAGTGTCATGGAAAGGATTCCCCAGAACAGCACCATAACTGCGGCTGCTGCCATATAGATCCCATAAAGCCCTAAAGGGTTCATACTGTCATCGGACTGGGGGCTTTGCCAATAGAAACACACATATCCCACAGATGACAGTATACATAAATAGATAAACTGGATCAGAAGCCGCCTCCGGATCGCTTTCACCCTCCCTGCCAAAGGTCTCAAGGCAAGTACCTCAAAACGATGTCCCTGAAATTCTGTTTCATAAGTATCTGCGCAGAAAATCAATGCCAGCAGCCCCACATATACCTGCATTGCGATCCCAATCTCATGCACAAAAGAAATTCCCCTTACAAGAGAAAGCAGGATCATGAATAAAACGGAATACACGATTTTATATACCGGAAGACAAATCTTTATCTCTGTTTTCAATAGTAACGCCTCCTTTTCCATATATTTACAGAACAGACAAGAAGTATTACCGAGGCCACGGCCAGAAATATCTGGTTCATCATCCACATAGGCGGAGGTGTGATTTCAAATAGTCTCCCCGGAAACCGTACCATAATGGCCAGGAATCTGCCTGTATAATCATAACTTCCATCCGGCCCTGTAGTTCCCATATTAGAATAGATCATATGGAGGAACAGAAAGGGGGCTGCCGGCAGCGGATTCCTGAATATAAGTGCCATAACTGAATATACGCTTACGATCATCAGCATATTAGGCATGATATAAAGCAATGTAGCCTTGGGAAAATCCAGGAAGGATACAGGAAATCCCGCTTTGTTCCCCTGTATTACACAGAGAACACCAAAAACAAGGTTGAGCACCGCCAGTATCAAAAGTATCACTGCCATTCCTCCTCCCGCCTTTCCCAGAATATAAGAACAGGCGGATACAGGCTTGGTGTGGAGCAGCTCATAGGTATCCTTTTTTGTATCCCGTATAAACAGAAACGCCAGAAGGACAGCGGCTGCAAATCCCATATACAGTCCTGCAAAGTCAGCAAATTTCATTGCAATATACCAGGAAAACGGATGCTCATCCAGTTTCTCCCGGATAAACCCGTTAACAGACTCCATAGTCCCGGGACAGTAATCATAATTCTTAAAATAAAAATCCCACCCTGAATAGCCGAACTTTTCCTCCAGATAATCACAGCTCTCCTCAATATTCAGATTTTTATCTAAAACATCCGCTGTTACCTGTGCAGCTTCTTCCTTTGTAAGGTCAAAAGACTCTGCAAGTACCTCCTGGATACTCTTCATTCCGTAAAATACAGTCTGTTCTTCTGTGGCCCGGGCATATCCCTGCATCACATCTGCATCTGATATATCCTCAAAAGTTTTTATCCTTGAAGTCTGTTCTGTCACCTCTTCTTCTGACTGGAAATAACGAATCTGCAGATATGGGCTGACCTCCTGGTAAACACCCCACAGGATCACAATAAATGCAATCCATAATACAGGATTTCTGATGTAATTCATAAACTCTCTTTTTACTATAACTTTCATAAAAACCGACCGCCTTTCTTTTGATACTCTCAGAATAGCGGACGTTTCTCAACAAATAGACAATGAAATAAATTTTTCAAAAAACAGGTTTACCTGATGTCATTATGTTAACGGCATCAAATAAACCTGGTCCTGTTTCCACAATTAATATTACAGCAAAACTTTTAAAGAAGGATTCTTTACACAAAAAACAGCCTTAACTTCACCGCCTCCCTCTTTCCGGTTGGAGAAATATAATCCTCCGCCGTGCTGCCGGCAATACACCCGGCATAAATACAAACCCAGCCCGAAATGCTTAAGGTCATCCTGGGAATTTGAATGGTAGTAAGCTTTTGTAAGAGTTTCCTCCTTCTCTGTAAATCCCTCACCATCGTCAGCCACGGTTACAGACAATGTGTTTTCCTCCATACGGACAAAGACCTTAATGGAGTTTCTGGCAAAGCGAAAGGCATTGGACAGCAGATTCTCCGCCACTTCCAACACCAGGAAGCAGTCTGCGCAGAGCTGTACATTGCCGGATACGTTCTCCACAGTACACATTTTCCCCGTCTCTGCCGCCATGACGGCTGCAGCTTCGCTGATTTTATCTGTAAGAACCCACAAGGCAGTCTCCATATAGACTACCTCCCGTTCCTCCACCTTTGACAGCTTCCGCATAGTCTCCAAAAAACCGTGCATGCGGTCGATCTGTCCCATACCCGCATACAGTATTTCCATCACCTTGTCCTTATCCAATCTTTCCTCCGGAATAAATTCAAGCAGCATTTCCTGATATCCCTTAAGCACAGCCAAAGGGGAACGGATATCGTGTGTTATGGCAGCCCGGAGAGTTTTCTCTTCCTCCACCATCTTCCACATGCGGCGTTTATTTTCCGCAAGTTCATTGCGCATCTTCTCAAACTGCGTGCATAAAACTCCCAGCTCATCCTTATTCTCATATGTCATACAAAAGTCCAGCTCATTCCGCGCTATCTTCCCGGATGCCGCAGACAGCTCCTCCAAAGGCCTCTGGATTTTATTCCTGTAAAAGAGCAGCACTGCGTATACAGCAGCCGCAAAAGAAAATATAGGTATGGTCCAGGTCTGTACAAAATCACAAGTCTCTGAAATGAAATCATCTGTTTTTGTCATTTTCCATCCGGGGATTCTTTCTATATTGGGATAAAAATGATCATTATTTTTCTCCGCATAATCAAAGGCCTGGAAATAAGCATCCTCGTCTGTGTATTTCCACCATATGTTCTCCTGGATTTCACCTGCCGCCTTGATCACTAAAACAGAAAACAGGAAACTCAGGATAAGTCCTAACAACATATAGGAAACTAT
This sequence comes from Eubacteriales bacterium, assembly GCA_030524175.1. Lineage (GTDB taxonomy): Bacteria > Bacillota > Clostridia > Lachnospirales > Lachnospiraceae > Blautia_A. Next base: position 53,750 of record JAUNHC010000010.1, read on the forward strand.
GGCTTTCCGAATTGAAAGATTTCGGAATTTTTCTGAGACTGATCGGTTCAGCAGTTTTATTTTTTCCATCGGTATCCCATCCCCCAGACCGTTTCTATATATTCCTCCTGTGTATGTTCTGAAAATTTTCTGCGGACACGCCTTACCAACTCTGTGACCACCCGGCTGTCGCCTTCCCCGTCATAGCCGCAGATACTCTCATAAATCCTCTCCTTATCAAAAACCTGTCCCGGATAGGAAAACAGAAATTGCACCAGTTCATATTCTGTCTTGGTCAGCTCAATTTCGGCACCGCCGATCTCAACCTTCCTGGCGCTGAAGTCAATGATCAGTCCATCCTTAAATTTATACTCCGAACTGATGTGACGGCGCTCCTCCCTCTTCAGATGTGCAATGATCCTTGCCTCCAGCTCTTTTAGACTGAAAGGCTTAAGAATGTAATCGTCACCGCCGGAGAGAAGCCCGTTTACCCTGTCCTCCTCCTCCACTCTGGCCGTGAGAAAAAGAATGGGGCAAGCCACTTTGTCTCGGATCCGGCGGCATACCTCAAGGCCGTCCATATGCGGCATATTCACATCAAGAAGGATCAAGTCCGGCTCATCAGCCGCTCTCTGCACTGCTTCCGTACCATCCAAGGCCGAGGCAACCTCATACCCTTTGATCTCCAGATAGCTGCGCAGCATATTCAATAACTCTTTATCATCATCTGCAATTAAAATTCTATATCCCATTTCATCACCCGAATATAGTATACCGTTAAAATGACAATAAATAAACAACAGCCGTAACTATTCAGTATCTATATAGTTACCAACAGTCTTACAATTATAACAGTTTCCCCAGCATCTCTAACAGCTGTTCTGTCTGAATAGGCTTACTGAGATGTCCGTTCATTCCGCTCTCCAAAGATTTCTTGCTGTCGCCGTCAAAAGCATTGGCGGACTGGGCAATGATGGGTATAGTACGGGAGTCCGGCCTTCCCAGGGTACGGATACGTCTGGCAGACTCAAGCCCGTCCATCACCGGCATCCTGATATCCATCAAAACTGCATCATAATATCCCGGGGCATGTTCCTGAAACATATCTAATGCCTGCTGCCCGTTATCCGCGCATTCCACAAGGAATCCCTGCATTTCCAGAAGTGTTCTGGCAATATCCTGATTCAGTTTGTTATCCTCCGCAAGCAGCAGTCTTTTACCTTCAAATCCGTAATCCGCCTCAACACTGTGGTCATCCGGCTGTTCCTGTCCCTGCTCCGGCGCAAAGCCAAAGGGAATTGTGAAGAAAAACTCAGAACCTTTACCCACTTTGCTCCTTACCTCCAGCTTGCCTCCCATAAGCTGCACAAGACTGCTGGAAATAGCAAGCCCAAGACCTGTGCCCCCGTGGCTGGCCGCAGTTTTTCTGTCTGCCTGCTCGAATACATTAAAGATACGTTCAAGTGCTGATGCTTCGATCCCGATCCCTGTGTCCCTTACAGAAAAACAGAGATACACACCATTCTCCTTTTCCTTCTGGGTCACTTTCACAATCACCATGCCGCCGCTTCCGGTGAATTTCACGGCATTGCCTATAATATTTATCAATACCTGATTCAGCCTCAGGCCGTCACCTTCCAGAAGACGGTCTTCCCTGTACCCGTTTTCAATCACCAGAGACACACCTTTCTCAACCGCCTGTGGTTTCAGTAGTGTTTCCAGACTGTCAAGAAACTTTTTAATATCAATGGCCTCATAATTCAGTTCTATTTTTCCGCTTTCTATACGGGACATATCCAGAATATCATTTATAAGGTTCAGAAGATATACGTTGGCTGATTCTATTTTTTCCAGGCATTCTGCTGCTTTTTCTTTGTCATCCAGCACACTTTTCGCAATGGCTGTCATGCCGCTTATGGCATTCATTGGGGTACGTATTTCATGGGACATCCTTGACAGAAAATCTGTCTTAGCCTGGCTTATTGCGTTGGCCTTGGCCTTCATGAAGAAGGATGGGACTATTTTTACAAGTTCCTTCAGAAGCTTACGCTGCTCATCCGGCCATTGATAGTTGTCCTCATTTACCTCAAAGCTCATATCCCCCACATATTCGCCGCCGTCCCATATACCCGCATGAAGCCCGGATGCCATGGTAAAGGCCTGAGGATAAGGATTACCGTTACTCAGCCCCTCTTCACTGTACATAGATGAAATCTCTTCCAGCTGTTCTGATGAGAAATAGAAGTCGGTTCCCAGCTTAAAGTCGTTTCTGCGCCTTGCCCATTGATAAGTAAACTTCATGCTCAGATAATCTTTGTTAATCTCAAGAATGGATACCCTGTCCACATGGAAATTTTTCCCTATGCGGGAAAGCAGCAGGAATACAGCATCATCCAGCTTCTTTGACTTACCCAGAAGCTCCAGGGCAAAGGATACTAAATCCTCGTCCTCATTTGCATTTACCCTGTCTATGGCATTAAGGGGGTGCTCCTCTTCATATAACTGCGTAAGACTGATCCCCAGCTCGTTAGAGGTATCCAGATAACAGGCTGCCTGCCCCTTTGTATTTTCTTTCACATATTTAAGTGCACTTTCGGCACACCGGTATAAGCTGTTATAATCCTCAGCCACGTCGGTGACGCACATGCCGATACTGACAGATATCCCCACCTCTTTTTCACCCTTGGGCCATGCGATGATCTCCTTCACCTGCTCAGCTATGCGGGGCCCCACCACCGTTGCCCGGGCTTTATTGCATCCCCGTTTGAATAACATAAACTCATCCCCGCCCAGACGGGTGATGACAGCGTCTGTTCCGGTCTCGGATTTAAGGATGGAAGCTACCTCCTGGAGAATGGCATCTGCAAAAGCACTTCCTTCTACTTTGTTGATCTCTTTAAAATTGTCCATATCAAGGAGCATCAAACAACAGCATTCATTGGAAGGTTTCTTCAAAAGATACTGCTGCACCATCCGGATACCTGTATCCTTATTATAAAGCCCTGTCATAGGGTCTTTCGAGCGGGCATCCTCCAATGCCAGTTCCATTTCCTTCTGCTGGGTTATCTCTTCCAGAATCCCCACAACTAAATCCGGCCTGCCGTCAGCCTGATAACTGATCACAGTAAGGGTGACACGAATCCAATAGGTGCCCTCCCGTGTCCTGAATTCAGATGAAGCTGTACGCTTGCCCCGGTGGATTTCCCGAAACATTTTACAGAAATCCTCCCTAAACTCCTCTGCCACACACTCCTCTGCCAGACTTTGAGGTACATTTTCATATTCAGTTTTAATATGATAATACTCACATATCCTTTGAGGAATCGTACACAGCCTTATCTCCGGGTAGTAATAAAATTCACAGGTGGTCGTATGCTCCAATGCTCTCTTAAGCACCTCACTGCTGGCAGCTACCTGGTCTGACAATATCCTGTTTCTCTGCTCGGTCCTTTTGCGGGCATCTATGTCAAGAAACACACTCTGTATGATTTCTTTTCCGTTTTCACTTAAAATGATCTTGGCACTGCCGATGATCCAGCAGCTGCTTCCATCCCTCCGCTGCACACGGTATTCATATTCATTTTTATCCCCCACCTTTTGAAGCCGGCTTACTTCTCTTAAGATGCGGTCTCTGTCCTCCTCCACTATAAGGGCAGGCAGATCCCAGTCATCCTTTGCCCAAAACTCCTCAGGCTCATAACCGAAAATACGGATTGCCTCCTGGTTCGCATTCTCAAAGATCACCCGGCCCTCCTCGTCCAGGCGGTACTGCACAATACCGCAAAGCACAGACTGGAACAATTCGTTGTACCGCTTTGCCTGTTTTTCCTTTTCCCTTGCATCCTCTTCCAGGTCAATTTTATTTGTAACCTCCTGGGAAATATCTCTGACCACGCTAATGCACAAGGCTCTTCCATCCTGGGCCATCACCTGTTTTCCCACATCATTCACCCATATGTAGGTTCCGTCCTTTTTCTTCATTCGGTACTGGACTTCATATTCTTGTCCTTTGGCAAGGGCCGCACTGACAATACGGTTGACCATCCCCCGGTCATCCGGATGAATACCATTGCACACATAACCTTTCGTATCCTTTTTAAATTCCTGGTATGTATATCCCAAATGTTCAAGCATTCTGTCATTGATATAATATAAAGGAAATCCCGGGGCAACATACCCGCCCATAATACCTCCGGGTATACTCTTACCTAAAAGATCAAGAGTTTTGATTCCCACTGTCCGCTCAAATTGCTGTCTGTCACTGCTCTCATTTACTGACGGAAAAAATTCTCCCTCTTCCTGCTGCACATTGGGCGTGGATGCGTGAATAGATGAAATCCTGCATTCATCCCCGCACATCACACAGGCTGCGGATACACGCATATCCACTGCCTCATCTCCCCTTGACACCACTGCAGTCAAAAGAACCGCCGCACTGGCCGGGGAAGTTACCTGTTCATATATTTTCTGCGGCGTGAAGGAATACCCTTGAGGGTCCACACTAAATTCCTCCTCCAGGATATGCTTCACTTCCTTACCGCTTGCTGCCAATTCCTGCTTTCCTGTCCCTACCCATTGTACATCCTGCGTGAGATAGGAAAGCGTTCCCTCTAAGTCACGACGTACCATATAGGCATTAAAGAAACCAAGGACAGCTGCTTCTGCCTGCCCCGCCTTTATATTCATGCCCCAACCCCGCCTTTCAAAAATCAGTAGTATTTTTCAGAAAAATCACATATTATTGTATATATTATATGAAATGTCTGTCATAAATGCAAGCAAAAACAACAGGTACCATAGCCGGATATACTATGGTGCCTGTTGTTCTTTTTAATCAACCTTCTTCCACTGCAAAGCTCCGCACACGATCCCTGCCGTGATCACCACAGGTACTGCCGCTGCACGCATCCAGTAAAACGGTACCGCATCCAACATACTTCCGTAATTGCTCATAAGCGCCGGCTGGATAAGTGCCAGAAGATACAGGAATCTGCTTTGGAAAGTCATATAGAGGATTACAGGTGCCGCCCAGGAGAAAATAGCTGCCAGTAAAGAATGTGCTACAGTATCCGCCTTTGCAGAAATCCAGACCACCATCCCAGTCAGCATCAGGATACCTCCCAGTGCAGTTACTATATAACCTAAAGTAAAATCTCCTATTTCCAATTGTGAGACAGCATGTGCCGAATTTGTGCCTAAAATCATTCCCATTCCCATACTCATCTCACTCCCGTCAAACCCGAAAACTGCGGCGCAAAGCCCAAAAAGCAAAAGCAGCAGAAATATGTATCCGCACACAGTGACTGTAAATGCCGCCGCAATTCTCGCCCTTGTATCAGTACCTATTCCCTTTTCTGCAGTAAACATGATCTGCCGCATCCCACTCTGCCTCTCCTCGCAAAATAAAGGCGCGGTACATATCATGACTATAAGGCTAAGAAGCCAGTTTGACATTTGAAATATATCCAGAAATTTCTCCCAGCCCCTGGCATATGCAAAATTTAATTCTCCCTGAGGAGTGGCGGAATAAACTCTCAGCCCCGATTCATTGATGGGTATTGTGTTCTGCGGCACCTTATAATCATCCCAGCTTCGGAAATAGCCGTCTGTCAGGTTATCCGCCACGAATCCATTCAGGTAATTCTCATCCATCCAATGTCCGTATTCCTCCCGGACCTCACCGGGATAACCATATTTTTCAATAATCCTCTGCACATCTGCATCTGTCAGCTTACCCTTAAAATCCTCCGTGATCTTCCTGTCCATACGGATGGCTGCATATCCCTCATAAACAGTCCCGTTGACTTTCGTGATTTCCGCCCCCACACTTTCAAGGCAAAAATATACGGCCAGCCAGCCCAATATAACAACTCCCATTACCCAGAACAATTTCCTGTGAAGGATCCTGTACAATTCCATTCGATATAATGTCATTCTTGTATCCCCTCTTCATAATACTCTGTTAAGATAGTAAAGATATGTATCTTCCAACGTGGGTTCCACATTTACCGCCCCCGGAGCAGGCTTCTCCCTTGAAATAATACGGAGCAGCACGCCATTCCCGTGATTCTTAAGATTGGCGATCACATACTTCTCCCGAAGCAGCTCTGCTTCCTGCGCATCCGCCATATATTCCCATACAAATTTTCCAAGCCCGTTATTCATCTGTGCCACTGTTCCGGATGACACAAGCTGCCCCTGCTTCATCATCAGTATTTCATCTGCAATATACTCAATATCCGACACAATATGCGTGGATAAGATGATGATCCGGTCTTTGCTGAGGGAACTGATGATATTGCGGAATCTCACTCTCTCATTGGGATCAAGCCCGGAAGTAGGTTCATCCAATATCAAAATCTCGGGGTCGTTTAAAAGTGCCTGGGCTATCCCCACTCTTTTGATCATTCCCCCGGAGAATGTCTTCATCTTCTTATCCCCGTCCTGCAAATTGACCAGCTCCAGCAGTTCATCTGCCCGCTTCCGGGAATAATCCCGGGGCAAAGCCTTCAGGGCGGCCATATACATAAGAAAACGCCTGGCACTGTAATCAGGATAGTATCCGAAATTCTGGGGAAGATATCCCAGAAGACGGCGGTACCCGCCCCCCATTCTCTGGATTTCTGTCCCGTCACATAAAATCCTGCCGCCATCCTGTTTCAGGATTCCGCAGAGCATCCGCATCAGTGTGGTTTTACCGGCTCCATTCTCTCCCAAAAGCCCATAAACACCGCTGGTCAGTGATATTGACACGTTGGAAACTGCCTGTTTTCCTTTATATTCTTTTGTGAGACCTTCTGTTTTCAATTCATGCATAACAACTCTCCTCTATCCATCCTCTGCAGCATCCAAATAATCTCCCAGCCGTACACAGCCCCGCTTACAAGCAATGCCAAAAGCCACACACCTAATGAACCTCTCTCGTAAATCCTCCCGTAAGAAGCCGCCATACCGCAAAGCACAGCCATACACACCCCGCCGGCTGCCATAGCGTATACACTGTTTCTCCCAATTCCAGTAAGCATGATCCCAAACTGCAGGCACCCTGTGACCAAAAAAGGAACCGCCACATAAATCCCCACTTCCAGCAGACTTCTGTGGGTATTTTCCCCGATCTCCAACATTACCGCCCCCAGACACGAAATGTCAAAAATCCCGTATAAGATTATTTTCAAAGTAAATAGCTGCCTGTTGTTGAAGAAACAGCTCCCTGCAGTCTCTGCAATCCCCCTGGTTTCCTCTTGCATACAGGCCACAGCCAAAAACATACTGAAGCATGCCGATGCGGCCGTTCCCAAAAGATACAGGTCTTTTTCCTCAAGCCTGCCCCGGAAACCGACATAAACAGCAGCCAGCAGCAGGAAGCAAAAAAGCTGTAATACTATCATCTTCTTCTCCATAAACCTGATCTGGCTGGCAATGATCTCCAGCCTTGATGCCCGGGGAACCAGATGCTTCTTCTCTATATACTGCTCTAACTCAAAGATCGAGGCCTGTCTCCGTTCCGCGTCAAGATGCAATTCCATATTGTCCTCCCGGAACATATCCTTTAATCTTCTGTAATCCTTCCGCTCTTCCATAAATGAATCTGCCTTCCTTTCTGCCGCTTGCCTGAGCACATCTGCCAGCGTTCTCATTTCTCATACTCCTCCGGCATCTCCTTCCTGAGATTTCTGATCCCCAGCCGGAGTCTGGATTTCACTGTAGAGATATTGGTATCCAATACAGCAGCAATCTCCTTCAGCTTCAGATCACAGTAAAATCGCAGGACAATAACCTCTCTCTGCACTTCCGGAAGCTTTGACAATAATTCTGCCAAAACCATTTTATCCTCCACACGCTGTAACCCCTCATCCCTCTCTGAGCTTTCTTCCTCATAAGAATCTAATTCTGCATCCATCCTTCCCCGCCAGTAATCCACACAAAGATTTCTGGCTATAGTGAGCAGGTATCCCTTCAGGTTCCTGTATTCGTAGCTGTCAACAGTCTTAATAAAACGATAAAACGTCTCCTGGGTAATATCATAGGCTCCTGGAACATCCTTTAACTGATATATACAAAAGTGCAGGATCTCATCGTAATACTGCTCCACAATATTGTTTAAATACTCTCTGTGTCCCCGCTGGATCTGCCGGATCATCTCCCTGTCCTTCAAGGTGTTCCTCCTTCCTGTAATAATACTGTATACTAATATAACATTTTACAAAGGGGGAAAGTTTAATCGGATTGTAAAAAATAAAAATATTAGATTTTATCATCTCCGTTTATTTGACAACAGCAACAGCAAACATTAGACTAAAAAGAGCATTGCGGGGAAAGCCAGGCCCACACAGTCTTGATATAATCAGATCACAAAAGAAATGGAGGGAAACTAAATGCACGCATGGGAAGCAATTCAAACATCGGTAGATCATATTGAGGAACATTTAAGTGAACCTATACAGACTGAGGCTTTGGCTCAATTGGCCGGACTTTCACAGTTTTATTTCCAAAGACTTTTCAAACGGTTAGTCAAAAAACCGCTGCAGGAATACATCAAGCTGAGGCGGCTTGCAAGAGCTGCTGAAGCCTTAAGAACAGAAAAGAAGAGAATTTTAGATATTGCCTTAGACTATGGGTTTGCAAGTCATGGAAATTTTACAAGAGCCTTTAAGGATACCTATGGAATCACTCCGGAAGAATACAGAAAAAAACAGCCATTACTTAACACCTGTATAAAACCCGAAATTTCCATGGGGTATGTTTTGATAGACGAGGGAATCCCTCTGATCGCAGGAAATATTGTCTTAGAAATACGCCGTGAACGGCTGAACACACCGGAAATGTATCTTGGGCTTACCACAGATGTCAGCATAGCAGCCCAAACACCTGTTGGCGAAAGCACCGGAATAGATATACCAGGGCAGCTATGGACTCGCTACCATGATACAAAAAAACTGATTGAAGATTATATTGTGCCGGATATTGAATTAGGCATGTCTTACTCTGCCGATATGGAAAAAGGAACCTTTTCTTATTTTGCAGGCGGACTGGCTGCTGCTCTTCCCCAAAACCTGAACAGAGACTTTGTACGCCAAGAGCTGCCTGCAGGAGAATATATCGTATGCTCCATAGAAGCCGAAAGCTTTAAAGAACTTGTAACAACCGCTTTAGACCAGGCAGGAAAATACCTTTTCGGCACCTGGCTGCCCAAACATAAGCTCACTACTCAGCCATTTTCAGCAGAAAAGTACATCTTTTCCCAGGAGGATACTAACCGCATGGAAATCTGGGCTGCACCCATTACTGAATAAAAGTAAAAGAAATGACCGCTCTTTATGATTTGCGGTCATTTTCTTTATAGCTGATGTCCTTCACTTTAATATTGTATAAATTCTAATTCTACTCCGTTTGGATCTGCTGCCAACATTCGAATACTTGCAAGTTTATCTATATAAGCCGGCTCCATTAAAATTACTGTTCCGGACTGAACCAGCTTTTCATATAACTGTCCAATCTTGGTCACTTCATATGCAATATGCCTATATGATCCTCTTTCTGTATTCTTTATTTTAGCCTCTCCTGTATCGTCCATATAACTGATCAATTCAAGCTTTAATTTATTAGGACATTGTAAATATGTGAGAGAATGATCTCCCATATCAATTGTTTCCAATAACGGCATTTCCAAAATATCGTGATAAAAATATAGGGATTCTTTCAGGTTTTTAACATTTATAGTAATATGATCTACATTCTGAATCATTTTTTTCCTTTCTAAAGGGCCGGAAAAACGCCCGGCCCCATTCATATTTTGATTAATCATACAATAAGATTGCTATGTCCTCGTCATCAATATTTTCACTGTTATAAAATTTGACACCAGTATCTACATCCTCGGGTGTTTTGCCTTCATATATATCATTTGCCATTCGCACAGCTTCATATCCCATTGTATAAGGATCCTGGGTTGCAGACCCAAAGAATGAGCCTTTTTTGATTGCTTCTTTCTGTCCTTTGCCTGCATCGAAGCCAACAACAATAAGATCTTTATATTTTCCGTTTTCTTTATCCAGATCATTACCATCGGCAGTAGCTCCCAGCAAACCATCTACAGCCCCCTGATTAGCAGCGAATAATACTGACATATCTTCGTTATTAAGCATTGTACTTGCCGCTGTCTGAATGTCTGCCTGGGTAGTGCTGGGCGGTACTGTAATCTCGAGAGTGATCTTTGCCGGATTCTCGGATTCTTGATTCCAGATAGTTTGTCCCGATACTTCTACAGCCCCTTCCATGCCTTCCAAAGTTTGCAGCCTTTCCACCATCTCGGCTACAAATCCATTCACCCGTAACACAATAGAACCGGAGGTAGAATCCTGGGCTAAGATACCGATAACAGCCGGTTTATCCTCTGTTCCAGCTAACATTTTCGTCTGAAATTCTTCGTCTTCAAACAGTTTCTCCGCTATCATTGCCCCTGCTTTTTCATTGTCTGTAGCAGCAGTTGCCAAAACTGCCCCGGACTGGTCATCCGGTACACCGGAATCAAATCCGATAACCGGAATTCCATTTTCTTTTGCCTTAGTCAGAACATCCTGCAGGGCTATAGGATCACAGGCGGCTACTGCTATAGCGGTAGGTTTCTGGTTAACTGCTGCTGCTACCTGATCCACCTGCTGGGATATATTACTCTCAGAATCCGGTCCATTGGTAGTTACAGTGAAACCAAATTCTTCTCCCGCTGCCTGAGCTCCTTTAAACGCTGCCTGATAAAACTGGTTCTGATAGCTTTTGGATATAAGCACAATGCTTTTTTCAGCATTTTCTCCGCTGTCGCCAGATGCATATGTAATGGTTCCCCCTGTCATCGACATTGCCATTACTGCTGTTAAGACCATTGCCAAAGCTTTTTTCTTCATACTGCTACCTCTCTTTCTTATGATTGTTTTTTTACTTTTGATGCCTGCTTAGCCCGAATTACATCAAGCAGCACAGCAATTATTACCACCACTCCTATAAAGAACTGCTGCCACTGCACAGGCAGTCCCATGGACATAAGTCCATTTTTTAATACATTAATAACCAAAACACCTATCATTGTTCCAACCATGGAACCTACTCCGCCTGCAAGTGAAGTTCCTCCAATTACACAGGCTGCTATGGCATACATTTCAAGCCCATTGCCTGTCTGTGGGGTGATCGCACTATAGGTGGCTGCATACATGATTCCGGCCAAGCCTGCACAAAAACCAGACAATACATAAATCAAAACCTTCCAGTTAGACGTGTTGATCCCTGACAATCTCACAGACTCCTCATTACATCCTATAGCAAAGGTATATCTCCCAAGCTTTGTTTTATTCAGAAGCACTATGGCGATAATGGCAAACATCAGAAGCCAGATTGCACCCATAGGAAATCCACTTGTTGTTTTAAAAAACACAACCTTAAACCACCCATCTGCATCAGAGATATTGGGATACCGCATTGTCTGAACCTTAGCCACAACCGAACATAACCCCAAAGACATAAACTGCATTCCAAGTGTGGCGATAAATGGCGGAAGTCCCAGCTTTCCGATCAAAAGTCCATTGGCAAATCCATATGCAACACCTACGACAATGATCAGCACCAGACAAGCACCTATAGGCCAATTCCAGACATTATAGGCAACTCCCCCAATCAATGCAGAACCCACAGTTACAGTCCCCACTGATAAATCGATCCCTGATGTAATAATTACAAATGTAAGTCCAATGGCCATAAACCCTGTATAATAGGAGGAATCAAAAATACTTACCAGTGTGTCCTTGGAAAAAAAGTTTTTACCAAATATGCCAAAAAAGATATAAAGGACAATCAATGCAGATACAGCGATCAGTTTCTGAAGTCCCGGCCCCAGCAAATACTCTTTTAACTTTACAGCTTTTGTTTTTTCCATTATTCCCCCTCCTTTTCATTTGTTGTGGCAAACCGCATAAGAACTTCCTGACTTGCCTGGGAGATATCAAGTTCTCCCGTTTTCCTGCCCTCACACATAACGATAACACGGTCACTCATTCTAAGAATTTCCGGCAGCTCTGATGAAATCATTATTACAGATTTTCCTTGCCGGATAAGCTCATCTATCAAATCATAAATTTCAGATTTTGCACCTACGTCAATCCCTCGTGTGGGCTCATCAAAAATCAGGATATCCGTATTCATCATAAGCCACTTTGCAATAATAACCTTCTGTTGATTTCCCCCTGAAAGAAATTTAATTAACTGACGGTATGAAGGTGTTTTAATTCTGAGATTTCTGGAATATTCAGCTACTGCCTGGTCGCATTTCTTTGTACTGATAAGTTTCATTGTCGTAAACTTATCAATTGAACCGAGAATCACATTGTCACGTACAGACAACCCCAATGCCAGGCCAAAACGCTTCCTGTCCTCAGAAAGATATCCGATACCGTTTCTCACAGCGTCTTTAGGCGACCGGATTTTTACTTCCTCCCCGTTAATAAAAACCTGTCCTGACTCCATTGCATCTGCACCGAAAATCAGTCTCATCACTTCTGTCCTGCCGGCGCCTACTAATCCAGCAAATCCCAAAATTTCACCTTTTCGCAGGTTAAAAGAGACATCTTTTACAATAGCTGACTTCAAATTCCGTACCTCCAGGACAACTGGTGCATCAGGCTTCACTCTGCTTTTATTTTTTATATTCTGTTCAACATTTCTTCCTACCATCATTTGGATTATTTTTTCAATAGGACACTCCGAACATTCTACCGTGCTGATGTACTCTCCATCACGCATTATGGTTATTCGATCAGCTATCTGCCTTAACTCCGCCATTCTATGGGATATAAAGATAACAGATACACCTTTTTGCTTAAGCATTCGGACCTTATCGAATAATTCTTCTGTTTCTTTTTCTGATAATGCAGCAGTCGGCTCATCTAAAATCAATATTTTCGTGTGCTCATAAGACATAGCCCTGGCGATTTCTACCATTTGTAATTTTCCTACAGAAAGAGACATCACTTTATCTGTTGGTTTAATATTTATATTAAAATCATCAATCAACTTTTGCGTTTTTCTGTTAATTTCTCTGTCATTAACAAAGAATCCCTCTGCCTCTCTTCCGATAAAAATATTCTGGGCTACCGTCAGATAATTTAAAAGATTAAGTTCCTGATGAACAATAGAAATTCCCTCTTCCTGCGCTTCTTTAATGTTGGAAAATTTCACTTTCCTGCCGTCTAAGATAATATCACCCGTATAATCTGTGTATATGCCTGTCAGTACCTTCATTAAAGTAGATTTTCCTGCACCATTCTCACCTACCAGTGCATGTACCTCGCCTCGTTTAAGTTCAAAGGTGCAGTGGTTCAATGCATGTACACCCGGAAAAACCACATCAATATCACTCATATGTAATACCACATCGCTGTTATCGTGTATTTCCACATTATCACCCCCTGTTATTTTTGTGGTATATCCGTTTTATTAATTAATTCATTTAATTCTTATATTGATTTGATTATAAAACCTCTTATTATGTTTGTCAATACCTTTTATTATTCTATTTTGCAAGAATAAAGTAATAAATTTACTGGAATATAAAAACATTCCCCATGCAGAGGAAAGAATTCCTCTTTCATGGAGAATGTTTTAAACATACTTTTTATCTTTATATATTACACTCAAACCAGATGTATCTCTACTGGTAATTATTTCCTTCTGCCATGTTCCCCTATTTATCACCCCGGGAACCCTGATGGAGTAAAAACCTCTCTGGTTTATTAAATATTTCATTGATAGCTATAATTCCTGCTCCATTCAGCATAGAACCGCCCACATCACTGATACGGACTGTTAACTTGTCATACAGTGCAGGTATAAGACGTTCCTTAAAAACTGTATCAACCTCTTCCAACATTACCTCAGGACGGACATGCGCCATATCATCGCCTATAATTATTGCAGATGGATTCAGTATATACACTACCCCGACAAGACCCTTGGCTAATTTTTCACATGCCTTGCGGTATTCTTCATTACATACGGCATCACCTTTTTGGGTAAGCTCAACCACCTCTTCAAAAATCAGGGGCTGATTTTTAGCCAGACGCTGATTAACAGCCCGGGTAAAAGCAATAGACGAGGCAAATTTCTCCAGACATCCTCTGTTTCCGCAAGCACATCTGGGACCCTCCAAATCTACGGAAAGATGCCCGATTTCCCCTGCAACACCAAGTGCACCCTGGTATATCTTCCCGTCCATAATAATGCCAGCTCCGATTCCCTGCCCTACAGCCAGATAAATAATAGACTCATCATTTCTGATATCATCGGCATGCCACAACTGACAAAAAGCTCCTGCATCCGCATCGTGTTCCAGAAATACAGGAATATGGAATTTTTCTTCCAATTCTTTATCAATATATATTTTTTCCCAGCCTGGTTCTTCTTCTGTCATGAGAATGATCCTTCTCTCATGTACAAGAAACGGTCCCGGTATGGCTACTCCCATAGCCAATATTTTATCATCTTTGTACTTCTCCATAAATGCAGTTATCATCTCCACCATGATTTCAAAACTTTTTGATGGATTCTTTCCTGCATTCATATGTGTTTTCTTCTGCTCCAACATTTTGCCGGTTAAATCAAAAATTGCTACGGATATATTTCTTCTGGATAATCTTACTCCCAAAACCCGGAATGACTTTGTGTTCAGTGTCATCCCAATGGAACGCCGCCCTTTATTACCGCTTAAAAGCCTGGTCTCTACTACTAATTCCCATTTTATAAAATCATTAATTATATTTGTGATCGTTGCCTGTTTCAAACCTGTAAGGTTCGCCAAATGCACCCGGGAACACTCACCCTCTTCCTGTAACAGATGAAGCAACAGAGAACGGTTCATTTTCTGTATATCATCCTGATTGATTCCTCTGTTATACAATTCTCTTCCTCCCATTTCTTAATCCATTGAAAAAATTATTCGCTTTAATTATATTTTTTCTGCTGTTAATTGTCAATTACTAAAATTCATTAACTTTATATATTAACATTTAAGTCTCTTTTTGCATTTACTTAATTCATTTTATTTATTATTTCAATTGACACATTAAGTCGTTTGATGTAATATAAGGCTATAATATAAAAAAGGAGGGGTCACCCATGAAACAGGTTGAAATTGGAAGCACTGGTATCACAGCATCAGCAATAGTGCAAGGCTGCATGAGAATCAATACCATGACCATATCTGAAATAGAAAAATTAGTTTATCAGGATTTGGAAAATGGTATTAACTTTTTTGACCATGCGGACTGCTATACTGACGGGGAATGCGAGCGCCTGTTCGGCGAAGTGTTAAAACTGCACCCTGATTTACGTAATAACATTAAATTACAGACAAAATGCGGAATTCTTACAGGCGAATTATACTATTTTGATTTTTCAAAAAATCATATACTTAAAGCTGTTGATGAAAGTCTCTCACGTCTATCCACAGACTATATTGATTTCCTGCTGCTTCACCGCCCCGACGCTTTGGTGGAGCCGGAGGATGTAGCTGCTGCTTTTGATATTTTGCAGTCATCCGGCAAAGTTTTGCATTTTGGCGTAAGTAATCAAAATCCCGGTCAAATGGAATTACTTAAAAAGTATGTGAAACAACCTTTGGAAATAAACCAGCTTCAATTCAGTATTATGCATACCGGTATGATTGATGAAGGGTTCAGTGTCAACACGAAATTTGAGGGTTCCCTCAACCATGACGGAAGCGTTTTAAATTACTGCCGCCTGCACGATTGCACAATTCAGGCATGGTCACCCTTCCAGTATGGTTTTTTTGACGGTCCATTCCTGGATAACCCCAAATTCCCTGAATTAAACAAAAAAATCAGTCAGATCGCCGAAAAATATCAAGTATCCGGCGATGCTGTGGCTATTGCATGGATATTAAGACATCCTGCCAACATGCAGGCTGTTATTGGCTCAACTAATCTTAAGAGACTCCATAATGCATCAAAGGCTGGTAATATTACCTTAACCCGTAAAGAATGGTATGAAATATATCACGCTGCCGGAAATTTTATTCCTTAAAAATTTGTGATACCTTTTACTTTTCCTATGCCATGCATGTAAGTGTTTCCATTAGTACCAGTTTGACCATAATGTCAAAAAATAGTGGCCGGATATTCGTATTTCATCGAAAATCCGGCCACTATTTCATAGGGCATTTTATCCGTATCACATTTCCAAACAAAAATCCCCACATTCTTTTCTGCGGAAACTAAAGTAACTCAAGAAATACTCTCCTTGACTTTTCCATCACACTATGTTACCATTCATTAAACTGACCGTTGGTCTAAAAGGTGGTAAATGAATGATGCGCAGACATAAAGAACCAGAAGTAAGAAAAAGTGAATTATTAGATGCGGCACAAAAGCTGTTCATCGAAAAAGGTTATGCAAAAACAACAGTTACTGATATTTTGAACGTACACGGGTTATCAAAAGGCGTATTCTACTACTATTTCAAATCCAAAGAAGAAATTATGGACGCAATCATCCAGCGCATGGTGGATGAAATGGTAGTCCATGCCAAAAAGATTGCGGCAGATCCTGACATGACTCCGCCCCAAAAGATATTGGCTATTTTGATGGGACAGGGGCAGTCAGAAGAATTGATAAAAGACAAGGAAAGTATGACTCAACAATTTCATGAGGTCCAAAACGCTGAAATGCACCAAAAAAGTTTATCTCTGAGCATACAGTCTCTTGCACCTGTTATGGCTGAAATATTCAAAGAAGATAAGAGCACTGTCCCATTCTCCGTTCATTATCCTCAGGAGACAATTGCTTTGCTTCTTGCGGCAGGGCAAGTAATTTTCGATGAAGGATTATTTCAGTGGAGCGAAGAAGAGCGTACCCGGTATGCTGTTGCTTTCATTGAAATGATGGAGAAAACATTAGGTGTTCCATTGGGATATTTTAATGAACTCAAGAAAATGTTTTCATAATTCACACGTCACTGTCTGTCATATTTATTTTTGCGCATAATATAGACTGACGGTCAGTTTATATTGGAGGTTTCAGAATGAAAGAGAAAACTTTAGGTACCCCGTCACCTAAAAATTTTAATTTGATGGTACTGGGGCAGATTATTTCAATTCTAGGGTCGGCACTGTTACGGTTTGCGCTCTCCCTTTACGTTTTAGATACAACAGGCAGTGAATCTTTATTTGCCACAATGTTCGCCGTATCCAATATACCACTTTTGCTTGCTCCGCTGGGCGGGGCAATTGCCGACAGATTCAACCGCCGCAACCTGATGGTAATATTTGATTTTACCAGCTGTGCAATTGTATTGTTCTTCATTTTACTTATGAATTGGGGCAGGATTTCTGTCTTATTAGTTGGAATAGTCATGGTGCTTCTTTCTGTTGTCAGCGCCTTGTATACCCCCGCTGTAACGGCAAGTATACCTCTGTTGGTTGAGAAGCAGAAATTAGAGGGTGCAAACGGTGTTGTTCAAGCGGTTCAGTCATTATCAGCTGTTGCAGCCCCTGTCTTGGGCGGGATTTTGTATGGGATTGTAGATTTCCCAACTGTTGTAGCTGTTAGCTGTATCTTATTTTTCCTGTCTGCCGTAATGGAGATTTTCATCAAAATACCGTTTGAGGCGAGACAATGGACCGGTCGCATTATACCGACTATCACAAGTGATATGAAGGAAGGTTTCATATACGTCATCAAGCAGAGATTTATACGGAAAGTCAGTATAATTGCCGTCTTGTTAAACCTGATTCTGGTTCCTTATTTTCTTGTAGGCGCGCCCATTGTCTTGCGGGTGACAATGGAAAGCAGTGATACCTTGTACGGGATCGGAATGGGGTTCATTAACTTTTCCACCATATTAGGAGCATTATCCATTGGATTTTTTGCGAAAAAAATGAGACTGAAAACATTACACCGCTGGCTTTTTGTCTGCGCTCTGATGATGGTACTTATAGCAGTATCATTGATGCCGTTTATGCTGGGGATGGGGTATTACCCTTCCTTTATCCTGTTTATGCTTGGTGCTGTTCCTATTGCGGCAAGTATGACGATCATTTCTATTTACATCATTACAAAGGTTCAAAAAGTAACGCCCAATCAAAATCTTGGAAAGGTCATGGCAATAATGACGGCAGTTGCCCAATGTGCTGCTCCGCTGGGCCAAATACTCTATGGCGTTATCTTTGAAAAATGGAGCACTCAGATATTTATACCAACATTCTTTGCCGGTATTGTGACATTGCTTCTGGGTATTCTGACATGGCAGCTTTTGAAAAGGGAGGAGGAAAAATCATAATAATAAGAAAAATGAAGTCTGTTCAGATAATGAAGAAGGAGGTAACATCATGTACGGCAAACTGATCATGAACGATATACGGAAAAGCAAACTGATCTCAATAACAATCGCCGCCTTTATTGCGTCTGCAGCGGCATTGACATCGGTTGCAGCCATGCTGGGTATAAATCTGTCCGGCGGGGTTGGCCATCTGATGGAGGAAGCAAAGGCCGTCCACTTTTTGCAGATGCATTCCGGTGATATTGACGAGCTGCAGCTCCAAAAATTTGCAGATACACAGAACAATGTGGAAGCATACCAACTGGCAAGGTTTCTCAATGTGAACGGAGGGGACATTCTCATAGGGGAAAACTCTCTGGAAGGAAGTGTACAGGATAACGGATTTTCCACACAAAATAAAGAGTTCGACTTTTTATTAGATCTAAACGGCCAGATCATTCATCCGGCTGACGGCCAGGTCTATGTCCCTCTCTGTTACAGAAAAGACGGCAGCACCAAATTAGGGGATACGCTGACTGTACACGGCGTATCCCTCACAGTGTCCGGATTTTTGCGGGATTCTGCAATGAACGCTGATATTACCGGTTCCAAGCGCTTTCTTGTCAGCGAAAATAGTTTTAAAGAGTTGGAAGAGTTGGGCAGTATGGAATATTTAATCGAGTTCCGTTTGAAAGACCCATCGGCATTCTCTGCATTCCAGTCAGATTATTTTGCAGCCAAACTGCCTGCGAACGGGCCGCCGGTCATCAGCCGCCCTCTGCTTACCATGATGAACGCCATAACAGACGGTATCATGATCGCAGTGCTGATCATGATAAGTATCCTCGTGGTTATCGTGTCGTTTCTCTGCATCCGTTTCACACTTCTCGCCAAAATTGAGGAGGACTACAGGGAAATCGGTGTGCTGAAAGCTATCGGCCTGCGATCTGAGGAAATCGCTAAGCTATATTCCGCCAAGTATGGAGCAATTGCCGGGGCAGCCTGTATCTTAGGATTATTATTCTCGTTACCCCTTTGCGCCCCATTGATGGAAAATATGCGAGTTTACATGGGCGTTAGCGGCATGGGTATGACTGCCCCGCTCATAGGTGCCCTGGGAGCTTTGATCATCTTCCTTGTAGTAATGTGGTATGTAAAAGCCGTTTTAAGGCGGTTTCATAAAATACCGGCAGCACAGGCAGTGCGGTTCGGCGCGCCCATGGAAAAAACAAAAGCAGCAAAGGGATTTCGTTTCAGCAGCAACAGCCTCTTTTCGCCCAATATTTTCCTTGGTATCAAGGATGTACTAACCCGCAAGAAACTCTATATCACCATGTTTGCAGTGCTGGTTATTTCATCCTTCATCCTGATCGTTCCCCAGAACATCTACAATACCATTTCTGCGAGAAGCTTTATGACATATATGGGGATTGGAGAAAGTGACATATCAGTAAATCTGTCCCAAACACAGACGGACAACGTCGCGCAGGCCGCAGCGGACATCAGCGCTGCACTTGCGGCAGATGAAAATATTGAGAAATATGCGGTGCTTTCCGGCATGGTAT
This sequence comes from Eubacteriales bacterium, assembly GCA_030524175.1. Taxonomy (GTDB): domain Bacteria; phylum Bacillota; class Clostridia; order Lachnospirales; family Lachnospiraceae; genus Blautia_A. Next base: position 73,609 of record JAUNHC010000010.1, read on the forward strand.
TCAGCATGCCTGCTAAGGACGGCCGCATGGAAAGGCTGCGGGTAGATTTGGGTGACCATAATTCCTTTCCTGTCATGTATTCACAGGGCAGTGCACCGGCAGCTGATACGGAAATTGCACTTTCCTCCTTGAACGCCGAGGAACTTGATAAGACCCTTGGTGACGAACTTACATTAATTGTGGACGGCAAGGAAAAACTTATGACAGTTTGCGGAATTTATTCCGACATCACCAATGCCGGGAAAACGGCAAAGGCCTCCTTTGAGACAGAAGACTCTGATTTAATGCGTGTAGTTATCCCAATCGAGCTTCGCCATAAGACAGCAGTATCAGAAACAGCATCTCAGTACCAGGCAGAGTTCCCCTTTGCCATCATTGCTGTTGCCGACGAATATGTTCACCAGACATTTGGCGGTACCTTGTCCGCTATACAAAAAGCGTCTTACGCTTCCACCGCTGCTGCCCTATTGCTTACCATACTGGTCACATTACTGTTTATGAAAATGCTCGTGGCAAAAGACCGCTATCCCATCGCAGTCCTGAAATCATTAGGTTTTACCAACAGAGATATCCGCAGACAATATATGACACGTTCTATAATCGTCACAGCGTTGGGGATAACTGCCGGCGTCATTCTGGCAAACACTTTAGGAGAGGTGATCGGCGGCATCTTGATTTCTTCTTTAGGTGCCACAACCTTCACCTTTGTAGTAAACCCATGGTTTGCTTATCTGCTTTCCCCCCTGCTCATCGGGGCGTGTGTGATCATAGCTACAGTTTTCGGCGTATGGGATATTCGCCGGTTAAAAATTTCGGAATATATTAAGGAGATATAAATATGGTAAACATCATTAGTGGAAAAAACATAGTAAAAACTTTTGGAACCGGAGCAGAACAGGTGAAGGTATTGGACTCCGTCAATGCAGTGATCGAAAAAGGGGAGTTCGTAGCAGTGATGGGGCCTTCCGGTTCGGGGAAAACCACGCTGCTCCATGCGTTGTCCGGCATGGATACCATCACAGGCGGATCGGTAAAATTCAAAGATACCCAATTGTCCCAGCTCTCCGAAAATGAGCTTGCAGATGTACGCCGGACAAAAATGGGTTTCATCTTTCAACAGCCCACCATGTTAAAAAATCTAAACCTCTTAGACAATATCATCCTTCCCGCAGCACGGAACTCCAAAAAAGCCACTGCCAAGCTCATCCAAAAGGCCAATCTCCTGATGAAGAAAATGGGGATTGACAGTCTTGAATACAGGGATATCACAGAGGTTTCCGGCGGGCAGCTTCAACGTGCGGGAATCTGCCGCGCCCTGATGAACGACCCGGAGATTCTTTTTGCCGATGAGCCCACCGGTGCCCTTAATTCCAAATCAGCGGGAGAAATCATGGAGCTGCTTGTGGACATCAACCAAAAAGGTACCGCAATCCTGCTTGTAACTCACGACGCCAAGGTAGCTGCCAAAGCCGACAGGGTACTTTTCACCAAAGACGGCAGCATTGTTTCTGAATTACCGCTGAATAAGTTCACCGGAAAGGATATGGAGACAAGAACAGAAAAAGTCCTGGCAAAGATGACTGCCATTGAAATATAAGAAAATCAATTAAATCCTCTCAAACTGATACGCCATATTTACCAAACCATCTTGATGTAACTCTTCCAATCTAATATAATGAAATGAGGCCGGGACCAAAGCACCTTTTGACCCCGGCCTCATGAAATTCCTCTAACTAAATTCACAATCCCAGCCCGGTGATGAATGCCGGAAAATACCGAAACAAATTGAGAAAGTAAAGCACAGGAGAAAGTATGTTCCGAATCGGCGAATTTTCAAAACTCACACAGGTATCCATAAGAATGCTGCGCTATTATGATGAGGCCAGTCTTCTGAAACCTGCAGAAACCCACCCTTGGACCGGCTACCGCCTGTATTCTGCAGACCAGATTCCTGTCCTGAATAAAATAATCTACCTCCGGGACAGTGGATTTACCGTGGCCGAGATTGCCCAAGCTCTCAGCAGCCAAAATGACAGCTTCACCCTTCAGCTGCTTCAGAACAAGCACATGGAAATCGAAGAACACATACAGGCAGAAAAAGTGAAGCTTCAGAAAATCCAAAGGGCAAAACAAGAGCTTCAAGGTGTAAAAGATGAAATGTTCTATCAGATCACAATAAAATCCATCCCCAGCATCAGGGTTCTGTCTCTGCGAAAAGTAATTCCTGATTATTATGCGGAAGGTGATCTCTGGAAGGAAATGTCAGAATTTGTACGGCAGCATACAATTGAAATATCTCCTGACACTTTCTCCATATATCATGACAATGAATATAAGGAAAAAAACGTTGATGTGGAATTATGCGCCCCTGTGAAAAAATCAGGGCAAAGCTCAGGCGCTTTTACCTTCCGCTGTACAGAAGCGGTCCCCCTCATGGCCTGTACTATGGTCTACGGGGACTTTTCCAACATTGCAGAAGCCTACATTGCCTTCGCAAAGTGGCTCCAGGATAACAGCCAGTATACAATGGGAGCTACAAGCCGCCAGATTGTACACCGCGGCCCCTGGAATGAAGAAGACCCCGGGAAGTATCTCACAGAAATACAGATTCCCTTAGATGAGCATCCCTGCAGAAACAGCTTTGAAAATCCACTGTTATAAGGAGAAAACCCATGATACTGATCATAGAAGATAATCCCAACATAAGGCAGGAATTATCCGGTTATCTGCTGGCAAACGGACATCCTTGCGTATGCCCGGAAGACTATTTCTGTACTCAGGAGAATTTGTTTGCTGATGTATCAAATTTATTGGATACCTGCCCTATAGAGCTTATACTTCTGGATATCAATCTGGAATCCTGCGACGGTCTGAAGCTTTGCCGTGATATCCGCAGCATATCCAGTGTACCTGTTATTTTTGTAACAGGAAGGACTAACGATAAGGATGAACTTTCAGGAATTCTTATGGGCGGTGATGATTTTATCAGAAAGCCTTACAGCCTGCCCATCCTTCTGGCCCGTATCAACCGCATACTTACCAGGCAGAACCAAGCACCCTCTGAAGCTATCTACGCGTCCGGCGTATCCCTCAACGTTCTCATGGGCCAGCTTACCTGGAAAGGAGCAACCATGGATTTATCCAAAAATGAGGTCAAAATCCTATATTACCTTTTCCTCAATAAAGGACATGTTGTGACTAAGGATTCCCTTATAGAATATCTGTGGGAAAATAAGTTCTATGTAGACGAGAATATTTTAAATGTTAATCTGTCCAGGTTACGCCGCAGGCTGAAGGATCTGGGCGTAGGAAACCTGATCATTACAATCCCTAAAAAGGGACTGATGGTACAAGCGGATGAATAAAGAAGAAAGGACTCCCCCATGACCTTTACCGATTATCTCTATGACAAACTGATGCTTCTGTTTCTAAATTTATTCTGTGCTGCTGCTCTGTGCATTTATCTGGTGATGTTTGGAAATAAGCTTTCCATTCTCCTGCCCATTCTGCTTGTCTGGGCAATTATCCTGATCTGTGTCTGGGGAACAGGATACTGCAGACTCCATAAAAAATCTGTCTCCATATCTCATCAATTGGACCAGCTCGACCAAAAATACCTGATATTTGAAATGCTCGGGAAACCCGGCTCATATGCAGAAAAGCTGTTTCACCGCATCCTTCGCACCGCCTGCAAGTCCATGCTGGAAAATGTAAACCAGATAAAAAATTCCCAGCGGCAATACAAGGAATATATTGAAGAATGGATCCATGAAATCAAAACTCCCATTACCGCCATTGATCTCATCTGCAGGAACCACCCGGACAATGACAGCAAACGCATAGGAAAAGAACTTTCCCACATTGACTATCTGGTAGAGCAGGCTTTATACTATGCCCGCAGTGAGAATGTGGAGAAGGATTACTTTGTAAAGAAATTCCCTCTGGCTGATGCCCTCGGCCCTGCGCTCCTGAACAACAGGACACTGCTGCTGGAAGAAAAAATCTCACTGCAGGTTGATGACTTTTCACATATTGTGTGCACAGATGAAAAATGGATCACTTATATACTGAACCAAATTCTTTCAAATGCAATTAAATATCACAGGGAAGACGGAGCCTGGATCAAAATCTCCGCCCGGCAGGCAAAAAACGGCGTTTATCTTATGATTGAAGACAACGGGCAAGGTATCCGCCCCCAGGACCTCCCCCGCATTTTTGAAAAAGGTTTTACCGGCAGTGCCCGGGACAACAGGAAGTCCACCGGCATGGGACTTTATCTGTGCCGCAAACTATGCTCAAAACTGGGGCTGACCATTGAGGCGGATTCTGTATATGGAAAAGGGACCACAATTACTATCGGCTTTCCCTCCGGCAGTTTCACCCATCCGGAACTTCGTGATCAACAATGATCCGCACTTACAACTTTGTAAGTACCAAAAATCTTTCCCTCCTGCTATGATAACAGCATCAGGAACAACAAACTAAACGGACATGTGTGCCGGAGCACCATCACCGATCATAGAAGGAGTTATTTATGGACACTTTACTCAGAATCAAGGAACTGGAAAAATATTACGGTACGAAAACTCTTGTCACAAAAGCACTGGATCAGATCAGCTTTTCTGTGTCAGAAGGAGAATTCCTGGGCATTATGGGCGCCTCCGGAAGCGGCAAGACAACTCTTCTTAACTGTATCTCAACCATTGACACTGTATCCGCAGGACATATCTATCTTAAGGATACGGACATCACAGAATTAAAGGATGAGGACCTGGCTCAGTTCCGTCAGAAAAACCTGGGCTTTGTGTTCCAGGATTTCAATCTCCTGGACACATTGACTATTGAGGAAAATATTGCCCTGGCTCCCGTAATCCAGGGAGAATCTCCGGCAAAAATCTCCCAGGAGGTTGAAACAGTGGCACAACGGCTGGGAATCGGAGATATCCTTCCCAAATTTCCGTATGAAGTATCAGGGGGCCAACGTCAGCGCTGTGCCTGTGCCCGCGCATTGATCGCCCGTCCAAGCCTCATACTGGCCGATGAACCTACAGGCGCCCTTGACTCCAAATCTGCGGGAATGCTTCTGGAATGCTTTACCCAGATGAACAAGGAAATGCAGGCCACTATCCTTATGGTCACCCACGATATTTTTTCTGCCAGCTACTGCAGCCGGATACTCTTTCTCAGAGACGGTAAAATATTCAACGAACTGCTGAAAGGAAACAAACCAAGAAGGGTTTTCTTTAATGAAATCATGGATGTGGTTACTCTGTTGGGAGGTGACGTGTCCGATGCTCAGTAAATTAGCCCTGCGCAATGCCAAGCGATCTATGAGGGATTACAGCATTTATCTTCTCACTGTCACCATTGCTTTTTCTCTCATATACGCGTTCAATATGATCGTATTTTCAAATGATATCCAAAGCCTTAACCGGATCATGGGAAGCCTGCCTTTTGCTATCGTGTTTATCTCCATCATTGTAATTGCCGTTATCGAATGGCTGGTCCACTACATGAACCGCTTCATGCTGGAAAAAAGAAGTAAGGAACTGGGAACTTACATGCTTTTAGGTATCAGTAACCGGAAAATATCAAAAATGGTAATGGTTGAAAACATGATCATGGGCGCCGCCGCTCTCATAGCCGGTCTCATTGCAGGTACTTTTCTCTATGAGATACTGACTATGGTCGTAATGAACGTCTTTGATGTCAGATATACCGTAAAGGTAGGATTTTCCCTTCCGGCTGTCTTGCTTACGGTATTTTATGCCATACTGATTTATGCTTTCTCAATGATACGCATGAGAAAACGGCTGAAGAAGGTTAAGATATGTGATTTAATCTATGCAGAAAAACAGAATGAAACTGCCGTTATTTCCAACAAGAAAGATCATTGGACACTTTGTGTTGTATCCACTGCACTCATTGTTTCAGGCTGCGCGCTTCTTTACATCACCTTTCATAACCGTGATTTTTTCAGCCCCGTGTTCCTGCTGGTTGCTTTTGTTCTGATAATCGGCGGACTCTATGGAGTATATATCACATTGGCAGCCTTTCTTGTAAAAGTCTTCCTTGGGAAAAATGAACGGAAATATTCAAAGGACAATTTGTTTATTTACCGGAATCTTTCTGCCAAGCTTAAAACCATGAGCATTACCATCGGAACCCTGGCAATGTTGCTTACTCTTACCCTTACCTGCCTCCAGAGTGCCATGCTCTTTAACCAGTTTTTTGAGCTGTCAGCACTGAACCGCACCAGTTTTGACGTTCAGATTTCCACTAAGGACACTTCCTTATTTGCAGATGCTGAAAAATATTTCCGGGACACCCGGGGTATTGCAGAAAGTAAGCAGCTTCCCATTTACAGCTGCGGACAGGATACTCTCATTCACACCCTTGGGGTGGACACTTATGCAGAAACCGATTATGCCATCTCCTATAGCGACTATTCCTCTATCCGTAAGATAATGGGGTATGATCCCGTCAATCTTGATGAAACTCATTACATCCTGCACTCCTATGCAGAGTATAAGAGGGTTGCAGACGCAAAAGGAAACATGCCATATACAATAAACGGCGTCACTCTCACCCTGCAGAACACGGATGACTCTCCGCTCTCATTAAGCGGAAATATCGGAGTTGGCTACATCATCGTCCTGCCGGATGAAATAGCAGCCGGCCTTGAGGTTGACTATACTACCCTGGTCATTGATACAAAGGAAGAAACCACAGTGGAAGACCAGAAGTACCTTGATGTTCTGTACGAAGAAAACCCGGAGATTGACAGCCTTACAACCGTTGAGTGGGATACCAAGGGCAGTGCTATTTCCGACAGCAAGGCATCTATCATATTGTTAGGTTTTTGTCTTTACTATACAGGACTCATATTCATCTGTACTGCTGCCACCATCCTCACCGTCCAGCAGTTAAGCGAAGCATCCAAGCACCGCTTCCGTTACAAAATCCTGTCCAAACTGGGTGTGGAAGACAAAAAAATCAGCAGGCTTGTGTTCAGACAGCTTTTGCTCTATTTCGGCGTGCCTCTCCTGCTGCCTGTACCGCTGTCCATATTCATCTCTTCATGTATACGGAATTTAATTATGTCACTCATCACACCTGCTGTCTTCTGGAGCTCCATCGCCGTTGGGTTGGGGATATTTTTACTGATTTATATACTGTACTTTGCAGCAACATTTGTGGGTTACAAAAGAAGCGTTTTGTAAATCTTCAGCCTCTGACCGCTCTTATTACTACGAAGGATGTTTTACAATGCAGGTGCATGGGTTTAAATATCAATATTTTCCTGTTATAATAGAGATAGACTAAAAAGATATGTGCGCTGTCCCAGGGTATGACCAGTCATAACAGACTATTGCTCTGCGATAACGTACACACACAAACGGCACCTGTATTTCCATCCTGAAGGTTTATACGGAGGTGAGAGATTTAACAATATGAAAACATGGAAAGTAACCCTAGGAAATGATTTTAATCTGAATAAACAATCTGAACAGCCAAAGAAAGTAATTGAAATCAACCGTGAATTTCTTTGGGAAGGTGACAGTTTTCGGATTTTGTCCTTATATGAGTTCAATCAAGGCCTGGTACTAGACTTTTGCAGGCAAGTGGACCGGATGAAATTACAAGCTTATTCAGAAAAGTGGAGAAAAAACACACAGAAACCAGAAAAACTCACTGATGTTGAATTAGAATTGATGTTGGCAGAAAATCCTGCCGGTGAACCCCCGGAAATAAAACTTACTGTCAATGGTATTTCCCTTGACAGTCTGGGCTGTACCAGTCTATGGTGGCAGCCTTACAATGAAGACAAAGATCCTGATGCCGCTGATTTTCTGGAGCATTATAGGTTAGACCCGGATTTGGGCTGGATGATGATCCGCAGCTCTTTCACATGGAAAACAAAAGATAAACCAGAACTTAAACACCTGAAAATGCATTTTAAAGACCAGCCCGTGTCTGTTGCCGGACCACATTTTACTCTGAATGAAAATGGACAGCAGATAATAGTTTTTACCCATCCGCAGACTGGAACGAAACACAAATTGGAGGTTAAATACCGCACTTTAGAACAGATACCCAAAAATATAATGCCGTCGAAGGAAATGAAACCCGGGAAGGAGAATATGTCTGCCCCTATAATAGAAAATTGTATTTTCCCCACCAATTATGAAGCTATCCATTATACAATATCTCCTGATCTTGAGGACGGTACTTATTTCATCCGAAGTGTTGACTCAAAAGGTGATCAGCCAATTTCAACACTTTCTCACTCTGAACCGGCCGGCGCACACACGATTACAGTCATAGGCGGTTCCAGCGGCCCAACCTCCGTATTCACAGGAGGAAGATTACTGAGGGAACAGCCGACTCTCCATACTGCCTATTCGCCCGTATACTTCGAAACTGTAGAAGTAAAAGACTGGTGCATCACCTTCCGGGTTAGAAGAAAAAAAGATTACACACTGACATTTGAGATATAAAATATATTTTATGTATCAGCCAAATTTCCTCTTGACCCTCACACTATGTGAGGGTCTACTCTGTATTTACAAAATATATACAAAATATCATATGGAGGAAAAATCATGGCTACTTATGAAGTAAATCCAATTGGCACTATTATAAACAACGACAGCGGTACATTTATTAGACTGGATCCAAAGTTCATCCCCGCCCTGGAAGCCCTGAATGGCTTCAGCCACATCAATGTTTTATGGTGGTTCAGCAACTTAGATGACCAGCAATACCGTTCCATACTCAATACACCGCAGCCGTACAAAAAGGCCCCGGAAAGTATGGGTATCTTTGCCACCAGGTCACCTGTCCGCCCTAACCCTATTGCTTTGACAGCGGTGGAGGTCATTGACATTGACTATCACAAGGGAATCATCCGCATTGCATATATTGATGCCAATGACAATACCCCTGTCCTTGACATCAAGCCTTACACCCCAAGCCTTGACAGGGTGGAAGCCCCCGCCGTCCCTGACTGGTGCAGCCACTGGCCCAAAAACGTGGAAGCATCTGGAGATTTTCCTTGGGAGGACGAGTTTAATTTCTAAATACACTTTGTTTCTATAACACCCAGTATACCGGTGCAGTGAGCACTCCTGTTTCTTTCAGCTGGTATTCATAGCTCCACTTATTCCCTGTGGTCCTCCAAAGATTGGGACCGTACCAGGCTTCTGCGGCATTTGCATTGTGGACGGCGCCGAAAGCATTGATCCTGTTTCCAAATAACCGGATCTGTATCCTATGCGCGCCTTCCTCAATCCTGCCGCAGTTGATCCTGTAAGGTGCAAGGAAAAGATTTCCTTTCTTTTCGCCGTCTACATATATTTGGAGAAGTGCACCCCTGTAATGAGAAATTTCCAGTATCAACTCTCCGGCCTCTGTGTGTATCTCTGATTCATATACAAGGTTTCCTGCATAAAATGCCAAATCCTGTGTCACAAAGTTACCGTAACAGAGTTTTTGGGGCATTTTCACAAGTACAGACTCTCTGCCTGCTATGCGGACCCCAAACTCACCCAGAAGATACATCCATTCCACATTTGTCTTTCTTCCAAAGGGGATATATACCTCCAGAAGATTTTGTCCCTGCAAAATCTCCGGGATTCTCACCTTTTTAATACATTCATCCACATACCAGCCCACTGTATCTCCGGGAATCTGAACATTATTCCAGAAAATATCTGCTGCCTCAGGATGTTCCATGGCAAGATATGCTCCTTCCACCTTTATTTCAGACATAATGTGAAACCTAAGTTTTAACATATGCCTGTGTGTCTTTTCTTTTTTCTGTGTCCACGGCTGAGCCAATGCTTCCATTCTCAGAGGATATCCCAGCTGCTCCCGGAATAGATTATCAATGCGCAGAATTTCTTCCCTCTCCTGCCATTGTCCCTGGTCAAAAGCATACTCCGCCTGATCCAGAAGCATGACATTTTCTTCTTCCAGTGTATATGCTCTTGGCTGCGGGAGCACCCGTCCTTCCCCAAGAGGAATAAACTTTGCTTCTCTCCCTTCTTTCCTGTCCATAGTTTCCTCTTCCAGTTTCAGAAGCAGGCTGCCATGGACAGACGTATCGTGCAGAATATAAGTACAGCCATTTCGATACTCTGTTCTCAACTCAAAAATTTCTCCTGTCACAGTATCATAACATGTACACTTACAATGGCCTTTCATCCGGATTTCCCAGCGTTCTGTATACGCAATATGCTCGTTATCCGGCTTTTTCACATGGCATAAGAACAACCAACGGCAGTCACCGTCCTTACGAAGCTGGTAAAAAAGATTATCTGACCTGCTGCCCTGTTCCCTGTGTGTCATCCTGGCGGCGTCCACGCCTTCCAAATGAGCTACCTTAACATCCACATCCCGGTAAGGCTCCAGTTCATCCAGAAGCCGCCCACGGTTAAAGGGGATGCTCACGCAATTTTCCGCCAATACTTTTACACGGGGACTTGGGACAGCATCAACAAACTCTGCCGCCTCTCCCATAAAAATCACTTTACCGCCATTCTTTCGGAAGACTTCCAGTTTGTCCAAAGTGCTGCTTCTGAGAGTAATACAGTCCGGTATGACCACAGCGTCGTATTCCATAGCCCCCATTTTGAAGGTTGTTCCATCCTGTACGGAAACGTCCTCCTCCAACACAGCTTCCGAGATAAAGTCAAAATCAAGGAGTCCAAAGAGAAGCCATTGGATCACCTGGTCAAAATCGTCTTCCAGGACCTGTCTTGTTAATGAGGTCTGAACCTTATTGCCCCAGCACATCCAATATGATTCTATGGGATGAATAACCCCAATGCGTACAACCGGTTCCCCTCTTGTCATTGCGGTGTTTAACCGCGCAAAGTGGTTTTCTACAGCAGGGTACTCCTTATACCATGGTGACTGTCTGCCGATACTGGCGGGATAATCACGCTTAGCTTCTCCCTCCATGGATACCCATGTAAGATGGGGCACTCTCAGAGTGACGCCTAAAGCAGCCTGCCAGTCCCCCGCCAGCTTATGATTCCGGAAATCAAAATCCCATCCCGTAACTCCGTAGATTTCACACATGACCCCCTCACGCCCGCACTGCCTGGCTATGCTTTGAGCCTGCTTCAAGGTAGAATATTCCCTCCTGTCACAAAGCATATCCACACCGGGTACGGCAAACTCTTTCATGGGACGCATTGCTTCCCCGATACCTAAGGTCTGAGAATAGAGAGTCCATTCATTAAGCATGTGTCCTGTCAGGCCGATTCCATGATCACTGCACCACTGCCCTGTCTGATCTCCAAATGCATTTGCAAACCGTTCTGTCACATGGCGATGGTAATGATACCGCACAGAATAATTTCTTTTGTCAGCCCTTTCCCAGAACAACTCCGGTAAATAATCCAGGAGAGAATAGCCGTATTCCTTCCGGAAGGTCTGGTCAAAGTCATCCGTATAAGGGGTGATGACCGGAGTTTTATCAAAAGGCGAAGCAAGCATTCCTTTAAGCGTAGTCTGAGGTTCATCTGTAAAGATCGTTTTAATTTCCATTCCGAATCTTTCTCCGAATTTCTCATAATACTTTTCATGTGTCACATTGATAAACTCCCTCACGGCCCGGGGATCTAATGTGTTAACGTAAGCCTGATCATTAAACCAGGGTGTGTCTCCCGATATTTCCAGATATGCCTCCCACAGAGTACCCGGGCCTTCTGTATCCCCTTCCCGCTGCCTCTTATAATCTTTCAGGAAGCCTTCCTCATCCAACACCACCCGGTAAAACCCAAGGGATGTCCTGTTTTTGCTGCGCACCGCTTTAGCGGCCGCCATGTATGTCTGCTCTTGTGTTTCTTCATATCCCGCCGGTGAGAACACCAGAAAGCGTGTCCTGTATTTTGGTTCCCTGGTAACAATACCCCCGGCACTGCCTGACGGCCAGCGATCCTCATCATAAAGGTAGCAGAGCAGGCCTTGGGATGCTGCCTCATCCATACAACCCCGGACACAGTCAAAAAATTCGTCTCCCAGATACTCTGTATCCAATCCCACACGGCAGTGGATATGCATTCCCCCCATCCCCATTTCCTGGAATTGGGATATCTGCCCTATGAGCTTTTCTTTATCTAATTTCTCATTCCAGGCCCAGAATGGTGTGCCTCTGTACTCACTTGTGGGATTTTGAAAAAGCTCCTTGCTCAATTCCGGTTCCCTTGATTTATGGTATAACATATTATTTCCTCCGATTGCGGTATTCAATTGGTGTCAAGGTAGTCATCTGCTTAAACATACGGAAAAAGTATTTAGGATTGGGGTATCCGATTTCTTTGGATATCTGTTCTACACTCATAGTGGTATCATCCAAAAGCTCCTTGGCTTTTGCAATACGGATTTCACTTAAATATGTATTCAGGCCCTTTTTCATCCGTTCCTTAAGCAAGCTGCTGCACTGTGCCGCTGATACATAAAACTGGCTTGCCAAGGTCTGCAGGGTGACCTTTCTGTAATAATTTTCCTGTATATATTTCACCATCTGCTCATAAAGATAATCATCCCCGTAGCTTTTCCTCTGTATTGACAGCAAAATCAGGTTGATATATCCGGAAATTTCTTTTTCCATTTTCTCCAGGCTCTCCAAATAGCGGTAGCGTATATAAAAAACCGCCATAATATCGTCCGTTTCCACATGATTCTGCACCGCCCAGTCGTCCACTCTGGTCAGTAACTTTTTGCACGCATTTCCTATGTCCAGCAAGGTATCCCTCTGAATGCAGAATCTTTGGAAAAAGCTTCTCAGTATACTATTTTGATTTTTATTATTATATTTTAAGTCCACCATAATATTTTGAAGCTCATTATCCGTGACTATGTTCCGGGCTTTATGTATGTAATCTTCTTCATAAAAAACGCGGAACTTATCTGTGATAAAAATATCCCTCAGTATTTTTTCATTTTTCTGATAGCAATAATTTAATTGGGCTAAACCCTGGAATACTTTTCCCACAGAAACAAAGCATTTATGCTCCCAGGTTTTCCTCTTGATACCTTCCAGAAAGCCCGGTATCTGCTCATATGCTCTTGATATCTCCTCTTTATCACCTGTACACAAAACAAAGAATTGCCCGTTGCCTCCCGGATTCTCAAGGCATACAGGGTATATTTGGGAAAAATAACGGTTGGCGCACTCTCTCAGGATATTCAAAGCTTCCGGCTTATTGGTATATATGCTGATCAAAATATGCCATCTGTCCCATAGGAATTTTTCATTTTCTTCCTTCTCCGGATTCCATGGCTTCACGATCAGCCTCAGGAACTCATTTCCCTCTGTCTGACGTTCAAGGCTTGTCATCTTCTCTTTCATCCTGGCAATGTTTTTCTGTTGTTCCAGTTTCGTCACTGCTTTAAGAAGCTGTTTCTCCAGTTCCTCCGGTGAAAAAGGCTTCAGGACATACCCCACCACACCCTTCTCTATAGCCTGACTCATATAATTAAATGCTTTATATCCGCTGATCACGATAACCGGCAGTCCCGGATATGATTCGGAAAGTCTCTGCAGGAATTCAACTCCATCCATCTTAGCCATTTTCATATCTGTAATGACTATATCCGGATTTTTTTCACCGATCACTGAAAGGCCGTCTGCTCCATTGGCTGCTTCCCCAATGCAGATAAATTCCTCTGCCCTGATTTCTTTGATTTTGCTCACCAAGCCTAAGCGTATCAATCTCTCATCATCTATTATGACATATGTATACATATATTCTTCCTCTTACATCCACGGAATTGTTAATATAACTGTGGTTCCCTCATCAGGAATACTTTCTATTCCCAGACCGTATTTTTCCGAATAGAGAAGCTGGATTCTTTGATGGATATTTACAAGCCCGATATTAAAGCATTCCATTTCTTCCTCCACCTCTTCAGGCTCATAAATCCTCTTCCGGATTCTTTCCAGATTTGTCTCATCTATGCCTGCTCCACTGTCGCTGATACGGATGATAAGATCTTCTTTAAAACGTTCCGTAGAAATTATGATCTCAAAGGGCTTTTCCTGGTCAGTCATTCCATGTTCAATAGCGTTTTCGATAATGGGCTGCAGCATAAACCTCATTACTTTGCGCTTCTCTGACCCCTCTTCCAGACCCAGCCTCAGATGGATCTCATTGCCGAAACGGACCTCCTGGATATTTAAGTATTGCCGAATATGGCTGATTTCCCGTTCCAGACGCACAAAGTCACCTTCATAGTCCATACTGTACCTCAGCATATCTCCCAGTGATTTGGACATGATCCCAATCTGCTTATTTCCCTCTATCTGTGCAAGGCACGAAATATTCTCCAACGTGTTAAAAATAAAATGTGCATTGATCTGGGATGTAAGATTACGCAGTCTGGACTTCAGTATTTTAATTTCATTTTCATATTTTTCCTGGATCAGGCTGTCAATCTGATGAATCATTTTCTCATAATAAGAATATAAAATCCCTATCTCATCCTGCCGTTCCTTATAATCGTTGTGGAACAAAAAACCCTGCTCTGTGGTATTCCCCATGATCTGCGCCAGCCTTACAATAGGCCGTATATTGCTTTTGTCCATATAGAAGACAATGATGAGGATCACCAGCACATCAATTACTATTAAAACCAGCAGTATCCGGCTGTTCCTAATATAAAAATCATGATAGGATTCAAAGGATATATTAGAAATCACAACCCAGTCATTTATACTCAAGGTTCCGTAAACAAAAGCATTCCTCACATCCTCTGTACGGATGATCCCGCTCTCTTCTCTGGATAACCCCTGAATCTGCCCCTTGGTCAAAGGAGTGTCTTCCCAGCTTCCGCAAAGCACATTTCCGTCTCCGTCTACAATAAGGCTGTTTCCCCAGGGAAGATGATTGTCACGGCTTACATCGTCGAAAATCCTGTCTCTGCCTACTACTGCCAGGACAGCCTTTTCTGTCCCTTTCACAGACTGGAACTTCCGTGCGGTTAAAAAGCATTTCCCGCTTTTTCCATACACATTGATTGGGATATCCACCATGTCTGCAATTTCCAGACTGTCTCCGCTTTCCAGCAGATCCTTGTACCACCGGGCTTCCAGATAATTTTTCTCTATCCCATAGTTTTGGTTTACCATATAGGAATATACATGACCGTTTTCACAGAACAGATATACACCATCCACGTTGCTGGCATTCTCCAGAAGGTTTGTACAAATGTACTTAAACATTCTGTAATTTTTCAAACGCTGGCTTTTCGTAATGGATTTGTCACTGCCCTCCTGCTGGCAGAGACTTGTCATACAGTTTACGCCATCATAGTTGCTGAAAAGAAGAGATTCCAGAAGCTTCTGTACGTCTGCATAGTTTTCGTTGATCCTTGTTGTGATCCTACGGACCTCATTCTTGCTTGCCTGTTCAATCTGATTATTGTAAAAATTGCGGTTACTCTGCAATGTATAAAATGAAAAAAACAAAACCGGCAGAACAGATACAGCCAGCAGACTCAAAAAATACTTCATGCGGATTCTCTTAATAAACTTCATATATGCCTCCATATCTCTTCCAACGTTTCTCAAACACTATCTGTATTATACGGGCATTTATTCTTTTATACAATTTACATTCTTATCCCTTTACTGCTCCCACAGTAAGTCCGCTCACAAAATATCTCTGAAGGAAGGAATAAATGATCAAAATCGGCAGAGCGCTTAAAAAGCATGCGGCAAACAGCATGTTCCACTGGGTAGCATTCTCCATATCCCCGATAAAATTCAGCATCATCAAGGGCAAGGTCTTTTTCGTGGGCGCTGACAGAAACAGCATTCCGAAAAAGAAGTCATTCCATATAGGAACTCCCTGGGTGATGACCAATGAAGAAAGGGCCGGCTTTGTCAGAGGAATGACAACCCTTACAAAGGTATAAGGCACACTGGCGCCGTCAATTCTCGCCGCCTCTTCCAGACTGTATGGCACGCCCGACTTTATAAAGTTGGTATATAAAAAAATGGAAAATGGAAGTGCCGCTGTAACATAGAGTGCAATGGGCGCTGCAATTGTATTACCAATGCCTATTTTATTTATGATCCTGTACATAGGAATGATAGACATCTGTGCAGACACGATCATTCCTGCCAAAAAGAAAATCTGAAGGAAACTTCCCAGCTTTCCTTTCAAACGTGCAATTGCATATCCTGCCATAGAGCAGAAAATCAACAGGAGGATAACGCTGATAATGGTGATCAGCAGACTGTTTTTCAGCGAGCGGAAGTAATTCATTTTTTCAAAAGCAGCCGCGTAGCTCTCCAGAGTCACACTTCTGAACAACTGAAGATAATTGGAGGTATCCTTTAAATTGCGGAAGGAACCGGACAATGCAATTAATATGGGAGAAAGAAAAATCAAGAAGAACACGGCAATCCCTGCAGTGACAAATATCTCGGTTCTTGTACTTTTTTTCATCAGGCCTCAAGCTCCTTTCTCTTCATGATCGTGAGGGCGATCACAGAAACGATCAGAATGAAAATAAAGGCCATGGCTGCCAGAGCCTCTGCTTTTCCATACTGCATTTCAACAAACGCCATCTTATAGATACTGTACATCAATGTGGATGAAGATTTTCCAGGGCCTCCGCCTGTAAGTGCAAAAATATAATCAAAGGACTTAAAACCGCCGATGAGGCCAAGCATCACATTTACAGTAATGGTATTGGACAGCATGGGAATCTTTACATACCGGATCGCCTGCCATCCTGTACACCCATCTATCTTGGCCGATTCTATGACCTCCTCTGAGATATTCTGTAATCCGGCAAGATAAATAATGGTCATTGTTCCTGAAGTCTTCCATGTTTCTACAAAAGCCGCTGCGAACAGGGATAACCCTCTGGTGCCCAGAAGATTAGGTGCTGTCCCAAGATTGAGACTGGTAAACAGTTCAGAAAGAAGTCCATAATGAGGTGCATACACATATCCCCACAAAAACGCAACTACTATGGTACTGAACAAGGCGGGTATATAAAATATGGTCCGGAACACACCTCTGGCACGAAGCTTCATATTGAGGATCAAAGCCAGGGTAAGTGCCTGTACATTTCCCCAAATGACCACAAACAGAGTATATTTAATGGTATTTCCCATAGAATTGAACAATGTTCCCTTCTCAATGAGATTCTGGTAATTCTTTAGTCCGATCATCTCATAGGCACCGGTCCCCCTCCAGTCTGTCAGACCGTAAAAAAATGACATGAGAACCGGTGAAATCCAAAATATCAAATAGAATATCAATGCCGGAACAATAAACAGCAGAAGCACATTTCTTCTTCTCTTATCGAGCATATCCTCTCTCCTTTCTTATAAAGTAAGGCATCTGTAAATGTTGATTTACAAATGCCTTACCACTTACTTCATGTATTTATATACCTATTAAGACAACTCTTCAAATTTATCCTGCATTGCCTGGCACACATCCTCCGCAATAGAATCACCTGTGATGACTTCCTGGAAAATAGAGCACATTTCATCGGAAACACCTTCCGGCCATGCGTTGTTTAAGTTATAAATATTTTTGTAATCACTGTAACGCTCCAGATATTCATTGATCATGTCACGAGGATCAGAAACACCGTCATAACAAATAATATCTGTGGTATTGGCAACCCATTCACTGAAAAGAGGAGAAGTTTCATCAAACCAATATTTCATTACTAAATCGCATGCCTGCTGATGCAGTTCATCTGATGTATTGCTTGTAAACAGGGCATTAGCAGGAGTCCAGTTGTATACGAACTCTTCTCCCTCTCCATTAGACGGAACACAGAACATACCTCTTTCAAAATCTGCTGCCCCTTCATTCATCAATGCTGCATAGCCAAAGCTTCCGTCAAATATCATAGCAGCTTCACCGTCTACAAAAAGCTGACGGCTCTGATCCTGTGAAAGTCCCAGTGAATCCTCCACTACATAACCATTGTCATATAAATACTGCAGTTTAGATACTGTATCCACCCAGCAGTCATCAGTGAATTTTGTTTCACCTGTGTAAAGCTGTTCATCAAAATCGAAATTCTCACCGTAGATAACGGAGGCTCCAATCTGATACATTGCAAACTGGATTACAAAGCTTGAGTTGTCGCCGCAGGTTATTGGTGTATATCCCGCATCCTTCAGCTTCGCGCAGATATCAATAAACTCGTCCCAGTTTGTAGGATAAGAATCATAACCAACTTCCTTAAACATATCCTTGTTATACCATGTGGTAAGGAAGCTTGTTCCCAGAGGAAGACCATAAGTTTTTCCGTCAAAGGAATAGGTTTCCGTAATAGATGGAGTGAATTTGTCAAGTTTTTCGAACCCTGATAAATCTCTTACATAGTCTGCCGTCACTAAGTCCTCTGCCTGTTTCTGTGCCCACCAGGTAAATAAATCCGGGCCTTCGCCGCTGGCAAATTTCAGGCGTACTGTTTGCTTATACTGGTCTGTGGGAAGCTGCTCTACTTCAATGGTGATATTGGGAAACTTCTCATGAACCAGCTCCGGAAGGATATCCAGATAAAAATCCTTGGCATCTGTACTTGGTCTTGTAGTCACCATCAAAGACAGAGTAACCGGCTCTGAAACATCCTCCAGCCCATCTCCGGCGCTCTCTGTCTGTGCCGCCGCCTCAGTATTCTCTGCGGCAAAAGCCGTGCTGCACATCATGGTTCCCAGCATAACCGTACTAAGCAGAACACTTAACAATTTCCTTTTCATTAATAAATCCTCCTTTACTTTCGTTTATTTGCATTTGTTTTTCGATGAATCTATTCTATCATGCAATAAAGTTACTTTTCTACCTGGCCTTTAGTCACTTTTTTATAAAAACATTTAAACAGCGTTATTTTTTTGTACAATTCATTAAATATTTTCCGGAATAAGCTGGCTGAAGGTTCTTCTAAACACAAAGGAAGAGACATAAGCAGTCCCCGAAAACCCCACAAACAGGAACAAAGAGCAAAACCAGCCAAAAAGCGACGGAAAAAAAATCCCCAGGAGAACGGCCAATATTGGTCCTGCTGTCAAAATCCCTGCAGCTTGTATAGTACTTGGAAAATACTTCACCGCAATCACAAAGGAATTCAGGATAGTATACGGCACAGAATTTTCAAACCAGGCTTGGAGAGGAAAAACATAAATACCTGTGAGAATCCACATTATACTGAACAAACCGCCTGCAAAAACAAGAATGCTCCCCAACACCTCACTGTCTTTCCCCAGAACAAAGATATCAATTCCCAGAGTGACTGCTACGCCAGCCACCAACAGCCATAAAAGTGTTCCTTTTTTTAAATTTTCCTTCCACGCCGTGAGATAACTTCTGACTATGTACGACTCCTCTCCTTTTACAGCCTTTAATGTCACAGAATAAAGCGCAGAAAATGAAGCACCTATGGTCACTATAGGAATACTCGTGAGTACAAATAGCAAGTTCAGTACAAGCAAATCCCACAGCCGGTCCAGAAACCGGTATAACCATCCCCTTTCACCAAACCATCGTTCCAGCATATTCTTGCCTCCGTCACTTTTTATCAGTATATTTTTTCAACAGCATCTGTCAGACGTATAAGCTGTTGTGTCTCAAGAACACATGTTGCATTAAACAAGTCTGTATCTTTGGAACGTGTATGTATTCCAGAAAAATTACCGATCTGCCTTTGATAAAATTTCGCATTTACCGGATACACCTGTCTCTCAATAAAAGAAGCAATTGTAAGAAAATCTGCAAGTCCTCTCATTCTCTCCCTGTCCTTTGCGTAAGAATCACAAAGTTCTGCATAAAGCCGGGGATGAAAATTAGCCATTACTCCGCTGTATCCGGCAGCCCCCATTTCCAGACTTTCCAGCAGTGTGGAGGTATTGGCATTATAAAGCTGCAGCTCCGTACCCCTGATCACTTCCAGCTTCGCCTTAATATTCTCAAGACTGCAGCTTGTATCCTTGATGAAGTAGAATCGCCCTGTTTCCGCGCACCATCTGAGAAGCTTCGGCGAAATCACACGTTTATAAGGATAGGGACATTCATAAAATCCCAACGGCACATCATCTGGTATCATCTCCAACAGTTTTTTCAGATTATCCAGCCATATGTCATCATCATCACATTCTCTTGCCAGACGGTTTGTCAATAAGATCACTGCATCAGCTCCTGTGCTGGCAATAGCCGTCAATTCCTCTGCCTGGTCCTTCAGACTGTCAGAAACATGGCCGGAGCTGACGACCGGCACCCTGCCCGCTGCCTTTTCCTTTACAAATCTGCTGATGCCTACTCGTTCTTCCAGAGATAAGAAAAACATCTCACTGGACTGACAAACAGCGAAAAGCCCCGCTGCTCCTTGGCTGATATACCATTCTATCAGCCTTTCCAATGCCTCATAATCAACATGATCGTCCTCCGTAAACGGCGTTAACATTACCGGATATACTCCTTTTGGAAATTTTCTGCACATATTGCTCCTCCTTTTTCTTTATGAGATTATCATGTATGGGCCCAAATTTTTGACGCCATGATCATATTACTAAGCTGCTATATTTTCAGATTCTCTGCCTTTAAATGACAGAATGCTATATTTTCTCTCCGTAATGTATAGGTAATGTAACAATCATTTCCTTCTGATATGATTGCCGGGTAAGAATATTCCCCTTCTTCCTTTTCCAGATCAAACACTTTGTTAAAACTTCTACCATTATCCTCAGACACTGACACAGAAAGGGGTGTTCTGGCTCCCCAGCTCTTTCCCACCGGATTGTGGACAAGTACGATCCGTCCGTCAGAAAGTCTTGTCAGATCAAGTCCGCTGTTATTATTCAGAACATTTGTCATATACGCCTCACTCCAGTTACTTCCTCCGTCATGGGAATCACTTCGGTAAACCCTGCCTTCACTGCTGCGGAGAAGCATATGCACCACACCTTCTGTATCCTCCCACAATGTCGGCTGTATCACACCCCGATGATGAAAGGACTGAGAGCTTACAGGAATGTCCCCTTCATTTTGGCATTTCTTTTTCTCTATACCAGGAATCCCTATCAGATTACTTTGTGTAAATGTTTCCCCTCCATCCTCTGACCAGTCCGCAAAGGCCTTCCAGGTATTTTTCTCCAGTGAACCAGGTGCTAAAACTCTTCCGCTTGTAAGCCGTATAGGTTTATTTTTCACAGGCCCTCTGCCTCCTGAATCCCCCTTCACCAGTTCCTTCTCTGGTCCAAAAGTATTGCCTCCGTCTTCGGAAATCCTGATATAAGTTCTCCAGTCAGATATCTTCTGTCCTGTTTTATAATATAAAATGACCTTGCCACCCCCTGAGGAAAACAGAACAGGATTCCAGTGTGCCTCTGAAGATTCAGCCATACATACAGGCGGCAGGAAATCTCCGCCCTCTTTCCTCCGGCTCAAATAAATTCCCACATCCGAAGCCCCTTCCTCACTGCCCCCAAACCAGGCACACAAAAACTCACCCGACGGAAGCTTCAAAACTGTTGACGCGTGGCATATGGCAGTGGGAGACTTTTTCATTACAAGACTTTTCTCTATCAGTATCATTCCGATTCCTCCTCAGCTACAGTTAGTGTATCACAGTCAAAAGTTACTTTTCTGCGCAATAAGGAGTTACTTTTTACTACTGGGATATATTCGCCGCGTCCGTAGGTCTGCGGAAAAGAAATGGATATTGTTCTGCACTAAAAATGGGCCTTCCTGATAATAAAAAATCAGGGAGATAAGTAGCTTATCTCCCTGAAAAAATAACGATTCGCATTTCAAGCTGCGAAGCAATTAAATTAAAGATTCACATTCAAAGTAGTGAAGCACTTAAATTAAAGGTTTGTACTTAAAGTAGCAACCCACTTAAACTGAGCATTTTTTTGCTTGGTTTTACCATATGCAAATCCAGCTGGAAAATCAACTATTTTTGTGGTAATAAATCATTTTTTAAAAAGTATCATTACTATCAGCATATTTTTTCTTAAACGCAACAGAAAAACCCCGGAAACCTTGCGGTTCCGGGGCATCTTATGCTTGGACACACTGGCATCTTCTGACACCAGATTAAATCTATATATAATTGGACAATAATCGAGAATTATTCGATAACTGTAGCCACACGGCCTGAACCAACAGTACGTCCACCTTCACGGATAGCGAAAGTAAGACCCTGGCTCATAGCGATTGGGTGGATCAGTTCGATTGTCATTTCGATGTTATCTCCAGGCATGCACATCTCAACGCCTTCTGGCAGGTTGCAGACACCTGTTACGTCTGTTGTTCTGAAGTAGAACTGCGGACGGTAGTTGTTGAAGAATGGTGTATGACGGCCACCCTCGTCTTTAGTCAGTACGTAAACCTGAGCGGTGAATTTTGTATGGCAGGTGATTGTACCTGGTTTTGCAAGAACCTGTCCTCTTTCGATTTCAGTTCTCTGAACACCACGAAGCAGAGCACCGATGTTATCACCAGCCTGAGCCTCATCCAGTAATTTACGGAACATTTCGATACCAGTTACGACAACTTTACGTGTCTCTTCTTTGATACCAACGATTTCAACTTCTTCAGATACGTGAAGAACACCAGCCTCTACTCTACCAGTAGCAACTGTACCACGTCCGGTAATGGAGAATACGTCCTCTACAGGCATAACGAAAGGTTTGTCAGTTTCACGCTGTGGATCCGGAACATAGTCATCAACAGCATCCATCAGTTCAAGGATCTTGTCTCCCCATGCGCTGCTTGGATCTTCCAGAGCTTTCAGAGCAGAACCCTGGATAACCGGGATGTCATCTCCTGGGAAGTCATACTCGCTTAACAGCTCGCGGATTTCCATCTCTACTAATTCAAGAAGTTCTTCATCGTCTACCATGTCACATTTGTTCATGAATACAACGATGTAAGGAACACCTACCTGACGGGAAAGAAGGATGTGCTCTTTTGTCTGAGCCATAACACCGTCTGTAGCAGCAACAACAAGGATAGCGCCGTCCATCTGAGCAGCACCAGTGATCATGTTCTTAACGTAGTCAGCATGTCCTGGGCAGTCAACGTGTGCGTAGTGTCTCTTATTTGTCTCATACTCAACGTGAGCTGTGGAGATTGTGATACCACGCTCTCTTTCTTCCGGAGCCTTATCGATGTTCTCGAATGCAACTTCTTCACCGGTTCCTAATCTCTCATGCAGAGTTTTGGTGATAGCAGCTGTTAATGTTGTTTTACCATGGTCAACGTGGCCGATGGTACCAATGTTACAATGCGGTTTTGTTCTCTCAAACTTAGCTTTTGCCATTTTAAAACGTCCTCCTTAAAACTTGGCTCTTTCTATCAGAGCATATTATTTTCGGTTTTAAACTTGCTATCCTTGATTATATTGCAAATCAAGGATATTTGCAAGTATTTCTTTTGTATGCGGAATCCCGATTCACTTATCCGGTGCCTTCGGCTTACCTTTATCAAGTCACCTCGAGAGACCTTTACACTAAACTCGCTTTTGGCCTAAGGGCTTGTGCTTATCAGTGCTTTAAATCAGTCTTTTTTGCTGAGGATTTTTTCCTGTACAGACTTCGGTACCGGCTCGTATTTCTCGAAGAACATAGAGTAGTTACCACGTCCCTGCGTTCTGGAACGTAAGTCTGTTGCATAACCGAACATCTCGGAAAGCGGAACGAATCCACGGATCATCTTACCTCCGCCGATGTCGTCCATACCTTCGATACGGCCGCGTCGGGAGTTGATATCACCGATTACGTCACCCATGTAATCTTCCGGTGTAGTAACTTCGACTCTCATGATAGGCTCAAGAAGAATCGGAGCTGCTTTACGCATAGCATCCTTGAATGCAAGAGAACCTGCAATGTGGAATGCCATCTCGGAGGAGTCGACTTCATGGTAAGAACCATCGTATACATTTGCATGTATGCCGACTACCGGGTAACCGCCTAAGATACCGGCTTTCATAGCTTCTTCGATACCTTCGCCTACTGCCGGGATATATTCCTTAGGAATAGCACCGCCGACAACTGTGGTTTCAAACTTGTACAGTTCTTCACCATTGGCATCCATAGGCTCGAATTTAACTTTACAGTGACCATACTGTCCACGTCCACCAGACTGTTTTGCGTACTTGCTGTCCACATCCACATTCTTGGTGATGGTTTCTTTGTAAGCAACCTGAGGAGCACCAACGTTTGCCTCTACTTTGAATTCACGAAGCAGACGGTCTACGATGATTTCCAGATGAAGCTCACCCATACCTGCGATGATGGTCTGTCCTGTTTCATGGTCTGTATGAGCACGGAAGGTCGGGTCTTCTTCTGCAAGTTTTGCAAGAGCCTCACCCAATTTGCCCTGTCCTGCTTTTGTTTTAGGCTCGATAGCCAGCTCGATAACTGGTTCCGGGAATTCCATGGATTCCAGGATTACCGGATGCTGGTCATCACAGATGGTATCACCTGTTGTAGTAAATTTGAAACCAATTGCTGCTGCGATATCGCCGGAGTATACTTTATCCAGCTCCATACGCTTATTAGCGTGCATCTGCAGGATACGTCCGACACGTTCTTTCTTGTTCTTAGTAGCGTTTAATACATAAGAACCGGAATTCATAGTACCGGAGTATACGCGGAAATATGCCAGCTTACCAACAAATGGGTCTGTCATGATCTTAAATGCAAGGGCTGCAAATGGTTCGTCATCTGATGAATGTCTCACGATCGGATTACCGTCAATATCAGTTCCCTCAATAGCAGGGATGTCGATAGGAGCCGGCATGAACTCGATCACTGCATCCAAAAGCTTCTGAACACCTTTGTTCCTGTAAGCTGTACCACAGCAGACCGGAACTGCTGAACAGTCACAGGTTCCTTTGCGGAGTGCCTCTTTCAGCTTCTCAACGGTCGGTTCTTCACCTTCCAGATACTCCATCATAAGATCATCATCTAACTCGCAGATTTTCTCTACAAGTTCTGTATGATAAAGTTCAGCATCATCTGCCATGTCTTCCGGGATATCAGTGATAGAAATATCTTCACCCTTGTCGTCATTGTAGATGTATGCTTTCATTTCGAATAAGTCAATGATTCCTTTAAACTCATCTTCTTTTCCGATTGGCAGCTGCAGGCAGATCGCGTTTTTACCGAGACGGGTTTTAATCTGTTCTACAGCACCGTAAAAGTCTGCACCCAGGATATCCATCTTATTGATGAATGCCATACGGGGTACATTGTAGGTGTCAGCCTGGCGCCATACGTTTTCAGACTGCGGCTCAACGCCTCCCTTTGCACAGAAGACGCCGACAGCGCCGTCAAGTACACGTAAGGAACGCTCAACCTCTACTGTAAAGTCAACGTGTCCCGGGGTATCGATAATGTTAATACGATGCTCCTGGGCACCTGCCTTGGGCTGGCAGTTTTCCTGCAAAGTCCAGTGACATGTGGTAGCCGCTGATGTGATGGTGATACCTCTCTCCTGTTCCTGCTCCATCCAGTCCATGGTAGCAGTACCTTCATGGGTATCTCCGATTTTATAGTTGACACCTGTATAATAAAGGATACGTTCTGTAAGAGTTGTTTTACCCGCATCGATATGAGCCATAATACCAATATTTCTGGTTCTCTCTAATGGGTACTCTCTTCCTTCTTTTCCAGCCAATGGGTTTTCCTCCTCTATTAGAAGCGATAGTGAGCAAATGCTTTGTTTGCCTCAGCCATCTTGTGCATGTCTTCTTTCTTCTTAACAGATGCGCCTGTATTGTTCATTGCATCTAAAAGCTCGTTAGCCAGTCTTTCCTCCATAGTCTTCTCGCCTCTTTTACGAGAATAGGTGGTGAGCCAGCGAAGAGCCAGTGCCTGACGTCTTTCTGTTCTAACCTCGATCGGTACCTGATATGTGGCACCACCGATACGTCTTGCTTTTACTTCCAGAAGCGGCATGATATTGTTCATAGCCTCTTCAAATACTTCAATTGCTGGTTTACCAGCTTTTTCTTCAATTCTGGTGAATGCGCCGTATACAATCTTCTGAGCGACACCTTTCTTACCGTCTAACATAATGTTATTGATAAGTTTGGTAACCACTTTGTTGTTGTACATCGGGTCTGCCAGAACGTCTCTTTTTTGAGTATGTCCTTTACGTGGCACGTTACTTCCCTCCTTAATCATATTGATTAAATCATCGGTACTCACGCAGTAAACTATTGCATGTTCGCACTGGTAAGGTCCTATATTTAACCCGCAACCGACAGGGTATATGGAATACCGTACAAATCTCTTATAGTCTCCGCAGCAATACTTTGGATGATTAATTCGTCAATGCTTCGGCCTTTTCTTTCCGATCACTCAATGATCGGAAGCAGCAAAAATTACTTCACTGCGCCGGGCAAATTTCTTTATTTCTTTTTCGGTCTCTTAGCGCCGTATTTGGAACGGGCCTGTTTTCTGTTAGCGACACCTGCGGTATCCAGAGTACCTCTGATGATATGATATCTGGTACCAGGTAAGTCCTTAACCCTTCCTCCACGGATCAGAACAACGCTATGCTCCTGAAGGTTGTGACCTTCTCCTGGGATGTAGCTTGTTACTTCGATACCGTTGGAAAGACGAACTCTGGCGATTTTTCTAAGAGCTGAGTTAGGCTTCTTAGGGGTAGCTGTTTTAACAGCTGTGCACACACCACGTTTCTGTGGTGCAGACTGTTCTACTGATTTTTTTCTTAATGAGTTAAAAGTCTTCTGCAGAGCCGGAGCTGTAGATTTCTTTACAGTTGTCTGACGTCCTTTTCTTACTAACTGGTTGAATGTTGGCATTCCATTTCACCTCCCGATTTATTTCTCCATAAGCTTCTTATGGGGCCTTGCGGTTGCTATTGTCAATTTTATGCGCACCAAAAAACTTGCGTCTCTTTTGCACGCTTGCTCATTATATCCCGTAAATTTCTTGATGTCAAGGGATTTTACGAGGTTTTTACAATTTCTGCGGGGAGCCCGGAAAGTTGTCGAACGGTGAGGAGAAGGAACTCCGGTGCGGGGGCTATCGCTTGCGGCGGACAGATCTAGTGTACTGACCGGACTACTTTCAGCCAGACAGTGCGGCATATTAGGTCAGTCTGCAAGGCGGCGGAAGGAAGCGTAGCGGTGGCTACGCTGACTGACAACAACGCAGCAGATGACAAAATATGCCGTGCTGTCTGGCTGAAAGTAGTCCGGTCAGTGCACTGGCTTTCATTTGTCGCTGGGGACGGAAAAGGCGTGCGGCAACTCGCAGCGTTTGCTGATGCAAACGCTGCTCAGACAGGCCTTACTCCGTGCCAGGGCACGGCTTTTCCTGATCGCTCCAACTGAAAGCCAAGATCTGTCTCGTCCTCGCTCAACGCCCCCGCACCGGAGTTCCTTCTCCTCACCTTCCTCTACATTTCCACCCCTTTATGGCGTACGTATTCACCAGAATATTTCTTAAAAGGCGGAACATAACATAGTCTATCGCCCACGTTACGCCAATAAAAGTTACGCATACAATAGGTACGTACCGCCTTGAAACGTCAGCTTTGGCGTAAGGCTGCGGGTGGGGCGGGGTGGGGGAGAACGGGCGGAGGTGCTTTGAGCAAGCATTTGGAATCACTTAGCGGGTGAGGCGGCCTGCGCCGAGGTGATTTTGTGCCACAAGCACAAAATCAAGGGAGCCCTGTTTGAGCTAAATTCTCATCAGAGAATTTAGCGAGTTGGCGACCGCTCCGACAAAACAGACCGCCTCAGCCGCTTAGTGATTCCATGCGAAGCGAACGTACCGCCGCCCGTTCTCCCACGCCCCGTCCCACCCGCAGCCTTACGCCAAAGCGTCCCTCCCCTAAAACCCCCAAAATTATTTCTTCCTATATAAATGCAAACCTCATTGCTTTTTCTCCAAACCTTCATTATAATAACAACCATAACCAAATTGCCAAATACATAGGAATTATCCCCAATCATCATATAACCTATACACATAAAAGAAAGGAATTGCCATGAAAAAAAAGCCTAACATTATGCCGGTCATTTTATTCCTCACCGGCCTTCTGTGTATCGCTGCGCTTTTATTCTTCAGCTATACCACCTATGAGCAGATGGAAAGCACGGAAAAAGATTTGGCCGCATCCGCAGAGTATATTACAAAAATACAGCAGGAAATAAAAGAGGATGAAGAGATTTTTACCGCTGCAGTAGAAAAGAAACAGGCTGCCCTTAAGTATCAGCAGCAGAAAGCTTTGACTGCCCATCAGAAAAAATCTCAGGAACGTGCTCCCGAATACGAAAATGAAGAGACTTCCCCTTCTGTTTTCAGCCGGGCCGGAGCCGATGAGTTCAGTGATACTCCTGCTGCCGAAAACGGACATGTAATAGGTATCGACCCCGGACACCAAAGTGAGTCAGTTGATATGAGCGAACTGGAACCTAACGGGCCCGGTTCCTCGGAGATGAAAGCCAAAGCAAGCACCGGCACTCAGGGCTCCTACACAGGGGTTCTTGAATATGAACTGAATCTCCAGGTTTCTCTGAAACTGAGGGATATTCTGGAGCAGCGGGGATATCAGGTGGTAATGACAAGGACTGACAATGACACTGCCATAAGCAATAAGGAACGGGCCCAGTATGTGGCTGAACAGGGCGCTGAGATTTATGTGCGTATTCATGCAAACGGTGATGATTCCCACACTGTCTCAGGAGCATTGTCCATGTCTCCTTCGTCCCAGAATCCTTATATCCCCCAGCTCTATGATGCTTCCAACCGCCTGTCCCAATGCATTCTTGACTCTTACTGCCAGGCAACAGGCTTCCAGAATCTGGGCATACAATACTATGATAACATGACAGGGATCAATTGGAGCAGTGTTCCTGTCACTATCCTGGAAATGGGATTTATGACATATGAAAGTGATGACCGTCAGATGAATGATGCATCATTCCAAGACACAATGGCTGAAGGAATCGCCAATGGAATAGACGCCTATTTCAATTCATAAAAACTTTGCATCCAAAATGTTTTTTACTGTTGATATTCCAGAAGGGAGTAATTGATATGAGTGATAATAATTTAGAACCGAAAAAACCTGTTTTTCTTTATGTGGTCATCGCCGTACTGACAGCCGCCCTTATTTCTCTTGGAGTGCTGACTTTCTTTTCTCTTGACAAGCTTGCCTCCCTCCAGGCAAAGGTGGTGGCGCTTCAGGATACTGTCCAGGAAATCTCCTCCTCCGCAGCCGCCTTAAGCCAGCAGGCAGATGAGCTTGCGAAGCTTCAGGAGCAGGAGGCAGCCACGCCCCAAGAACCTGAACAGCAGGCACAGACCGGCCAGGAACAGACGGATCAGCCCCAGGGTGAGGGAACACTTTCCCCCTCAAACGGAAGTACCTTCACAGAGAATACTGACGAAAGTATGGACAATCTCCTCTCACAGATCAACGGATTATTGCCCCAGAATAACGGTACCTGGTCTGTGTATGTGTGCAATCTTCTGAAACATTCAGAGGGAACCATCAATGAAACAGCAATGCAGGCGGCCAGTCTGATCAAACTGTACATCATGGGGACAGTGTATGAGAACTATGACCAGCTCTCCCAGCAATATGGCGCAGAAAGCCTGGACGGAAACCTGAATTCCATGATCACCGTAAGCGACAACGATGCTGCCAACACCCTGGTAAACTGGCTGGGCGGGGGAGACGACGCATCAGGTATGGCTAAAGTAAATGCCTTTTGTCAGGCCCACGGCTATACCAGCACGTCCATGGGACGGCTTCTCCTTCAAAGTAATGAAAACGGAGACAACTATACTTCTGTGAGAGACTGCGGTGCATTTTTAAGGGAGATATATGAGATCAGCAACGGTACAGCGGAAAATCCCACTCTTTCCAAAGCAGAGAATATGTATTATCTCCTGAAACTTCAGACCCTTAAAAATAAAATCCCCGCTCAAATGCCGGAGGGTGTACATGTTGCCAATAAAACAGGAGAACTGAGCAATGTGGAAAATGACGCCGGGATCATCTATGATACGGCTAACGGAATTGATCTTGTGATATGCTTTATGTCCGAGAACGTAGCAGACACAGGGGCTGCCCAGGCAAGCATTGCCCAGAACAGCCGCCTGATCTATGGGTATTATAACGAATAAAATTTTTACCGCGTAGTGCCTCCATCTACAAATTTTACAGGCAGGATTGTAAGGATATCTGTGTCCTCACCGCGGATCTTCCTGAGAACAAGCTCCACGCTTTTTTGCGCCATTTCCTCCACAGGCTGGGCGATACTGGAAACCATATATTCCCCCCTGTTCATCATGCGCAAACCATCATGGCCGATAATCTGAACCTCCTTGGGAACCTGGATGCCAAGCTTGCGCATCTGTGTGAGAAGGACCCAAGCCAGGGAGTCTGTACTGGTATAGATGCCGTCATAGCGCATCCTTCCAGTACGCCTGCAGGAGATCAGGAAATCACATAGAGCATGGTCTATAGAGGAATGGCCGTTCTCAAATATCTGGAAATCATCTCCCAGATCAACAGTTTCACAGGGAATTCCGCTGGCCTTACAGCAATCCGCAAACCCTGTTCCTCTTTTCAAAGTTTCTCCGGAAACAACAGAGCCGCTTCGAAGATAGAGAAGACTCTTACTTCCTGTAGAAATCATTTTCTGAGCTGCCAGTTCCCCGCCGTGATAGTTGTCGGAACTGATGCAGCTCACTTTTTTTTCAAAATGCCGGTCAAGGGAAACTAAAGGAATCTCCTCTGATACATAAGGCTCTGCATCACGGTAGGTTACGCAGATGATCCCGTCAACCTTATTCTGCGCGGCCATGCGGAAATAATACTCTTCCTTCTCAATGGTGCCCTGAGTGTTGCACAGGAGCATTTTATATCCGTTTTTGTATAGTTCCTGCTCAATATGGTAAACCCAGATTGCAAAAAACGGATTCAGGATCTCTGGTACAATAGCTGCAACAGTACAAGTATTCCTGGTCTTCAGTCCGCGGGCATAGAAATTCATCTGATATCCCAGCTTCTTAACGGACTCTTCCACCTTCATTCTATTCTTCTCGCTTACATACTGACCGTTGATCACTTTTGAAACAGTACCAACTGCAACGCCGGCGTCTTGTGCTACATCCTTAATGGTTACCATATTATTCTCCAAACTCTCAGCAATTCATATTTTCAGGCTTCACTGCCATTGACCCTTACACTGAATAAGAGCACCATCGGCAGACAGCATCCAGATTTTTAGATACCGTCAGGTTCCATACTTTTCCCAGGATATCCTCTTCCGTTTCTGCTATACCATAAATTGTACCATTTCCCCCGAAAAATTCAATGGCCTCCTGATCTATAATAATGATTATTTCCTGAGATTTTTCCCTGTCAAAACCCACATTTGCAATATCCATATGGGTATTCTGATCCCCAATATTAAATATTCCTCTCCCGAAATCCACATTTATTACAAGATTTCCTATCTGAAGCTTCCATTCTCCCTCAGATTTTTCCTTTGTTGTAAGATAAAGACGCACTGCCTTGCCTTCCGGCGCAAATGTCTCCCCTGTAAGTTCCTGAGATTCTCCCTCTGCTCCGGATATTTCTTCAGCAGGCCGGAATCCTGTTACGTATTCTCCATTTTCATTGATAAGGAAAAGCTCTGTGGGCAGAGACATCAGCCCCCTGTAATTTCCCCTGTCATTATTCATGCGCAGCCATGCCATACTGATCACACGGCCCGGAGTTCCGCTGAAAGTCTGGGCTGCATAGGGAAGCCTGGTACTGTAGGCCATCTTGCGGTCACCTTCAGCCGCAAACCGGAAGCCGTCAAAATTCCCCACCACATAATAGCCGTCGGCAGACCAAAACACCCATTTACTCTGTCCCGGCATATTCTCAACCTTCAGTTCAAATAAATCAGGACATTCCCACATTCCCGGAATCTCCAGTCTCTGCGTCTCTTTCCACTCCAGCAGGTTCTCTGAACGGTACAGCGCAAATTCATTTCCATCCAGATATAAAACCATGATGTATGCTTTGCTCTTATCATGGTAGAAAACCTTAGGATCCCGATTTTCATTTACCATATGTTCCATAAGAAATTTGTCTGAGGGAATAAGAGTCTCTCCTCCATCCACTGAATAAGCAAGTCGCTGGGTAAAAAGATTTCCAGCATCCCTGGACCACTGGTTTCTTCCTCCTGCCGCTGTGTAATAAAAGAGCAATGCATTCTCCCCGCAGCCGGCAAGATTATCCTTGTCCACGATTCCGCAGCCGGAGTACATGGTACCCAGCTCATTTGGCACAAGAGCAGCCGGCTTGTATTCCCAATGGATGAGGTCTATACTCTGCACATGTCCCCAATGCATATTCCCCCAGTGAACCCCATAGGGATTCCACTGATAATACAGATGGTACACTCCGTCTGCATACACCATTCCGTTAGGGTCGTTGTGCCACCCCACCTCCGGACTGAAATGAAGCTTTGGCCGGAAGGGATAAACATTTCCGGGCTTTTCCGTCCAGCAGAAAATCCCTCTGAGCAATGTCTCATCTTCCCCTTCAATGGTCATTTCTTTTCCCAAGTATGGCGATGTATCCATTGCTGTATAGAAGCCTCTGCCTGTTTCCCCCAGACGGATATCTATTTCCTGGATCTTTTTTCCTTCTATATATAAGTGGAGCTTTTGTTCCTTTGCATTTTTGTCCACAGGCATCCACAAATACGGTCCCGTAATTTTCAAAATCATTCTGATTCCTCCTGTAAAACATATTATAGTAAAAGCAGGGCAGAAAACAGTTGTTCCGCCCTGCACAGCAGCACTCATTCTTAGTTCTTTGCACCTGTAGACGCGATTCCGGCCACATAATATTTCTGCATGGCCAAAAACAGGATCAACACCGGAATAGTGACTATTGTAAGACCTGCCATAACATTGCCATAGTTCACAGGCTGTATATTAAACAGACTGCTGAGAGCCATTTGGATTGTCTGTTTGGCGGTATCCGAAATGACCATAACAGGCCATACGAAATCATTCCAATAAGCAATAAACACAAGAATAGTAACAGTTGCGTACACCGGTTTTGCCAAAGGTACGATCAATTGAAAAAAGGTTCTCAATGCACTGGCTCCGTCAAGCTTTGCCGCCTCCTCAATACTCTCCGGAATCCCCATAAAATTCTGTCTGAAGAGAAAAATATACATGGGACTGGCAATTGCCGGGAGAATCAGGGCAAGATAAGAGTTAGACAACCCCATCTTGTAAACAATGGAAAACTGAGGCAGCATAACAGTCTGTGCCGGTATGATCATGACAGCAAGGATAATAGAAAAAATCAAATTCTTTTTTGGAAATTTCAATCTTGCAAAAGCATAGCCTGCCATGGAATTTACCACCAGTCCTAAAACAATGATCACTGCTATATATCCGAAGGAGTTAAGCATTGCCTGAAGCAGCGGTAATTTGTTGATCACCTCTTTATAGTTGAAGAAAATATCCTGCTGAAAGCTGGGTATGAATGCCTTAAGGCTTGTAATATCTGTAAAGATCGCGGAATCATCCTTAAACGAACTCATGATCATCCAAAGGAGAGGAAACATAAATACCAGTGCAGTGACGATAAGCACAAGATAATTGACCGCTTTTCTGGATGTTGTCATTTTTCTCTGCATCTATAGCACTCTCCTTTCTTAATCTTCGTTGCTTTTTGATGTAAGCTTATTTTGTATCAAAGTAATTATCAAAACCAGTACTGTAAATACAAATGCCATGGCTGAAGCATATCCCATCTGGCTGTATTTGAACCCAGTCTGATAGATTTCATAAACGATGGTCATTGTGGAGTTCTGAGGGCCGCCGCCTGTCATCATCATCGGCTGCACAATAAGCTGGAAGGCGCTTACCACAATGGAAAGACTGATAAACACTGTAATATTCCGAAGGCCCGGTATGGTGATATTTCGGAACTGCTGAAAGGGTGTTGCCCCGTCCACCGCTGCTGCCTCGTACAGATAAGCCGGTATATCCTGAAGCCCTGACAGAAAAATCATCATCTGGAAACCGCAGCCCTGCCAGGCCGAGAGTATGACAATACAAAGCATTGCCGTTTTAGGATCATTCAGGAACTTAAACGGCCCAATCCCCACACTCCCCAAAAGGGAGTTCAAAAGGCCGTTATTCGGATTATAAATATAAGTCCACAGAATAGACACTACAACCAGGGAAAGCACTGTTGGTGCGAAAAATGCCATACGGAAAACAGAAATCCCTTTTAACTTCTTATTGATCAGCAGCGCCAGTCCCAGAGCCAGGCATACCTGAAGCGGAACTACCAATAATACAAATACAAAGGTATTGATAATGCTCTTCATAAAAACTGTATCCTGGGTAAGCTTTATGAAGTTTTTCAACCCTACAAATTCCATTGCCTGAGGTTTCAGAATATTGTAATTGGTAAAGCTGTAGCCAAGAGTCATCAGAAACGGAATAAACAGGAAAATAAACAGCAGGATGGCTGCGGGAGTGATAAACGCAAGCCCTGTCCAATTCTCCTTGGTCAGCTTTTTTCTTTTTGCTGCGGCCGGTGATTTCATAGGTCACATCCCCCTTTCTCTTTCTTATTGTAACCAGGAGGTGCAAAGGGAAAGCTCTATTCTTCCCCTTGTACCCCTGCAGAAGATGTTATTCAGTATCGGTCTGGAAATTATACTGAGTAACTGCCTCGTCCAGTGCTTCCTTCGGTTCCATTCCTGTCAGCACATTCTGGACTGCAGTTGCAAACTGGTTGCTCAATACTGCGTAATTCACAGATACCGGTCTGGACTGCGCTGTATTCCCAAGCTGATACTGGAATACATCAAGAGGCTCTTTGCTGAAAGCTTCAATTTCATTGAATGCAGACTGTCTTGCAGGCGGCATTGCATTTGCTTCATACATTCTCTTTCCTGCATCGGCACTTGTCATGAACTTGATCAGCTCTGCGGCACCTTCTCTTTTCTCTTCCGCACAATTACCGGACATTGCAAAGGTCCATGAACCGCAGGCGGAAACTGCCTGTGAATCAGAGTCATATTTTGCCATAGGCATAAGGCCCCAGTTTATATCGTATTTAGCCAGGTTTCCCGGTTCCCAGGATCCGGAAACTGCCATTGCACACTGGCCCAGGCCAAAGCAATTATCAGCCGGTGTGGCACTGGCATATCCCTTGTCAACCATTTCTTTGATCCATGTCAAAGTATTTACTGCTGCGTCTCCGTTGAGATATCCTTCCGCCTTCTCTCCTGCATCGTCAATGACATTGCTGTTCTGAGACTGGATCAGCGGCAGGAAAAAGTAAATAAGAGTTTCGTCCTTAGAGCCTAAAGACATTGTGAGACCGTAGCAGTCCTCTGTGGTAAGTTTTTCCGCCGCCTGGGTCAAATCCTCAAGTGTCCACGGATTTTCCTTTGTTGCCGGTGTGATCCCTGCTTCTTCAAACATATCTTTATTGTAGAAGAGTCCTACAGAGGAATCCATAGCGCCCAAAGTGTAGAGCTTACTGTCATAAGTGCCCTGCTGGATGATCGACGGGTTGAAATCCTTCAAATCGTCCTCCTGAAAATAATCACCGATAGGAACAATTGCCTCAGCCTCTGCATATTTTGCTACCGTAACTCCATCTACCGTAAATACGTCAGGAAGACCGCCGTTGCTGATTGCAGCATTGACCTTATCATCATAACCGCCTGCATCCCCGCTTCTGGCGATCTGAGTGAGTTCAGCGTGGTATTTTCCCTGGTTCTGCTCATTGAATTCCTCTACCAAAGCTTTGTATAACTGTCCTTCCGCACTGTCTGTCTCGTGAACCCAAATAGACAATTCCTGAGCACCGTCTGCTCCGTCCTCTGCCTTAGCTGTATCTTCTGTATTTGCATCTCCTTTACTGCTGTTTCCACTGTCTCCGCAGCCCGCCAGCAGGCTTCCTGCCATAACTGCCGCCAATGTGATACCTAATAACCGTTTCTTCATTTTCTGATCCTCCCTGATTTTCTCTGTTTTCACTTTTGGGGTTTTATTTTTCTTTGATTGCTTCGTGTTTTGAAACGTTTCAACTTATTTCATTTTTTTATGCACCATCTTGATTCCAGGTGCATTTAGTAAATTACTTTTTAGGCTATTCATAATTTGAATCGTTTCAACTTTATGAGCTTATTATATATTTGAAATTTGCTAATGTCAATAGTGATAGGCACAATTTTTTGCGTGCGTGACATTTTCAGTTATTTCTCATAAATTTATTATTACAATTTTATGGGAATTACACAAAAAAAGAAGCCTTAGACTCTTAGTTAAGAGCAGCGCTTCTTTTTAAGCATACTGAGATTCGCAGTTTGTTATTCCCCTGCCTCCTCGTAAGATCTCTCCCAAATCTCTGCAAAAACAGCCAGGGGACAGTCTGTGAGAAGACACATCAATAAAAATGATTCATATGGATTTACTATGTATATTTCACTCATACCGCAACTCTGGAGGATTTCCTGTATTTCCTCCAGAAAATGCCTGTATCTTGTATACGGGTCCTCATCCTCCATCTCCTGTGACACGATAAAAAATTCCAGGGTTATGAGATCGAACCGTTCCACAGGGAATTTGTGGTTGAGAATATTGGTGATCCTCTGCCTGCTGAAACGCTTCTGGCTGAAATGGCGGGCCAAAATAGAGGCCGACATTTTTTTCAGATTTCCCATCTTATTAATGGGGATCCCGCTGCAGATTACCTTTTCCACATCCGAGGGAGTAATATTCTCCGCTTTCCACAATTTATTCCTGCCCTTTTCTTCCTCATCTTTCTGGTACATTGCCGCAATGATTTCCTTTGCCCGGTACAAAAGCTTCAAAAATTCCTGGAAGGCCTGGCTTTTCTCTGACCTGGGATCATCTCTCCCCGCCTTCAGATACGCCAGATAAGTAAAGAGCTTCTCCTCGCTGTCAAGGCATAAACCGCCTCCGTAAATCATAGAAGCCGGGCGAGGTTCCTGGGCAGGGGGTAATTCTTCATATCTTTTCCTGTATTCTTCAGCCTTATAATATCCATACTGACGGCAAAAACAATACCAGTAAATGACCTCCTCAGGATTATGGAAGTCAAAATCTTGCTCCCGGAGAACTCTTGTAAGGAAATCCGACACATCCTCAGAGCTCATCCTGAGTCCGAAGCCCAGCAGAAAAACAGTCTCACGCTTCACAGATGCCTGATTCAGCCAGTTGTTCACAAGGGAGGCAAGCTTGGCAGAGGTAGGATTCATAGATTTCGGTGTACAGGTTTCCTTGAAGGATTCCAGCACAATATCTCTGTAAATCTCATTAGTAACTTCTCCAAAGGGCTCCTCAAGCCCTGCCCTTTCATACACATAACGTTTCAGATGATCTCCGAAAGACACCAGTTCCATTTCCTTATAGAGATAATGAAAAATCACATCCGCATCTTCATCCTCAAAACTCTCCAGGCTTACAACCTGCCTGAATTTCTGAGCAGCTCTTCTTGTAAACTCAAAGTCCTTTACCGCGTCAAAGGCCACAGTCTGCTCAAAATCCAAATCCTGCATTCGGTTTTTCATGATACATCACCTTCACTAATAACTTTCTTATGCCGTTTAAATAACATTCTCAGCGGATTCTTTTCTTCATGGTCAGACACCTGGCAGAGAACAATCGTAACATTGTCCTTTCCGCCCTTTTTCAGAGTACGTTCCAGCAGAAGCTCCACAGTCTCACCAACAGGAATCTCCCTTGTAAGAATATCTGCGATCTCACCGTCCGACAGCATATCTGTCATTCCATCAGAACAGAGAAGATAACGGCTTCCGCTTATATAATCCAATTGCGTCACATCCGGGTCCAATGCTATCTCATCATTGGGAATCCCCAGATATTGGGTGAGAGGTGCCTTTCCAAACATATTCGCCTTTACCACATGATCCGTAGAAATCTGCCGGAACTGTCCCTGAAATGATTGGTAAATACGGCTGTCGCCTAAATTACAGATATACACAGATCCCGGGGTAAAAGCAGCCATAGCCATGGTGGTTCCCATACTTCTGACCTTATTTTCTGCACCGTATATACAAATAGCTTCATTCATACTGAAACAGGCGTCCTCCAAGAACTGTCCCGGATTCTTTTTCAGCCCTTTCTTATTCATACTGTAATATCTGCCGAACTCCTCCGCAGCCAAAAAGGCTGCTATCTCGCCGCAGCTCTCCCCGCCCATGCCGTCAAAGACGGACAGAACAGGCAGCCTGGTATTATGTACGCTTCCGGAATGAACACCTTCAATCCCCTGGTTCTCTGCAGGAAGTGTTTCTCCGCAGCACCAGAAATTGTCTTCATTGTTGGCCCGTACATTACCAATATGGCATGTATATGCATAATCAATCTGATAGGACATGCTCTACCTCTTCCGTTTTCGATTTTAATTTTGATTCTTCATAAAATGATGTTTTATATTCAGGATTACTATTTATTCCCTCAGCAACACTGGCTGTGTTCTGCTCTGCTTTAGACATTAGAAGCTGTGTCTCTGCCTTACTCAGGTATTTCTCTCCCCGCTTAACAAATTCGCTGTTGTCTGTCTCATTGTCATGGCAAACTTTCTGGCTATCAATCCATCGGATCAGCTTTCCCTCGTCATAATAATAAAGATTTGGCTCCTTGCCGCTTTCCCAGATATATGCAAAAAATACTTCTTCATCCCAATAATAATATTCCTCATAAACATTATCTTCTGACTGTGAAGGATAAATAAGTGCCTTCATAAGCTGGTTCTTATCAGGATCCGTATAATAAATTATATCTCCTTCCATTCCCTGCCAGCTGTATTCATTCAAATTATTTACTATAGTTGTTGCGTGTTCCTTGATTTCCTGGATAGCCTTACTAAACTCATCAGATGCCTCACCATTTTGGCTGTAGCTCTGATCTCCCATAATGTGAACCATTTCTGCCTGCTGTGTGTCTGAATCTTCATCCAACAGCAATTTTATGTAAACCCCTGTTATAATACAAGCAGCAACTGCCACCACTATAACTGCTACCGTCCACGGGGAAACTGTCTTCTTTTTTCTTCTTCGCCTGACAGGCTGAGAGCCTCTTTGAGGAATAGAAATCCTCTGCTGAATGCTTGTACCGCTGCTTTGGACAACATCTTTGTCCGGCTGTGTCTTTTGAACCTGTGTTTTTTGAGCCTTTGTAAATCTGGCCTCCCTGTGTATGACCTTTCTGTATCCGGCCTGCCTGTAGCTGGCTGTTTTGAGCCGTTGATTTTGTCACCTGCGTGGCCTGAGCCTGCCCATTGCTTATATTCCCGCTGCCGTTCTCCTGTGTTTTACCGGAAGTATAAGGGGGAAGCCCCCATGCCTTGGCCGCCCAGTTCTCTGGAGATGTTCTCTGGACATTCTGCACCGGAGTCTCTGACCCTGAAGCAGGTTCCCGGCCCACACCCATTAAGTCATCAATGACTCCCTGAGGCAGGATACCTCTCTGAAGATCCTCCAAATCCTGACGGAACTCACTTGCATCCTGATACCGTTCCTCAGGCTTGTAAGCACAGGCTTTCAGTATGATGAGAGAAAAACCCTCTCCTGCATCAGCCGGTTTTGACAATGCTTCTCCCGACATCCTTCTTGCCAGTGCATTCTCCTTGTCTCTATATGTGATCAGCTGCTTTTCCAGATTGACAAAAGGCAGTCTGTTATGATTCATCAGTTTATACAGTACAATACCCAGGGAATAGATGTCCACTCTGTTGTCATACTGCTCCCCCCGGTACATCTCCGGCGCCATATAGGAATAAGTTCCCTTTTTGGAAAGGCCGCTCATGGTTCTCTCCAATTCTCTGGCAATGCCGAAATCACCGATTTTGAATTCCCCGAAACGGGATACAAAAATATTCTCCGGCTTAATATCCCTGTGGATGATATTCAGCTGCCTGCAGTGCTCCAATGCCTTGCACAGATCAACTCCCAGCTGAATCACTTCCATTTCTGAAAGACTCTTTTCCGTACAGTAATCCATAAAACTGGTGAGATATTCCATACGTATGTAAATATCCCAGCCAATCTCATCAAGATACTCCACCACTTTAAAATCCTCGACAGAAACAACATGAGAATTGCCCCGGAAATGCTCCATTGTACTGACTTCCTGAATACATTCCTCCATCAGTCCATGAAAATACTCCCTGGCTGAGCTTTCATCAGCTGTCTCTGAACGTACACTGTTCAACTCACTTTGGCTGGCAGGGATGGTGATGATCTTAATTGCGGAGTAAAAGGTCTTGCCTTGCTCACACCGCTGGGCTTTATATACTCTTCCGAAAGAGCCCTCGCCGATTTTCTCAATAATCTTCCATTCCGGCCAGACAGAAACCGGCATTTCCTTATCCATACGTTCCCTCCCCTCTTGTACTTTTCAAAATCCAACACTCGCTCTACGGCTCGTTCCTCTTCTGGAACCTGCTTGACCTTACGGTCAATCAGTAGCGAATAACAACTCGCTCTACGGCTCGTTCCTCTTCTGGAACCTGCTTGACCTTACGGTCAATCAGTAGCGAATAACAACTCGCTCTACGGCTCGTTGTTATTCTTCATTATACTTAAATTCTAGCATAAATGGTAGGTTTTCCTGTATTTTTCTTTTGCTATCCAGAAATTCCCTGACCAATAACCCCATAAATCAACATAAAACGGTCGGCGTGTGAACCGGGTATGCTGCTGTCTTATAGCGAAAAATGCTGCCAGACAGCAATAATGCACTGTCATGGCAGCATACCAATATTATTTGTCCCTGTATTCTTCTAAATTCCCGATCATAAACTCAGCCCAGCTGTAATCACTTAAATAGTCATGGCGATAGCTGTTAACTGCCCTGGTGTTGCCTTCTATAAAAAGATAACTGTCACATTCAAACTGTGAGGTATCCACTGCCAGGCTGTTGCGGCTGCGCACTAAAAGTCCTTCAATCCCGGCGGCTTTCAGTGTCCTGCGCAAATCTAAAACAATACTTTGAAAGTAATTCTTGCGTTTCCTGTCATAGGGCTGCTCCTCCCAAAGTATTGCGCATGCCTGAGGTGTAGTGATCGCCGCCCCGCGTTTATTCACAAGATAAGCAAGCAGCTCCTTGGATTTTGCCCTGGTAAAGCGCAGAGGTTTTTCATCTACAAATACGGCAAAGCCTCCGAATGTCTGAATACGGATTTTCTTTTTACAGCTCTGTGAAATATCACCGTATATAAATTCTAACTCCCGCCGTATATCTTCCGCTGTAACAGGCTTCAGTAAATATCCGGCGGCG
This sequence comes from Eubacteriales bacterium, assembly GCA_030524175.1. Taxonomy (GTDB): domain Bacteria; phylum Bacillota; class Clostridia; order Lachnospirales; family Lachnospiraceae; genus Blautia_A. The sequence continues at coordinate 114,968 of JAUNHC010000010.1, forward strand.
TGTATCTGAAACGCCCTCAACGCATAATGCTCGTAGCTGGTAACCAAAATAATATGTACTTTAGGCTGAATATCCTTAATCTCCTTTGCAAGAATAAGCCCATTCATGCTTCCCAGTTCAATATCAATAAAAGCCACATCTACCGCATTATTCCCGGCATACTCCAATGCCTTGCCGGGCAATGTAAAGCTTATTAACTCACAGTCCGGCTGAGCCTCGAGCAAGGATTCCTCCAAATCCTTTAATACCAATGCTTCATCATCCACCGCAAGAATTTTCATAATTATTTTTCTCCTTTAGGAATAGAAATAACAACAGTAGTTCCGATTCCACGAACGCTATGGATTTCTATTTTGCCCTTACACAAAATTTCAAGGCGCTCCCGTACGTTCTGGATTCCTATATGGCTGCGGCCATCCTTTACATCCCCAGAATCAAATCCAACACCGTCGTCCTCAACACTAATCCGATATTCCTCTTCTGTTTCCACAGTACAGACTGTAACCGTACCACCCTCCTCACGTCTGAGTACGCCATGACGAACAGCATTTTCTACAATTGGCTGCAAGGTCAGGGGCGGTACGAAAAAGTCTACAGTGCTAATATTATAAACCACTTTAAGTCTGCTCTGAAACCTTCTACCTTCCAGTTCAAGATAGTTTTTAGCGTAAAAAAGCTCCTGTTCAAAGGGGATTGGCTCTTTACTTTTAAGAAATTCCATGTTGGCCCTGAGAAATAATGAAAATTCCCGAATAGCCTGTTTCGCCTCTTTTGGGTCCACATCACAGAGCTGACGGATAGTTGTAAGGGTATTATAAAGAAAATGAGGCTGAATCTGACTGAGCATGATTTCAATACGCGAGTCTGCCAGTTCCCTCTCCTGCTGCTGTATGACTAACTCTCTCTCCCACTGAATATTGACAAAAATCAACAACAGATTAACGGTTATCGCAGCATTTAAAAGGGCCACTCCATAATTTGCAATCTGTATCACCTCGGCTGCTACAGGTAATATAATATAACTCAGCAGACACCAAAAGTCTCTGGAACGCTGGTATTTTCTGTAGATGATCACTATTGATACGCCAATAAAATATAAAACAAAAGGAATGAACTGAGACATCCAGAACCACTTACCTCTTATATAAATATTATCCTTATTGAAATAGTAAAACATACCGTTAAACTGAGACAGGATAATTAAGACGGCATGTACAGCTGCAAGTACCACTGATACTCTCCAAAAAGTTTTATACACCTTCACTTTTGCAGAAAGATATTCAATAATATATGCTGTAAATGCAAGCAGCAATGGCGCAGAACAAATATAAAAAATGAACATACCAAGGCGGAGCAGTACCGGAAACCATGGATATCTATATCCTTCACAAGTCCAGTTTGCAACATCACCCAATAACATCCCTATATTAAACAAAGACATATAAATATATAAACGGTTCAGACGGATACGCTGCCTGTTTCCTATCATAAGATAGAGTACCGGGATAAGACAGATAATGATGCTGAATATGTCCAATGTCACATTAATCTGCTGCAATGTCACACCCCCTTTATATGTTTTTGTATTATAATAGAATTCCCTGTAAATTTCAGCACTTCTGCAAAACTGGGCAGAAACATGTCAAAACTGGGAATTCTAAATTTTGCATTTTTATTCAATGGAAACGGAACACCGCACAGAACGTGCGGTTTTCTCCGCATAGAACAGATAATAGATGTAAAAAAACATTGGATACGGATTATATCATTCCGCCGTCAATACAGATCACTTGCCCTGTTATATAAGCTGCCTTTTCTGAAGCGAGGTACGCCACCAGATCAGCCACTTCCTCCGGTTCCCCTATACGGCCCATGGGAACCGTATTAATTGCCTTGGTTAAAATCTGTTCCGGTACAGCAGCAGCCATATCTGTCCGTATAAATCCCGGGGCAACAGCATTCACGGTAATACCTTTACGTGCCAGTTCCTTAGCTGCTGTTTTTGTAAGACCTATAATTCCTGCCTTGGAAGCAGCATAATTAGCCTGTCCTGCATTTCCTGTAATACCTGTCACTGAAGTTATGTTAATTATCCGTCCTTCTTTCTGTCGCACCATCTGACGGGCAGTATACCGGATAGTATAGAAGGTCCCCATCAAGTTCGTTTCAATAACCTTACTGAAGTCCTCCTGTGTCATCCTGGCCAACAGTCCGTCCCTCGCAACTCCTGCATTATTCACAAGTATATCAAGCCTTCCGTAACGTGCAATAAGCCCATCCACCATGCTCCGGACAGCTTCATGATCCGACACGTCACAGCATATGATTTCTCCTGTCCCCTGCTTCTCCTGTATCAGCCGGAGTGTCTCCAGTGCTGCCTCCCGGGAACTTTGGTAATTTACTGCAACAACAGCCCCTTCTTTTGCCAGTGCAAGAGCAATGGCCCTGCCGATTCCTTTCCCTGCTCCTGTTACAAGAGCCACTTTTCCAACTAACATAATGTCCTCCTATAAGGGAATATTTCCATGCTTCCCACCATTACTTTCAATACAGCCGTCAAGCTCCCTGATCATAGTCTGCCGTGTATTCACCGGCTCCAGAATCCTATCTATCCATCCCTTTTCCACTGCTTTTTCTAAATTCAGGAAATTATTCCGGTACTCCTGACTTTTTTCCAGGTATGTACTCTTATAGTTTCCTGATTCCTGTGCAGCTTTCAACTCCTTTTTATACAGAACACCAAGAGCACTTTCTTCTCCCATTACCGCAACCTTTGCGCCAGGCCAGGCAAAAACCCGGTCAGCTCCAAGTGTTTTGCATCCCATAGCAATATATGCACCCCCAAAGGATTTTCTTATGATAGTGGTGATCCTCATCACGGATGCCTCTCCAAAAGCATAAAGCAGTTTCGCTCCCTCACGGATAATACCCTTCATTTCCTGTTCTACTCCCGGCATGAACCCTGGCGTATCAACAAAAGACAATATAGGTATCCCAAAGGAATCACAGGTACGTATAAATCTGCCGCCTTTCATTCCTGCTGCACAATCCAGCACACCGCCCATGAAGGCCGGCTGGTTTGCAAGAATTCCCACGGTTTTTCCTCCGATTCGCCCAAAGCCTGTAATCAGATTCTCCGCGTAACCCTCCATATATTCCAAAAAACTGCTCTCATCCAATATTCTCATAAGGAGTGATTTCATATCATAAATCTGATTTTCCCGTTCCGGTAAAATAGAATATGGATCATCCAAAGACGCAAGCGCCTGACAGCTATTGGCTTCACCGGAACCTCCTGTCTCTTTACAAGTCAGAAGCTGTATGAGCTGCTGCACTTTCTTCAAGCATTCTTCTAAGGTTTCACAGCAAAAATGAGACACACCGCTTTTTTTCCTATGCCCTGCCGCACCTCCTAACTCCTCGTGGGAAACTTTCTGGCCGATTGCCGTCCTGACTACACTTGGTCCTGTAATATATAAATGGCTAAGATTTTCCACCGTAAAAACAAAGTCGCATAAACCAGGACCATAGGCAGCACCTCCGGCACAGTTACCTGCAATAACAGAAATCTGAGGAATTTTCCCTGATGCCTGGATGTGTTCCCTGAAAATCGCACCATAGGCAAGCAAGGCGCCCATACCGTCCTGAATTTTTGCTCCTGCCGAATCATTGATACAGATCAGAGGACACCCTTCCTGGCCTGCCTGTCTCACAAGGGCCGCAATTTTTTCTCCCTGGTCCCATCCAAGAGCTGCTCCATGTATGCAGAAATCCTGAGCATAGGCAAACACCTTTTTTCCTGCGATCGTTCCCGTTGCCGTAATCACTCCAAGCTCATTCTCTTCTTTTTTCTCCCGAAGATCCACTTCCCTGAAGCTGCCCATGTCCACAAGAAATTCAAGCCACGCTCTTGCTTTTTTTTCATTTTTCATCTGCTGACCACATCCTATCTCTTAAGTAACATACACATATAATTCCCTGCCGTATCAAGACCGGTTACCAGTATTGATGATATCTTCTCTTCCTTTCGGCTTAATCCCTTTGGCAGCCGTCCTTTTTTGAGACATAAAGCTCCTATACATATACTCAATGCAAAGGATGCCCCCAAAGTTTCCCCCAGCATGCTCTTTAATCCGGAAACAGCTATACTGTTGGGAAACCTTCTGCATACTGTCTCAGCTTCCGCCGCATCAAAGGATGTTCCGTTATCACACATAAGCACCGCTTCCGGTATCTCGTCCTGCACACATTGGGATAATGCCTGCTCTATAAGCTCGCCTGCGTTTTCATCCAGCTTTTCCAATACAGGATATTGTCCAAGGCTGCTGATACCGCTGCCTTCCACGCTGCAGTAGGCTGGCTCCGAATTTTCCCCGCACGTGAGATAAACCACCCCGGCACCTTCATACAGAGGTGCTTTCATACCCGCTGAAGCATTTTCTATCAATGAAAACAATTCGTCATGAAATTCATCTAAAGACCCAGTCAATATTCCGTGAGCCTTTCCCCTGGACAGAAGAAGCTTACTGTAAGCAATAGGGTTTCCTGCTGTGAGCATGGTGCTGACTCCCTTAAGCTTCAGCAAAATACAAGTCTGCCCCACGCATGCGTTGGGTACTGTTCTGGTAAACTCTGTCGGACTGCATAAATCCGGATTTCCCTGGGCAACCTCATGGCAGAATTTAAGATTGGACGTAATTCCCCTGTACCCGGTAGAAAAAATAGTTCCTATGGAAAAATCATCTTCCTCTCTTTCCGCACCTGTGTCCTGCAGCGCCCTGACGGATGCACCAAGACAGAGCTTAGCGTACCGGTTCATCCGCCTCAGCTTTGCAGGCGGCAGCGAAACATTTAAAGGAAGGGCTTCTCTCTGCCTGGCTGCAGGTTTTCCCGCCTCCAATGCCGCCCACACCATATCCTTGTCATCCCCAAGTGCACTGATCATGCCAATTCCCGTTATTACTGTTTTCATACCCTATTTCTCCTGTCTGCGCATACAGCAAGTGATAGTTCCCTTTGCCACCGCCATATTGTCCAAATAAGCAACACATCTTATCTTCCAGAATCCACATACCTCACTTAACCGTACCGCATCAATTTTCAATAAGTCACCTGGCACACAGGGGTGCAGAAATTTCATATCCTCTACCCGGGCCAGCACCGGGTAAGTGTGCGTATCACACTGAGATCCCATTAGGATCAGGGCCGTCTGTGCCATAGTCTCTATTAAAAGAACGCCGGGGAACACAGGATTTTCCGGAAAATGTCCGGCGCACCAGAATTCATTTTCTGTAATCTTTTTAGTCCCCTGCACTTTTTCCCCGGGAATTAAAATTTCCACCTGGTCAGGCATAAGCATAGGTTCCCGGTAAGGAAGTACCTTTTTCAATTCCTCTCTGTTCATACACTGCCTCCTTTTCCTATCAGAAGGCTGGCTGTATTCCCGCCAAAGGCAAAAGAATTTGACAACGCATATTCAATGACGCAAGGTTCTGAATCACTGTTTATATTGATTCCTTGCCCTTCCTCCAGCTTTGTTTCCAGGTGAGGCATGGGAAAAAGGAGCTGGTGTCCCATCATCAATAAGATCGCAGCCAGTTCAACAGCACCGCTGGCCCCCATGCAATGGCCGGTCAGAGCCTTGGTTGAATTCATATGGACTCCCTTGGGAAATAAGCTTTGTACCGCTTTAGACTCCATAGCATCATTCAACGCTGTCCCTGTACCGTGTGCATTGATATAATCAATTTGATCCGGTGCAATACCGCCCTCTTCCAACGCCATTTTCATAGATGCTTTTGCACCTGAACCGTCAGGGTCAGGACTGGTTACGTGGTAGGCATCGTTATTTAATCCATATCCTAATATCTCTGCATAAACCGGGACTCCTCTTTTTTGGGCTGATTCCATGGTTTCCATAAGAAAAAATGCACTTCCTTCCCCAATATTGATCCCATCCCGGTTCTGATCCATAGGGTTTGTAATTCCGCAGCTTAATGCTTTCAGCACATGAAATCCTGCTGCGCCCACTTCCGTAAGGGGATCAGTACCTCCTGCCACAGCCATGTCACATATTCCCTCCTTGAGGAAATCATATGCCATACCCAATGCAGTAGTTCCCGAAGCACAGGCTGCCTCACAGGCATACACACCGCCCCTTACACCTACATTTTTCTGAAGCCAGTACAAATACTGAGACTCACGTTCAATCCAGCCGCCGGCATCCTTTCCTTCCATGCATTTTTGGGTATATCCCATAAATCTGGACGTGGTCCCCAGAAGAGAACCACAGAAAACAGACGCCTTAGGCCCCAATTTTTCCATCTCTTCGCTGGAAAACCTTCCATCCTGAAACATTTCCTTGAGCGCTTTCTCCATGAGCCATTCCATACGGCTCTCTTCATACGGTTCCTGGGGAGTACAGGGCAAAGGAATATCTGCCTGTCCGAAATAGGAGGTACGCAGCTGCTCCACCGGGTAAATATCTGCCTTCCGGATTCCCAAGACTCCTCTCCGGCAATTTTCAAAAAACCTTTCTTTCCCTATCCCGTTGCTTGCCGCAACACCGAATCCGGTAATTACAATCCGTCTGTCAGATATCATATCTGTCACCCTTTCCTTGCTTCAATGAAATCCGCCACCTGATCAATGGAGCGCAGGATTTTAAAATCCTCATCCTTTACCTTTATTTCATATTTTGTCTCAATGAGAACAGCAAGTTCCAGAGAATCTATGGAATCCAGTCCCATCCCGTCATCTCCGTCCTCCATGTCGCTGGAAAACAACGGCCAGTCATACTGGTAATTTTCCTTATCAAAATCTTCCATCTCCACCGCTTCAAGGATCCCCTCAAGCAGCTCTTCTTTTAATTTCATATTCGTACTCATATTTTACCTCCTGGTTTTAATCACACTTTCCAGTTTGAGAAAAGCGGTATATGCCGCCGATTGAACATACACCGCTTTTAAGTTTTAACTCATTTCTTAAATATGTATCTTATAATATGTCAATATTTCCGGCACCATTAGAACAGCTTACGTATGACCCTTTGCCGCCTGCAACATTGTCCAAATCATCTTCAGACATCTCAGCTTCGCCGCCTAAGTATTCTTTTGCTTCTGCTGCTGAAATTTCAAATCCCATTTTTTTTGCCAAAGGCTCCAACGCCTCCAGTGTTTCCTCTGTTACATTTTCAAGAGCGGTTCCCGGTGCATTGTATTTTAATACAATCTCCTTGAATTCCTTGAAGCTTTCCTCATCGGCTGTTACTTTGCTGTAAAAATCCATAAATTTACTCATGTTTCTTCCTCCTTATCGGTTTTGTCTTTTTTATTATAAAAATCTATGAAAGATTTTTATATCGTTGTAATTTACAAATCTATTCCAATATTCTCTCTATTTTCTCTTTATAGTGTCCCTGCCAAAAAGTGCAGGCAATGGCATCTTTCCCAAAATAGTCATTGGCTGAACACAGCGGATTTGCCCTGCAGCTTTTACACTGCAACCGGTTTTCACAGTTTCCGCATTCGGGATTATGCTCAAATAAATCTTCCTGAGCTTTATCCACCAGCTCTGTATAGGAAGAATTGGTAAGAAGCTCCTCTAATGAATATTCCCAAACATCAGGCGCCTCATCTTCAACAGATGTACCGCTCATGGCAATACATGGAATAAAACGGCCGTCTGCCATTAAATATGGATGACGCCGTGCACTCTGGCAAAGATACTGACTACCATTCTCTCCTTGTTCAGACGGAAGCTTCCAGGAGCCGTCTTTATACCCAAAATAAAATCCCATAATTCCTATTCCGATGGGATATTCATCTTTTTTATAAAGAGACAGTAATTGTAAATAGTTATCGAAAAGCACCTCTGTACTTAATTTTCTTTTATTTTCTTCCTTTTTCCAATTTCCTGCATCCATAACAGGACCTAGCTTCCACATATCCACATCAAGTTCTTTCATAAGCTCGTAAGTGGCAAAAAGCGAGTCTATATTATTTTCATGAAAAACAGTTGTGACAATAACTCTGTACCCTTCTTTTTTTAAAAGTCTGACAGCATCAATAGCTTTTTTTTCGCTTCCCTCTACTCTGCGAAGCCATTCATGGCAGCCAACTCCGTCAAAGCTGATCAAAAAAATAGGATTAAATTCCCTGACCCTGCATTGTTCTACAAACTCATCATCTATCAGCATGCCGTTGGTAAACAAATTGATGATATGTATTTTTCGTTTCAACAGCATATCAACAATTGTCCAGAAATCTTTTCTGACCAATGGCTCTCCGCCTGTAAGAGCAACTGCAGAAATATTTGCTTCAACCATTTGTTCAATGATCTCCTCACACTTTTCCAAAGGTAGCTCTCCGTATTTATTCTCTCCACTGCAAACATAACAATGCCTGCAGCGGAGATTGCATTTCCCTGTTATAGACCAGAGGACAGAATGGATATACCTGGCCGATGTTTTGTGGTATCTCTGCCAGGAACTCAGCATTGTCTTTTCGCCGGAATATTCCAGGATTCCCAGCTCGACAGCTTTCTCTGCCAGTCTCCGGTATCTGCGTGGAAAAAAGGGAGAATCTGCCTCAACACCTGAAGCGGCCAACTCCAACGCATAAAACTGCTCCTTGCTTAACATCAGCCGATTACGTCCCTGACTGCCAATATCAGTTAATCCATAGGGTTCATTTTCCCATCCTCTTAATGCAAACTGATTCTTAAGGTGATAGTACTTCTTGTTCCTCTCCATTTCCACCTTCTCATCTTCTCCTTTTATACATAAACGTATATTGTAAACTTAATAATAGACATAGACATCGCCTTTCCCGCCTGCTACTGAATCAAGCTCATTCTCTGAAAGTTCCATCTCATCCACACTGAAAAACTCTGCTGCTTCCTCTGCTGTTATATCAAACCCGCACCTCGAACAAAGTGGTACCAGATCTTCAAAGGTTTCCCTGGAAACTTTATTCATAGGCGTGCCCTTTTTATTATGCCGAAGATATATATTTTTGAATTCTTCTTCAAGTTCTTTATCAGCTGTAATTGTGTTATAAAACTCCATGAACTTATTATCTCTCATGTAAATAGCCTCCAATCGTAATTTTTCGCTTTCCCTTCAACGAACCAATCTCAATTTCTATTGATTGTGCCCCCTCACCATCGTAGACATAGTTCTTACCTTTACCTCCAGCAACAGAATCCAGATCATCCTCGTCAAGTTCTATCTCTTCTCCGGAAAAATACTCCACCGCTTCCTCAGGCTTAATGGAATATCCCATATCTTCTGCCATTTTTCCTACTTCCTTCCATGCCTCTTCCCCAATATCGGCAAAAGATGCTGCATTAGGGTGGTATTTCAGTAAAATCTCCTGAAATTCCTTTTCTTTGCCTGACTCTGTAAGCTTTTCATAAAACTGCTGAAATTTATCCATTTAATCTCCTTTCACGGATAATGATGGTATGTATTATATTTGCCACCAGCAATACTATCCAGTTCTTCATCACATAGTTCCCGTTCATCTTCGCTGAAAAATTTGTTCAGATCCTCTTTTGTTATGGTATATCCGGCCGCCTCCGCCAACTTCAAAAATCCTTCTTTGGTTTCTTCAGATGCGTGATTAATGGACTTTCCAGAGTCTCCGCTGTCTTTTACAATCTGTTTAAACTGTCTCCAGATTTCAGGATTTTTCTCCATGTCCTGATAAAATGCCTGGACCTGATTCATATTTTTCACCCCCAGCTTTCACTTGTCACATTACCATTTGCATCATAATAAATATCATGGTCGCCTTTACCGCCTCCGGCCACAGCATCTAACTCGCTTTCCTCCAGCTGTCTCTCGCCCTGGAAATATTCAATAGCTTCTTCAGATGTGATATGAAACCCAAGTTTTTCAGCCAAAGGCTCCAATGCGTTAAAGGTTTCAGCCGAAGCATCCTGAATAGGTGTATCAGATGAATTGTACTTAAGGAATATCTCTGCAAATTCCTTCCTTGCTGCCACATCATCGGAAATCCTTTTATAAAACTCTTTATACTTGTCCATTTCTACCTCCTTTTTTCCTATTCTGCTGCTTTTATAAAGTTATATTGAAGTTTTTCTTTTACAGTTACCTGCTTTAATATTTTGTCTGCAAAAGCAAGTGCCGGAAGATTCCCCTCATACATAGCATAGACTCCCCGCCTGCATCCCTCATTCCAGAACTGTTCCATGGTTTTTGCAAACGGCAGAAGCACAGTACCTTGGCTGATCATCTTCTGACAGGTTGAAATCTGCTCGAAGACAACACTGCTTTTGTCCACTTTGGATACCAGGCTGTATGCTGCGATCTCATCTCCCCGCACACACAGAAAACTCATGGTATCTGATACAGGCGTCCGTTTGCCTTCCAGAAATCCTCTGACATGAAGCTGATTACCATATTCATTTCCCTCTGATCTCCGCAGCTTTTCCAGCCATTCCTCTCCGCATTCCCGGAATGATATTGTTACAAATCCTTGCTGTTCCAGCCAGGCGGCCAGCCGCTTTCCCTTACGGTCCATGTACTCATTCCAATGTATGAAGTCATCCCTCACACAAGTAAATAAGTGTACCTTATCTTTAATCATAAAGCCTTCCTGCTCAACCAATTTCTTTAGACAGTCATACCATTCAGACTCTTCCTGTATTGAAAATTTCCACTCCTTCGTGCCTTTCTTTTCCCTAAGCTCATTGCGAAGCAGCATACCTGCATATCCTTTTCTGCGGAATTCCTCTCTCACAAACAGAAAACGGATATTCCTGTATTCACGTTCGTCTGTGACCAGGCAAAATCCCGCCGGCAAATGTTCTGCAAAAAGTACATGGAGACTTCCTTGAGTCAACTGTGCCTCTCTTGCAATTAAATCAACAAAGCGGCTTCTTAAATCCAGGAACAGAATCTGAAATTCCAGATATGAAACTTCTCTAAATGAAATCATTCTAACCCCCCTTGACACCATTCACATATGGAACGGCTGCACAGCCAAAGTTTCCTCCGGTAATCATCCATTTCACTGAATATTTTGCTCCGGCTCCACTTCTCCAGGCTCTCGGCTGCCAGTACTGCTGTCCTGGAAACCACCTCATGAGTTTCCTCCGGAAGTTCATTCATATAAAATTTAAGCCGCCTTCCCGAAATCCCTCTTAATCCCAGAAAACTTAGAAACCATTCCGCCCGATATTCTCCAAATGCATATAATATTCCGAAAAAATCTGCAATACACTCGTCATAAAGGTTATTTCTGGAGGATCCCAATACCTGTTTCGTAAAATAATGAGTACATTCATGCTCCAGCCTTATTTTCATAGATTTGTCTTTCCATTCCTCTTCGGTTATGCCTATTTCTTCAGCCGGAACATTGCTATAATCCTTGTTTGACAGAATAATAAATCGTGTTTTTTTGCCGTACGCAAAGGATGCTCCTGTACTTTCCAGTCCCTGGGGACGCTTACCCTTATATATGATCTGTACTACCAATGTCTCAAAATCCTTCTGACATCCTGCCTTGATCACCGGTATCCCGCCAACTGGTGTATGGTGTAAGACCAGCTCTACCAAGTCCGGTTCTTCAAAAGTCATATAACGTTCCACAGGCACCATATAACGGTTCAGAGCATCTGCCGCCGACTTTGCTGCTGCATGATCAAAGATTCTTTCCCACGCCTTTAGGAACTCAATGTCACATGCTGGTTCTTTCCCCGGTTCAGGTATAATAAAAGGGTTGCGGAAATACTCCTCCAGAATAGAAATATCTTTTTCCCTTGCCCCCAAACTTTTCAAAAATTCCTTTTCCATGTTTATACTCCTTATACCAGCTGCCGTTTAGCCATTTGTGCAAACATGCCGTCCATACTCATCAACTCCTCATAAGTTCCGGATTCAGCAACCTTCCCCTGATGAAGATATACAATGCGCGAACAGTTTCTTATGGTAGACAGGCGATGGGCGATCACAATTCTTGTACACCTGGTCTCCTCCAATGACTTCACCACTATAGCCTGGGTAATATTATCCAAAGCGGATGTGGCCTCATCAAACATGAGAATACTAGGATCTGCCACCAAAGCCCTGGCTATGAGCAGTCTCTGCTGCTGTCCGCCGGAAAGGCCCCCGCCGCCTTCGGAAATCATAGTAAACATGCCCATAGGCATATTTCGGATATCTTCAGCAAAACCGGCCTTTTCCGCTGCATTCCAGGCATCCTCTATGGTCAGCCAGGGCGCACAGATTACAATATTGGAATAAATATCACCGGAAAAGAGCTTTCCGTTTTGAAGTACCACTCCAATTTTCTGCCGTACGCTGCGCACATCAACTCCGGCCAAGTCATTTCCGTCAAAGTACACAGCGCCTGATTCCGGTTTTTCGAATCCAAGCAGCAGACGGAACAAGGTTGATTTTCCGCAGCCTGAGGAACCTACTATCCCAAGATACTCTCCCGGCTTAATATGCAGGCTTAGTTCATCCAGGACATACGGCATGTCCTCGTTATAACGGAACCTTACCTGGTTTACTTCTATTTCACCCTCTAATTCCCCTATCTGTTTTTTTATCCCGTCCGATTCCGGCGCCGCTTCCAGGATTGGCTTAAGCATATCCACTGCAGGCCGCAGAGAGGAAATCTGTGACGCAAGTCCAGACAGAGCAAGCACACTTGCTGTAAACGCTGCAAAAGCAGAGTTAAATGCGATGTACTGGGATGTACTCATCTCCCTGCTGTAAGCTGTTAAATACAATACAATAGTGCCTCCAAAAGATACAAAATTCGTAAGGGCCGTGGACATCTGAAGAAATTTTCCCGGAATCAAGGGCTGTCTGCTGTACAAATCTGCCCATTTCCGAAATGCTCTTACTTCTGCCCCTGCCACCTTTATTTTTGTGATTCCGTCTAAAAACTGGAAGACCATGCCGGAAAGCTTATTGCTCACTTCGTTTTCCGCTTTTGTCTGTATCATCTGGTAATATGCTGTCAGCAATGACACACCCAGCAGTAAAATAATGATCACCAGTGACGGCAGAAGCATTGAGGAATGTATCTGTGTAATCTGAAACAAATACAGGAAAGAGAACATGGAACCTAGTAAAGTAGGTATCATAGCTCCGCCCAAAATTGTGCAGATCTGATTGACTGAGTTCGCCCTTGAAGTCATTTCACCGGAATCATATTCCTTGAAAAAGCCTGTGGGAAGACTCATGATCCTGGCCCATACAGCCCCTTGGGCATTCAATTCCAATTTATTGCCTATACGCATCACCCACAAGGTTCTGGACAGTCCCATAATTGCAGAAATAACGGTTGTTCCTACCAGAAGAACCGTGATTCCGAAAAGTGTGTCAGGTGTGCCTGATGGAACCACAAAATTAAAGATAAACTGCGTAATGGAAGGAAGGATCAATCCGATCAGTCCGACCACCAGGCTTATTCCCAGCAGACATAAAATATCAGCACGTGAAAATGACTGCGCCAGAAATCTCCAGAAATCTTTAATTGTCAGACTCCGGCTTTCAAAGGGCCGGTAAATACAGTAGGCTGTATCCCTGAATCCTCCTGCATTTTTCTTGGTAACCTTAACTGTATCCTCTCCCTGTATCCAGATATAGCCTCCGCCTGCTGCCGGAATCAATGCACGTATTTCTCCTGTCTCATGCCAGCATAAAAGAGGCATGGAACCATCCTTCCACCATTTCCCCTCCAGGGAAATTTTTCTTCTGAGAATTCCCGTGACGGACATAGCGTACTGAACTTGTTCTTCATCACCGCTGATATCTTCAGGAATCTCAATAGGCTTCATTTGAAAAAAATCCAAAATCCGGTTTATTTCCTGGCCAAGAGATGTGCTTGAATCTCCTTTTTCATTTTCCTTCGGCTGCAGCGAATGATAAACGTGCGTAGAAGAATATTGAAACATTTCTCTGTCAATGCGCTTTTTTTCTTTTAGTTTTTGAGAAAAATCATTCAAATATCTCACCCCTTATTCGCTTTTTACCAATGCGGCATATTTGCCGTCAAGTGCAGTAAGTTCTTCATGTGTGCCGCGTTCCATCTCCTGCCCGTATTCCAAAAGGATGATCTCGTCCGCATCACGGATCGTTGACAGCCTGTGTGCAATTACGAGACATGTAATTCCCCTGCGCTTTACCGCATCCATGATCTTTTTCTCTGTATAGGGATCCAGCGCTGATGTTGCTTCATCCATGATCAGCACAGACGGCTCCGCCGCAAAAGCCCTGGCAATTTCAAGACGCTGACGCTGCCCTCCTGAAAAATTGCTTCCGCCCTCTTGTATCACGAAATCATATCCATTTTTTCTTCCGACGATCTCATCATGTATACAGGCATCTCTGCAGGCCTCAACAATGGTTTCCTCACTCATTGTCTCATCCCACATAGAAATATTTTCCCGTATGGTTCCTTCAAACAAAGAGATACTCTGGTCCACCATTGCAACAGAATTTAGTATGACATAATGATCCACCTCACTTCTGTCTTTACCGTCAAGGAGGACTTTGCCGCTGTTTGGAGGATATAAACCTGCTATGATCTTTGCCACTGTTGATTTACCGCTTCCGCTGCCTCCCACCAACGCGATCATATCGCCTGGCTTTGCGTGAAAGCTCAGGTTCTTGATAAGAGGCTCTGCCAGCGGGCTGTATCCGAAGGTAAGATCTGAAAGAGTTACGTCACCTTTTAATTTCTCGTATACAGTTTGGGTTTCACGCTCCTCATCCAGTTGACCCTCTTCTTCAAAACTGATGTCAACATCTGTAGGGTAATTCATTACATCTTCCACTCTTTCCATATTCCCGCCCATATCCTGAAAAGCCTGCATGGAATTTACAACCGCTCCAACGGGCTGAAGAAAAAGACTTACAAATCCCTGAAAAGCCATCAATGTTCCGATTGTGAACTTACCCACAAAAATCTGATATACACCCATGACTAAAATAGCGCAATTGCACAGACCTGTAAGTATCTGGGGGGCAATCCCGATATAGGCATTATTTTTTTTGAGCACAAGCAATGAATTATTATATTTTGTCTGGTATCCTGATATCTTTTCAAAGAAACCGAATTCTGCACCGCTTGCCTTAATGGTTTCTATCATGGAAATACCTGCAACCATGATTCCTGAAAGCTTTCCTGAATCCCTCTGGATGTTTTTCACTGCGTTAGCGTTCTGTTTTGACACCTGTTTCATTATCACCACGTTTATGACAGCCATACCCATTCCCACTAATGCCATGGGTATATCATAATAAAGCATTAGAATGAAATACATTCCGATCATTACAACATTCAATGCTACAGGAGCTATGGTCACGCACAAAGTATCCGCAATTGCGTCAATGCTGGTCAAACGTGCGGAGATATCTCCGGCAAAACGCTGGGCAAAAAAGCCTATCGGAAGACGAAGTATATGCCATATAAAAGATGAGGAAGAACCTATGCTCATTTTTGCCCTGATCTTATAGAGATAAATGCTCTGCAGTGCCTCAAACAGAAAACCCGCAAACAATACAAGGATCATCCCCTGAATCATAGGCATCATCCACTCCGGTGCATTATTCAGAAGGATACTGTCAGTAAACATTTGATAAAATACCGGTTTGATCATGCCGATCACAGCCAGCAGGAAACCCATGGTAAGGACAAAACCCAACGGAGCCTTGGAGCCGTCAAGCCTTTTTTTCAAAAAGCCCATAATACTTTTTGGTTTACCCTCAGGTTTAAAATCAGCCATTGGCTTAAACGTCATGGATACGCCGGTAAAAGATTTGTCAAACACCTCCATCGGTACTTTCACAGTCCCGCCTGCGGGATCATTGAGAATTGCATAATCCTTCCTGAAACCGCACAGCACTACAAAGTGATTAAAGTTCCAATGGATGATCATAGGAAAATCTTCCGGTTTCTTTTCCTTTAGTTTTTGTACGCCGATCCGGAAGCCTCTCGCCTCAAGGCCGTGATGTCTGGCCGCCTTTAATATATATTTAGCTGTGCTTCCATCTCTGGATACATTGCAGTCCACCCTCAACTGCTCAAGGGGAACAAACTTTTTATAGTAGGCCAGAATCATCGCTAAAGATGCTGCCCCGCACTCCAGGGCCTCCATCTGCAGAATCACCGGCACTTTTACGATTTTTCTTCCCATTATGTCCTCCTGTGTGGGTATTTACGGCATTAAAAGCCGAATAGGATTGACCTCACTTGTTATCACAATAATAGAGCATCTTGTACCAAGCTCTACAGCCAGTTCTTCTCCTTTTTTGTTAGACCATTCATAAGAATTTTTTGAGTCGGGATTCAAGTTTATTTTAATATGTACTTCCACACAGGACGTATCCGGAAGAAAGTCCTTTACATATGACATTGTGCCCATATGACGTATAATACTGTCCTCCGTGGCAGGAATGCTTCCTACAGAAGTAACCACCCCGGACATATACCCATATTCTTCTCTCGGGGCATAATTGGGAGAAATCTGAGCCTGCATACCTGCGCGGATTCCTTTTGCCTGTTCCATAGGAACAAATGCAATGATTTCGTTATATCCTCCATTGGAAGTTTCGCCTATGATAGAAGATACGATTGCTCCGTCGGTAATATCGGTTCCCACTGCTGCAATACTCTGGACAGATCCTGAGTAACTGCTTCGCAATACTGTTTCTGCCTGGTATTCCTCAATCTTACGCTGTATCTTTTGTTCCATTAACAGCTGCTCATCTGTATTTTTCTCCATGACAGCCATCTCATCTTTCATATTCTGGATTTCTTCCAAGACAGCTTCATTTGACAGAGTCATCAAAATGTCACCGGTGGCCACAACCTGGCCCTCCTGCACCAAAACATCACTGACGATTCCGTCACACATAGCGTAAACATTCTGGATATCCCTGTTACTGAACAAAACACCTTCTATATTGACTCCATTTGTGATCGTATAGGTAAAGGCCCATACAACAAAGGACACTGCACCTGCCAGAATTGCCAAATACAACAGCCAGGTTGCCGGTCTCATGATTTTTACCTGCTGATTAAGCTGTTCCGGCGTGGCCACATGGTCCGTCGCCGTTTTCCTGAAAATATCTGCCATAATCTCTTCCTCATTTCAATATTTAGAGCAAAACCCAAAACAATCAAATCTCATAAAGCACAATTTTCGCCCCGCATTTACAGTTGCTTTTGCACAAGGGACAATATACATCATTGGATTCAATTCCCTTATAGAACTGCAAATCTGTTATTATCCCAATTTCTCTGGAAAAATGATTCTTCAAAGAATATTCCGGTTCTTTCCTGTCATAGGGAATCCACTGCTCTGCCAGGAGAAATGACGCTTTCTTCTCTATCAGCCTGGCTTTTGCCAATTCCGTCATTTCCTTTTGCATACCGCGGTTTCTCATTTTCTTTTTGGTAAAAATCATATCCAGAGTATACACAATCTTTCCCAAAGTCTTTTCTTTTATCTTGTCCTCTAAAAGCTGCTTTGGTATTGTAAAATTTATCCCTTTAGAACATAGAAAAACTGCTTGTATGGAATTTTCCTTTATACATTTGATTCCTATATATTCTCCATTGCTAAAAAGTCTGTCCAAATAGTCATCAATGGCTCCACCGTAATTCAAATTTTTTGTATAGATATCTTTCAGTTGTTGACTGTCACTTTTTGTGATATCTGCATATACTGTTTTATTTATACCGTCCACGCTGTCCATGTAATCTCCTCTTTTGCATTACGGTTATTCTATTGTCCTTCGTCTATCGGGAGAAACTCACCATTTCTGAATTCTAATACCTGAACATTTTCAGCCGCCAATCTGCCGTTTTTATCAAACTTTAAATCACTGCTGATTCCCTTATATACATCGCCGTTTTTCATAGCCTCCATCAGCTCTCCGCTGCTGTTTATTCCATTTTCCAGCCGTTGTACAAGCATACATATCATATCGTAATACTGCACTGCATTGGAGGATGGGGTATGTCCGTATTTCTCTTGAAACGCCTCCTCAAACAGCTTCAACTCCTGTGATACATTATAAGGATACAACGGTGCACAGATTATCCCATCCATATAACTTCCGTTGGTCTGGATCGTCTCTTCATTATTAATGGAATAATCTGTAAGCACAGGGATATCTGAACCACTCTGACGGAGCACACTTACCAGATTTCCGCAGAATTGCAAATCGTAAACGCTTACACATAAAGCATCTACATCTAACAAATCCCAATTTTGAAAGCTTGCAGTCATATTTTCCGGTGTATCCGATACCAATTGTGTTATGCTTATCTGTGTATCCGAGTTATTCACCGCCTGCTGCACCCCGTTCAATTCATCTAACTCAAACCGTGTATTGGTATGACAGTATGCAATGGATTTGTACCCCTGCTTCACAGCATAGTTTCCCAGCATCTTTCCCATGACTTCTGCGCTCAGGAAATCCGTGAGAAGGTATTCATATTCTTTTTCATTAATATTGTCGTAGCACCCGCCCATCACGATCAGGGGTTTCTCTTCCTGTTCAAAGATTCCGGCCACTGAATCAATAATGTCAAAATCCTGTTCAGAAAGAGCAGCTACATATGACGAATCCTCCGCCACTTTTGTTGCCATCGTCACTCCCTGTTTATAATCCCCCTCATCATCTAAAACATCGACTACCAAGTCATGACCATAATCTTTTTTGACTGTTTCTTTAGCTGTCTCAATACCATTCAGAATGTCCTGCCCGATATATTCACTACTTCCGATCAATGCAATTTTAATCTGATTATTTTCTATTGGATTCCATACCTCTTCCTCTTTACCGCAGCCGCCCAAAGACATTACGGCCATACTCACCAGAAATCCGCTGATGACAGCTTTTCTTCCGTTCCTCATTTTTCTCATAATCCACTCCATCTCCCAATTGAACTATAATCGGTGTATGTCTAAGTATATTATGTTGTGGATTACAGTTGAATTTCATTTGGATTGCAATTGGATTGCAATTTGTATTTGAATTCGATATTTTTCTACAAATCTCGACATTATTTTGATTTTTAATTGAACTGCTCATTTTTTGATGGTACAATCTAACAAAAAATGAAGGGAGTCATACAATTGAATCTTTGGCTGAAAAACAAAAAACGTCTGTTGAGAATTTTAATAAAGATTATTTTTACTGTGACTGCACTATATATTATTTTTTCTCACTATTCCATTGTTTTCAAAACTGACGCTTATACTCCTATGACCCCCTCTTATGTCCAATTTAATAAAAATGGTGAACTCTATTTTATAGATGATGCTCAAAAGAAAATTATGGGCGTTGATAAAAATGGTACCATTCTTACTGACTTGGCGCCTAATGTAAGTGATTTATACCGTGTGGAAATTCTGTGCACCTCTGACACAGGAATTTACTTCAAGACAGTCAATTTGGTTTCTGGGACCATCATCGACAAGGAAACTATTTATTTCTGGGACGGTAAGAAGGTTCAGGAAATTTATAATATTTCTTATGATATTTATGCAGATAATGTTGTGATGCAGACCGGAAATATCAGAGATATGAAAGTTTTCCAAAATGAATTGTATTATGCTGTTATAGAATATGAAGAAGGGGACTACGCCCCTTTGATCAATGTGTACAAACTGAATCCTGAGGGTAAACCCTCACGGGTTTCCTCTTATAAATCCGATGATAAAAAGGGAACCTTCGGTTTTACTGACATTTGTCTTCTTTCAGAAACAGGCGATGTTGCCTACGGTACAAAATACGGGGATGTATTTCTGGTAAAAGGGGGGATCCAGACACAAATTTACCAGAGCACTTTATATGATACTTCTGACTTTATATCAATTCCGTGGAAACTGGCCCTGGATGAAGCTAACGGCGATATTTATGTCACTGATATCGGGCTGCGCTGTGTGCGCAACCTTACGTCCCATGAAGTGATATATACCAGTGATAATTCGGTTCCCTATCGCTGTACAGTATGGAACGGCAAAATTTGCGCTACTGACAACGAACATCTGCTGCTTTCTCATAAAGATACCATGCTTCAGGATTCACGCCGTTTTACTCACAGTAAAACCTTCCTGATAACCAGGTCATTGACATGGATCGCCCTGATATGGATAGTTGTCTGTGGGCTGCAATGTATGATCTGGGTAATACGTCAGATAATGAACAGCCTAAAAACAGCGTTCGTGCGCTTGTCTCTCTTTTGTATCTGCCTGGTTATTATTTCATCTGCCATAGTTTCCGTACAAACTTGCGGTAAGCTTATAGAAAACGAAACGAGCTGGACAAACTACACCATTGAACAATGTGCCTATACCATGAAAGATTATCTGAATAATAATATTGAACAATTTGAAAACATCACGGCTTTGAGTGATTACAAATCTGATGATTACCGAAGTATTCAGGCACAGCTTGACCCGTTTATTTATGGAACGTATTATGCTGATTATGAATATAACTTGAATAATAATGATTACTCCAAAGGGAGTATTTACATTAAGAACCCTATTTATTACGCACTTTACAAGAATGTCAACGGTACTATTTGTTCTGTAATGGATTTCGAAGATTCTATGTGTGCCATCCATCCTATTCCTGCCGGTAACCAGAAAGAGTACAAAGAAGCCTTGGAAGGATGCGCTGTGTCAATAAACAGCCGCTCTGATGCGAATGGGGACTGGCAGTATATGCTCCTTCCCTTCGGGGATAATGAAGGCAGTGATCCCGTTGGTATTCTGGAAGTTGGCATCAACCATTCCAGCTTAGGCCGGGTAATCTTTGATACCACACTAGATATTGTACTTGAGATTATTTTTCTCACTGCCTTATTTGTTATGTTTCTGATGGAATTTTTGTTTCTTTGGAAATATTATAAAGAATTTAAGCAGAAGCAAAAAACGGGAAGTAAAGATGAACTTTTTGGATATATCCGGTTCATAACCTTATGCACTTATTTCTGTGATTGTCTTCAGGATAGTTTTTTTGTGGTAGCAGCCCAGAAATTATATAAGCCATTCTGGGGGATTCCCCCTGAAATCGGGAATACACTGCCTATTTCCCTTCAAATGCTTTTCAGCGCAGTCTTCGCTGTAGCTGCCGGCAAACTAGTTCGGAAAATCCCTGTCAAACAGATGGTAATGGGTGGATTCTGCATTAACGGTATCGGTTTTCTGATATGCACATTTTCCATTTCCGGCTCATATACAGGTATTATGTTGGGGAAAGTATTTATCGGTGCCGGAATCGGGATCCTGACTTCCATGGCTAATGTAAGCGCCTCCTCTATTCACGATAAAACCAAGAAAGGAATGGCCTTTGCATCCTTGAACGCAGGAGTTTTGGCCGGGGCAACCCTGGGTTTCAGTATCGGAAGCATCCTTGCCTCACATTTCGGATATCAGTCCGTGTATGTTCTGGCTATATTCTCTGTAGTATTTGCTGTACTTATGACCACGAAATTTATGCCTGATGTACAAGGCGAGACAGAAGAGCGAAAAACCTCAAGCCTTGCTTTTATGAAGGACTGGAAGGTATTGGGGTTCTTGTTCTGCACCCTTCTTCCCTTCCTGGTTCTCATTAACTTCAGAGAAGTGTTTTTTGTCAGTTACGCAGATGCCAACGGTTACACCGAAGATTTTGCCGGCAAACTCTTTCTCTTCTGCGGACTGATAATTATATATTTGGGTCCAATCTTATCGGATACTGTAGAAAAACGGATTGGGGACAGAAACATGGTCTGTCTGGCAAACGGATGTTTTCTCTCAGCACTTATAGTGTTTGTCTGTATGCCTGGTATGCCGGCGGCTATTGCAGGTGTATTTCTGATATCCCTTGGGATGTCATTCGGTTATACAGCGCAGTCAGAATATTTCACCAATCTTCCTTCCGTGCGGCAAACAGATGAAGGAAGTACTATGGGCATATATCTTCTTTTTGACAACACAGGCCAGACTCTCGGTCCTGTTATCTTCGGAGGTCTGTGCTCTCTTGGAAACCGGCTGGGACTCTTTGTTATTTTGATAGGGTTTCTGGCAATGAACCTTCTGTTTTTCATCAGCTCCCTGCTGCCGAAAAACCGGTCAGTACACTAGACACTTCCCTATGCTCTAAAAGAAGCACCTCCGCCAGGTTCCCCCGGCAGAGGTGCTTCTTTTTTCAACATTCAGGCCTGCGCCTTACTGTCAATCAGTCTTCATCAAACTCCTCGGATAATTCCAATTCGTCTTCATCTTCCTCATCATCGTCTAAATCCAAATCCTCATCCTCTTCTTCAGGGAAGTCTTCTTCCATAGTGAGGAGTTCTTCATCATCTGCATCAGCAATCTCTTCAACTTCTTCAAGCTCCTCGAGCTCGTCATCCTCTAAGAGATCTTCCTCCGGCATACCTGTATCCAGTGTCACTTCACTGTAACGCTTCATACCGGTTCCGGCAGGAATCAGTTTACCGATAAGGACATTTTCTTTTAATCCGATAAGCGGGTCTACCTTGCCTTTGATGGCAGCCTCGGTCAGAACCTTGGTTGTCTCCTGGAAGGATGCTGCGGATAGGAAGGAATTCGTAGCCAAGGATGCTTTGGTGATACCAAGCATTACCTGCTTGCCTTCTGCAGGCACCATACCTTCATTCTCCAGTTCCTCGTTGACATCCTCGTATTCAAGGACATCCACCAGGGTACCAGGCAGGAATTCGCTGTCTCCGTTATTCTCAATACGGATTTTCTTCAACATCTGACGTACAATGACCTCGATATGCTTGTCATTGATCTCCACACCCTGAAGACGGTATACTCTCTGAACCTCCCGGAGCATATAATCCTGTACGGCACGGACACCTTTGATCCTGAGAATGTCGTGAGGATTCACACTACCTTCAGTCAGCTCGTCACCTGCTTCAAGAACCTGGCCGTCCATAACCTTCACACGTGAACCGTAAGGGATGAGATAAGTCTTGGATTCACCAGTCTCCTGATCCGTCACGATAATCTCACGTTTTTTCTTGGTGTCATTGATGACAGCAACACCTTTAATATCAGTGATAATAGCAAGACCTTTCGGCTTTCTTGCCTCAAAAAGCTCCTCGACACGGGGAAGACCCTGTGTGATGTCACCACCCGCAACACCGCCTGTATGGAAGGTACGCATGGTAAGCTGTGTACCAGGCTCACCGATGGACTGTGCGGCAATAATACCTACAGACTCACCTACCTGAACAGGTTCGCCTGTTGCCATGTTGGCGCCGTAGCATTTCGCACAGATACCAACTTTGCACTTACAGGTTAAGATTGTACGGATTTTTACTGTATTGATCTCACCGCCGTCAACATTGTTCACACCCTCATTCATAATGCGGGCAGCACGTCTCGGGGTGATCATATGGTTAGCTTTTACAAGAACTTCGCCATCTTTACTCTTGATGGTCTCACAGGAGAATCTTCCTGTAATACGCTCCTGCAGGCTCTCTATCTCTTCCTTGCCGTCTGTAAATGCTTTAACAAACATGCCCGGAATCTCGCCCTTGCCCTCACAGCAGTCCATCTCACGGACGATCAGTTCCTGGGAAACGTCTACAAGACGTCTTGTCAGGTATCCGGAGTCGGCGGTACGAAGAGCTGTATCGGACAGACCTTTACGTGCTCCATGGGCGGACATAAAGTACTCCAATACGTCCAGACCTTCACGGAAGTTTGACTTGATAGGAAGCTCGATGGTGTGACCGGTAGTATCGGCCATCAATCCACGCATACCTGCAAGCTGTTTGATCTGTTTGTCAGAACCACGGGCACCTGAGTCAGCCATCATGAAGATGTTGTTGTACTTGTCAAGTCCGGTAAGAAGAGCCTTGGTAAGCTCATCGTCAGTCTTCTTCCAGGTATCCACAACCTCTTTATAACGCTCTTCCTCTGTGATAAGTCCACGCTTGTAGTTCTTGGTGATCAAGTCCACAGTATCCTGAGCCTGTTTGATCATCTCAGGCTTCTGAGGCGGCACAGTCATATCAGAAATGGATACGGTCATAGCCGCACGTGTGGAATATTTATAGCCCGTGGCCTTGATGGAGTCAAGCACCTCTGCTGTCTTGGTTGCGCCATGGGTATTGATAACTTTCTCAAGAATCTGCTTCAGCTGTTTCTTTCCTACCAGGAAATCAACCTCAAGGAGAAGCTCATTGCCCGGTACACTTCTGTCGACAAAGCCCAAATCCTGAGGAAGGATCTCGTTGAACAGGAAACGGCCAAGCGTAGATTCTACATTTCCCTGCAGTACACTGCCGTCAGCCATTGTCTTCTGGCAGCGGACAATAATCTTTGACTGCAAAGTGATAATTTTGTTCTCATATGCCAGGATAGCTTCGTTTACGCTCTTGAATACCTTGCCTTCGCCTTTATTTCCAGGCCTTTCCTGGGTCAGATAATAGATACCAAGGACCATATCCTGTGAAGGAACCGCCACAGGGCCGCCGTCGGAAGGTTTCAGCAGGTTGTTAGGTGACAAGAGCAGGAAACGGCATTCAGCCTGTGCTTCCACGGAAAGAGGAAGATGGACTGCCATCTGGTCACCGTCAAAGTCAGCGTTGAAGGCTGTACATACAAGGGGATGAAGCTTAATAGCCTTACCTTCCACAAGGATCGGCTCAAAAGCCTGGATTCCCAGTCGGTGAAGGGTAGGTGCACGGTTCAGCATAACCGGATGCTCTTTGATGACATCCTCAAGGACATCCCATACTTCCGGCTGAAGCTTCTCAACCATTTTCTTAGCATTTTTAATGTTGTGTGAGGTTCCGTTTGCAACAAGCTCCTTCATTACAAAAGGTTTGAAAAGCTCAATTGCCATTTCTTTCGGAAGACCGCACTGGTAAATCTTAAGCTCAGGTCCCACGACGATAACGGAACGTCCGGAATAGTCAACACGTTTTCCCAGAAGGTTCTGGCGGAAACGTCCGGATTTACCTTTCAGCATGTCGGAGAGGGATTTAAGGGCTCTGTTTCCGGGGCCTGTCACAGGGCGGCCGCGGCGTCCGTTGTCAATGAGAGCATCCACTGCTTCCTGAAGCATACGCTTCTCATTGCGGACAATAATATCAGGAGCACCCAGCTCCAGCAGTCTTTTCAGACGGTTGTTGCGGTTGATGATCCTTCTGTATAGGTCATTCAGGTCAGAGGTGGCGAAACGTCCGCCGTCCAGCTGTACCATAGGACGAAGATCCGGCGGTATTACCGGTACAACGGTCATGATCATCCATTCAGGACGGTTACCTGATTCACGGAAAGATTCCACTACTTCCAGACGTTTGATGATCCTTGCTCTCTTCTGGCCTGTGGCATCTTTTAAGTCCTTCTTAAGCTCAGCGGCATCCTTCTCAAGGTCAATGGCCTCCAGAAGCTCCTTGATGGACTCTGCACCCATGCCCACACGGAAATCATAGCCGTAGGATTCGCGTGCATCCTGATACTCTTTCTCAGTGAGGACCTGTTTGTACTGTAAACCGGAATCAGCCGGATCCAGCACAATATAATTGGCAAAGTAAAGTACCTTCTCCAGAGTTCTTGGAGACAGGTCCAGGATCAGTCCCATACGGGACGGGATTCCCTTAAAATACCAGATATGAGACACAGGGGCCGCAAGCTGAATGTGGCCCATGCGCTCTCTGCGGACGGATGCTTTAGTAACTTCTACGCCGCATCTGTCGCAGACAACACCTTTATAACGGATTTTCTTGTATTTCCCACAGTGACACTCCCAGTCCTTGCTTGGCCCGAAAATCTTCTCGCAGAAAAGTCCGTCTTTTTCAGGTTTTAAGGTACGGTAGTTGATGGTCTCCGGCTTTAACACTTCGCCTCTTGACCAGTCTCTGATTTTCTCCGGGGACGCCAGTCCAATCTTGATGGCATCGAAAGTCATTGGCTGATATGTTTCATTGGTATTGGTTGTTTCTGCCATGTATTCTTTCCCCTTTCTATTCTTCATCAAGAGTCTCTTCGAACTCTATGAAATCGTCTTCCACGTCTTCTTCCTCTTCTTCTTCCACATCAACAAGCTCGCCGTCTGCAAACTCCTGCTTGGTATAGCCGTGTTTGCCAAAGGACTCCTCGTCTCTGCGGCTGCGGGCATCACCCTCGATGACAGAACGCAGATCAGTGTCGCCGTAGTCTACGGACTCCATGATTTCGATTTCTGTCTGGTCCTCTCTGAGCACCTTCACATCGAGACAGAGGGACTGAAGCTCTTTTAAGAGCACCTTGAAGGATTCAGGAATACCTGGCTCAGGGATGTTGTCACCCTTGATGATCGCTTCGTAGGTCTTCACACGTCCCACAACATCGTCAGATTTCACAGTCAGGATCTCCTGAAGGGTATAAGACGCGCCGTATGCTTCCAGCGCCCAAACCTCCATCTCTCCGAAACGCTGTCCGCCGAACTGTGCTTTACCGCCCA